>NZ_JAKJHX010000004.1:0-34498 GCF_021648855.1 Tychonema litorale BBK16 | reverse complement strand
CGTTTCCGACGAGGCAGAGCCTCGCGATACGCATTCCTAGGCAGAGCCTAGGAACCAGGAGAACAAACAAGTAAACTGCATTGAGGCAAAGGAAAAACAGAGATGATTGTAGAAAATAGTCAAGTGGTATTATCCGTCCGCAACTTAACTGCGAATGTCGAAGATACCCAAATTCTCAAGGGTTTGAACCTCGAAATAAAATCCGGCGAAATTCACGCCATCATGGGCCCCAATGGTTCAGGAAAAAGCACCTTATCCAAAATATTAGCCGGCCATCCTGCTTATACCGTAACGGGTGGAGAAGTGACATTTTTGGGGCAGAATTTACTGGAACTACCGCCAGAAGAACGCTCTTTGGCTGGCGTGTTTCTAGCTTTCCAATATCCTTTAGAAATTCCCGGTGTTAGCAATCTGGATTTCTTGCGCGTGGCTTACAACGCTCACCGCAAACATCGCGGCTTGGAAGAATTGGATGCTTTTGATTTCCAAGATTTTGTCGAGCAAAAGCTGGATATTGTCAAGATGAATGACTCTTTCTTGAACCGCAGTGTTAATGAAGGTTTTTCCGGTGGCGAGAAAAAGCGGAATGAGATTTTGCAAATGGCTATATTAGAACCTAAATTAGCTATTTTGGACGAAACTGATTCTGGCTTAGATATCGATGCTCTCAAAATTGTCGCCGGCGGTGTGAATCAGTTATCAACTACTGAAAATTGTATGTTGGTAATTACTCACTATCAGCGCTTGTTGAATTACATTATCCCTGATTTCATTCACGTCATGGAAGCTGGTAGAATTATCCTGACTGGCCCGAAAGAGTTGGCCTTGGAATTGGAAGAGCGCGGTTATGACTGGGTTGTGGAAGAGGAAGCAGCAGGAGTTGGCGCGCGATGATTAATACTCAGGTTGCTACTAGAGAAATGTTTTTGGCTGGTTTGGTGAATCAGTGTGAAAAGTTGGACGGAGTTAATGGCAAAAGTTCTGCTTACGGGTTGGATAGTTTGCGTGACATTGCGACTCAATACGTTCTTTCTGCGAACTTTCCCACTGTAAGGGATGAAGAATGGCGATTCACTGATTTGTCGCCACTGTCGCAAGTTCAGTTTAATGTACCGCAGAGTAATCAGTCAGCAATTAAACTGTCTGATATTATCATGCCTGTAAAAAACAAGGACGATTTACCTTTAAGATTGGTATTTGTCAATGGTGTTTATACGCCTGATTTGTCAACGGTGAATTTGCCGGATTTTTATGTAGGTAATCTCTCCAATGCACCGGAAAAATATCAGGCGCGCATCGCTGATGTTTTGAACAAGCACAGAGAACAAACTGAAGTATTTACTGCTTTAAATATTGCGGGTTTGGTCGATTCTGCGGTGGTGTTCGTACCTGCTAATATGCCGATCGCACTTCCGATTCATTTGCTCTTCCTGACCGCACCAGGCGCATCTCCGACCATGTGTCAGCCGCACTGCGTGGTTATAGCAGAGCCTGGAAGCAATGTCACCTTGATTGAGGATTACGCAACTATTGGTAATGTCGCGGCATTTACGAATGCGGTAACGGATATTGTTGTCGGCGAAAATGCTACTGTGAATCATGTTCGACTCCAGCGGGAAGGTTTGAACGTTGTGCATATTGGCAGAAGTGCGATCGCGCAATCTCGCAACAGTCGTTATACTTGTCATGCTATCAGCTTGGGCGGCAAAATATCGCGCCATAATTTAGAAGTATTTCAGCATGGTGAAGGAACTGAAACAACCTTAAATGGTTTAACCGTAGCCTTTGGCGAACAGTTATCCGACACTCATAGTTTGATTAGTTTCAATCATCCCCACGGCACCAGTCGCCAACTGCATAAGTGCATCATTGGTAACAGAGCTCGCGCTGTATTTAACGGCAAAGTTTTCGTTCCCAAAGCCGCACAATTGACCGATGCGGGACAATTAAGCCGGAATTTATTGCTGTCATCAAGAGCTCGCGTAGACACTAAACCGCAGTTAGAAATTGTCGCCGATAACGTGAAATGTTCCCACGGTGCAACTGTCAGCCAGTTAGAGGATGATGAACTTTTCTACTTACAAAGTCGTGGCTTGGATTTAGAGAGAAGTCGCTACTTGCTGATTGATGCTTTTGCGGCGGAAATTCTGGATAAATTGCCAATTATTGGAGTAGCAAAAATGCTTTCAACCTGCATGGCCATCCAATCTTAGTCTAACCGTTTGTAGTGTAGATAATGTAGGTTGGGTTGACGCGATAGCGAAACCCAACTCTTTTAAAATAATGTGTTGGATTTCGCTGACGCGGTTCCTGAGCGGAGTCGAAGGGCTACCCAACCTACACTATCTCTACAAACCTGACAAAATTATCCTTTTCTTCCCTCTTCCTTCTTCCTTCTTCCGTCTTCCGTCTTCCCTCTTCCGTCTTCCTTCTTCCTTCTTCCTTCTCCTATATGACACTTATTCAAGAAAAAACATTAGCCTCAAAAGTTCGCAGTGACTTCCCAATTCTCAAGGAAAAAGTCAACGGTAAACCGCTAGTATATCTCGACAATGCAGCGACATCTCAAAAACCTGTAGTTGTCCTCAATGCTTGGCGCGATTACTACGAAAAATATAATTCCAACGTCCATCGGGGGGCCCACACTCTCAGCGGAAAAGCCACAGATGCTTACGAAGGCGCTAGAGATAAAGTTGCTGCTTTTATCAATGCGGCTTCCCGACAAGAAATTGTTTACACTCGCAATGCTACCGAAGCGATTAATTTAGTTGCTTATTCTTGGGGTTTGAACAATCTGCAAGTCGGAGATGAAATTATCTTGTCAGTAATGGAACACCACAGCAATCTGGTTCCCTGGCAAATGATAGCTCAAAAAACGGGTGCGGTGCTGAAGTTTGTCGAGTTAACGGAGACTCAAGAGTTTGATTTAGCACAATTCAAAACCCTGATTTCTGATAAAACTAAGCTAGTCTCAATCGTTCACGTTTCTAATACTTTGGGCTGCATCAATCCAGTCAACGAAATCTGCCAAATTGCCCACAGTTTCGGCGCAAAAGTTTTAATTGATGCTTGCCAAAGCGTGCCGCATATGGTAGTAGATGTGCAGGCTATGGATTGCGATTGGCTGGTTGCTTCTGGGCACAAAATGTGTGCTCCAACTGGCATTGGTTTTTTGTATGGAAAGCTAGACTTGCTGAGAGAAATGCCTCCGTTTTTCGGCGGTGGCGAGATGATTGCTGATGTATTTCTCGAATATTCCACTTATGCCGATTTGCCACACAAATTTGAGGCGGGCACACCTGCAATCGGAGAGGCGATCGCACTTGGTGCCGCGATCGACTATCTTAATAACATAGGCATGGAGCAGATTCACGCTTGCGAAGCCGAATTGACGGCTTATCTGTTTCAACAATTGCGCCAAATTCCCGAAATTAAAATCTACGGCCCACAGCCAGACAGCAACGGCGAAGGTAGGGCGGCGTTAGCGGCATTTACAGCGGGAGAAATTCACCCTCAAGACTTGTCTACGATGTTGGATGAGGAGGGAATCGCAATTCGATCGGGACATCACTGCACGCAAGCTTTGCACCGCTATTTGAACATTTCATCTACGGCGCGGGCGAGTTTGTACTTTTACAATACTTATGAGGAGATTGATGTGTTTGTGAAATCGTTGAAAGAGACGATCGCCTTTTTTGCAGAGATTATGGGATAAGTTGTTAGAGGGCGGGCATTTGCCCACCCTCTACTTAGTAAATAGAAAAGGTTTCATATCATGAAAAAATTACTAACTACTACAATTGTTTTTCTGTCCACAGCAAATCCTTGTTTCGCTATGACTCCCTCTGAGCTAGCAATATTTGCAACTAACGATAAATACAACAAAAATGCTCCGGTAGCTTATTCTTATTATAACAAAGCTTGTCTAACGAATGTCTCTGTTTCTTTAGTAAAAATCATGGATTTAGGCAATGGAAGAATCGGAGGAATTACCAATCAATTCCTGTGCTGGGGAGCCACTTACACTTATTTTGAAATGGCTCGCGGTAACTTGCAATCTATTCGAGCCTTTGCGGCAATACGTGCAGGTAGAACCACTCAATATACAAACTGGGGCCCAGTTGCCAATCCAGAGGATGATTTAACTCCGGCTCAGCTTATATCTGTGGCAAAAACGATGACAGCAAATACAAAATGATTTGTATTTAAAACTCCGTAATCTCAGGATGAAGAAATTGACAATGCTGGAAGATTTCAAATTTATTCGATATTGTGCAAGAAACGTTCTAATTTTTGTGCGTATTGCTGATTGGCGATCGCACTTGGATGCAAATCATGCGGTAAATTATTATTAGCCGGTACTTTCAAATCAACAGAAATATCCACCGTCGCAATACCATCCCGATTGAGTTCCGCCAACATCTTAGCAGAACCAGGGTTAATTCCCGCAACCACCAGCTTAACCCCATTAGTCTCAGCCAAACGGTTAAACTCTGCAATAATTGCCTTAGAAACCTCGTGGCTTCTGTACAATTCCTCCTCAAATTGATTGTAACTAACCTCCAGAAAATTCACTAACGCCGAAACCCGCATCAACGGCAACTCCTGATACTCAAGTTTTACCATATTGTAAGTAAAATTATTTTGTTTATTCAGCCTAGCATCAGGCTGCAACAGAATACCGAGTTTATTCCAATCAGCCAATTGCTTTCTTCTCGCCCTGGAAAAAGTATTGCGCCTGTCGTGAAAACCCGCATAGGAAATTACAGCAACCTTGGGTTTATTACCTTGTTTCAGTGCTTGTTTAAACTGAATAAGTGAATGTATATTCCCGTAGCCATTAACACCAAAGTTGACAATTTCATATTGTGGTAATTTCTGTTGTAGTAACCAAGCATAAGTCTCATTGTCATTCAATGACCAACCGTAGGTAAAAGAACAGCCAAATATCCAAATCTCTGGCTTATTTGATTGTAAATGGTAAGTATTGAGAGGATGTGTAATTCTTAAACTGTTGTTGAGGTGAGTTGCATTAAATGAGTAATTGCCGTTAAGTGTTACTTTGAATTTTCCTGGCAAATGCTTGTAGCCCAGTTCAGAATCCTTAGTGAAAAAGTTACCTTTGGGTTGAATAGCAACATCAACATTTTCTATTTGCCAAGGTTTGTATCCCGCAACCCGTAAGACAATTTCCGCACTACTGACAGATAGAAATATTGGAAAAATTAGATAAGTTATTAATCTGAAAGCAAGGTTCTTTGCAATATCTTTGTTCATACTTTTGAACGAACGGCGAAGACATAAAGAGCGCGAAGGAATAACTATATCTTCTTCTTTTTCTTCCTTCGCGTCCTTAGCGTCTTCGCGGTTCATTTAATCTTACTCCATAACTGCTAAAAAGACACGATCAAATAACTGTTTAGGAACTTAGCGCCCGTAACAGATTTCCCTGTTAGCTGCGGAGGTAACAAAATATTACGCCGCTGATCGCCTGCTTCGATCGTCACTTCTGGCCCCGATTGAATCAATTTAATTTCTTTCTTGTCAAATCCCGGCAAAAATAAACTAACTTGACGTTGGGCAATATTTATGTCGATCGGCTTAGGAGCACTTATCGCCTCAGAAAAATCTGGTAAAGCATCAATTAGCGGTTGCCAATTATTGTCACTATGGGCCGGCACCGAAACTGCTGTCAAAGGATCAAAATCAGCGGCAATAGTTTCTGTAACAGCTACTTGATTGAGAATCACACCGCCCACAGTCAAGCCAATTTGTTGAGAACTTCCCCACAAATAGCGGGCCGTGGCGATCGCACTTGCATCCCCATTCGTCACCAAATAAGCAGCAGTACGGTTCGGATTTGCCAACGCTTCCTTACCCTTATCCAACAGATTATCGACTTGCTGAGTAGACTTAAAAGCATTGTCCCCCGACAAATCCACAGTCAACACCGTACTAATCACCGGTTGAATAAAAGGCGACAAAGCTTTGCCCAAATCGGAATCCACCAAAGCTTGGCGAAAGCGACGAATGTACCAACTCAAAATTTCCGGCATTCCCAGCATCCGCAGCGTATCCATGCCGCCGGTACCATCATAAACGATCGCATCATATTGTTTGCTATCGTCATATTCCCGAAGTTCATTCAGGGCCAACGCGCTGTCCATTCCCGGTAACACCCCCAATTCTTGACCATAAATCTGCTTGAAAAAAGGTGTGCGGACATATTGGGCTTCCAATTGTTTAACCTCGTCCCATCTACGTTCCAGCAGCGGCGCACTTTGCACCTGAACTGCTTTGAAATTCGGGGCGATTTCTTGCAGAGTGGAAGTCAGGGGAATTCCCAGGAGAATGCCCAATCCAGGCCCTGGATCTTGGCTCAGCAGCAGAACTCGCTTGCCTTGAGCCGCATATTTCTTCGCAGTTGCGATCGCGATCGTACTACGGCCAGTGCCGCCTTTGCCCAAAAATGTTAAAATCAAAGCCATTTTCTGTTCTCACTGCCAAAGCTTAATACTTAACATTTAAACGCAATCTTCAGCCAGAGTGGGGAGGAGAGAGTCGAGGAAGAGGAGAGGGGGAGAGTGGGAGAGTGGGAGAGGGGAAGAGTTGGGAAAATTTTCCCTCTTCCCTCTTCCTTCTTCCTTCTTCCTTCTTCCTTCTTCCTTCAGCATCTGCTAAACGGCTTCCAGTTCGTCTTCAAAAAACCAAGTCGCAAAACCGTCAAACTTAACAACCACACCTACTCCACTGCCGTCAACCATTCTGAAACTGTCAACGGTACCGACTGGATTCGTTTTCAACTTGCCTACGATATCTGCGGACATCCGATCTCTGAGACGGCGCACCTTAACTCTCTGACCTACTTCTATTGCCACTGAAAATGTTCTCCTGCTCTATATAACTTATACTCAACAGCTCATTTTACCTTTTGCCGTCTACATCGGAACAGGTCTTTTCTAATCAAATATACTCAGTCGCAGAGATTTCGCTATTCCTTCCAACAGACATAAGCCACCTACAGAATTTCCCTCTTTGTCCAGGGGCGGACTATAACAGCCGATCGCACCTTGACCCGGAATCACCGACAGTACAGCCCCGCTAACTCCCGACTTTGTAGGTAATCCCACCCGCACCGCAAACCGTCCCGATGCCTCATACAAACCGCAAGTTGCCATCAATGCTTTGACAGTGCGGCCATGTTCTGAAATTTTGCGATCGCCCCTATTGACCAAGAGCATTCCCAGCCTAGTCAAATCCTCCACAGTTCCCGACAAACAACAGACCCGATTGTAGGTTTCCAAAGCAATTTCGGGATCGGGAATTACACCAAGTTTTACCATTTCTAAAGCAAGATTCCGATTATTTTGATTAGGATTTGCCTTGACTGAATCTAACATTAACTCATCAACCAAGAACTCACTCTCTGCCTGTTGATTCAGCCAATAGAGGAAGTTTTGACACCGAAGGACTGCATTTTTACCAGGAATCAGAGATGCCAAGGCGATCGCCCCGCTATTAATCATCGGATTTCTCGGCTTTCCCTGGTCTATTTGGAGTTGAGTCAGAGAATTAAAAGGCAGTTCCGAAGGTTCACAGCCAACCCTGTCAAATACCGCTGTTTCCCCCAATTCACACAGTAGATAAAGCAGCAAAAAAGGCTTAACTACGCTCATCAACGGGAATATTTGATCTTCGTTACCCAAGCTAAATTTTTCACCATCAATTGACCGAATTTGCACGGCAAACTTTTGGCGATCGGCCTGAGCAAGCAGGGGTATGTACGCGGGCATTTGACCGGATAGACTGCGATTAATTGCCTCTGTTGCCCAAGCTTCCAATTGTTCTGCTTGCAGACGAGATATAGCGGTCATGATGGGGAATGGGGCATCGGTCATCGGGCATCGGTCATCGGGCATTGGGCATCGGTCATTGAGCGTAGTCGAAATGTCGAAGGGAATGGGGCATTGAGAATTTGTTGTTTGTTGTTTTTTTTGACAACGCAGTCGTTGGGTCGAAGGGCTCAGGGCAGGCAGTCAACAGTTAACAGCCCGATCGAGATCACAAATCTTTTTAAATCCAATTTTAGAATAAATTTAATAAAAAAAATTGCTTTGCATAAAAACCTGCTCTTAACCCAGATAAATAAATAGCAGCTTTAAACGCAAAGTTGTTAACCAAACAACCAGGAATAACAGGGCCCAATCGCGATCGTGATTTTCAAACCCCAACAAGGGGGCAGGGTGCTTCTACTACTTAATTTTTTCAGAGAAATCGGTAATCCTTCCGGAAAACCCCCCTAACCTCTGAGAAATTACTATCCAACAGAATTCACCACAATCAGGACACCAAAATGACAGATGCAGCGAAAACAGAAGAAAAAAAACCAGAAGAAGCAGCAAAACCTGCTCCGATGATTTTTAAGGGTGTATGCAGCGACGGAGTTCTCAAAGGCAAAGAAATTGAAGGCAAACTAGACATCAAAGTCAACGTCGAGTCAGTCAAAGCCGCAGAGCAACCGAAAAAACCGGCCCCTGCATGGGAAACAAATATCTTTTGGGCGGTGTTTTTATTGATAGTCAACCTGGCTGTCGGCGACCCCGCCGGAATCAGAAAATACCACTACAACTCCCCACAAAGGTCTCCTTCATCTAGTGAGATGTTAAACCAATCTGGGGAGCAGTTTGCATTGCCTAACAACACTTCGAGACTTCGGCGGAGTTTATCCTGAGCATAGCCGTTCGCTTCGCTTCGATTTAAAGGGCTCAGTGCGACGCTTCGCTCAGTAACTGTTAGGCGGGATTTTAGGCATCTCGACCCTGCCAGTAATACAAATAGTCATAAAACTGCCTGAAGTATTCATCGAATACTTCAGTCGTCCTTACCAAAGCTTTTGCGGTGGGTAGAAAATCTGCCGCATTTATATGCAGCCTAGACCTCCCTCCCGATGTGGCTTGAAAAGTGTAGGAATCGGTAGCTCTAGGAATCACCTCGATTCCCGCATTAGCAAAAGCACGGGTAGCACGGCGCATCTGAATCGCAGAAGTAACCAGGAGTACCTTGCGATCGATGCCCCGGCTATCCAAAATCTTTCTCACTTCCTTAGCGCTGGTGCGGATGTTCTTGCCGTTCTCGTCGAGAACAATGCTGCTGCGAGGAACACCCATATTGCTTGCTAGCAAAGTCTGGATATCCTTAGCTTCGCTATCATAACTCTCCAACTCCTGTCTGGGTCCAGCAGTAACAATCACCAAAGGTGCTAATTGTTTTCTGTAAAGCACAGCAGCATAGGGCAAACGATTGCCTGTATCTGTTAGTTGAATCGACACCTGGTTGGGGATGTGAGGCTGAGTCGTACCCTTGCCCAACAGGACAATTGCCGCAGCAGTTTCGTCACAGCAAGCTGTCTGAGCATTGGCTGCGGCTTCCCGTCCTGCTTGATCGACGAACCAGTGGGACACAACAGGCATACTCGAAAGTATCAAAACTAGCAGGGATGCCAGGATTAATTTGGGTGCTGGGTTTTTGATGCCACCGTTTGTGATCAAGGCTGATGCAATCACCAGCGACGTAATCGAAAAACCTAGCGGCTGAAAGAAGAAAGCTAGTAGACCGCCAATCGCATCTCCGACGGGGGTATCGGAGGCAAAAAATGCCAGCAGCAAAAAGCTGATCAGCAATAAGACACGCAGCCGGTCTAATAATGGATTGTCTTTGCCTCCTGATTGATCCCACCAAGATCTGATTAGTGAGAACAACAGGAATAGAAATAGAACGCGAGCTAGTAGTACAAACATCTTGCAATATTGTCTGTATTTAAGTTACTGGATTTAGTTAATCGGTAATTGATAGCTGGCAATAGTTGATTGGTAAAATTAGTGATCGGTCGATCGCAGACAGGTAGAATTGACTATTTTGCCTGATTCCTGCTGTCTACTATTTTTCCCTATTACCTGTTACCCATTCACTGCTACCAATTTATCGGCGTTTCAGTTGATTCCGAATTGCCTGCGTTACCGTTTGAATTACTTTAACACGAGCATAATACTTGTCATCGGCCGCAATTGGTGTCCAGGGAGCAGTCGGCGTGCTGGTGCGCTGAATCATTTGATTTACCGCGACTTCATAAAAATTCCACTTTTGGCGATTCCGCCAATCTTCGTCGGTGAGTTTGTATTGTTTGAAGGGATTACTTTGTCGTTCTGTAAACCGTTTTAGTTGCTCATCAGGACTGATGTGCAGCCAAAACTTCACTAAGACACAACCGAAACTGGTGAGTTGCTCCTCAAATTCGTTGATTTCCTGGTAAGCTCTGCGCCATTCGGGTTCGGTGGCAAATCCTTCAACTCGCTCGACGAGCACTCTACCATACCAACTCCGATCGCAAATACTAATTTTGCCCGCCGTTGGTAACTTCCGCCAGAATCGCCACAGGTATTGGTGGGCTTTTTCTTCATCTGTCGGGGCCGCAAAGGGATTAACTGTGTAACTACGGGGGTCTAGGATGTCGGTCAAACGTTTGATTGCTCCTCCTTTGCCGGCCGCATCCCAGCCTTCAAACAGCACTAACACAGGTATTTGATCTTTGTCGATGCTTTGTTGCAATTTGCCAAAACGGGTTTGTTCTTCACGCAGTTGCTGTTTATACTCTTCAGGCGACAGCGATTGAGTTAAATCGACTTGGGCGAGTAAATCTGGTTCGGTAGGTTGTAAGTGTTCTTGATGTGGCAATTGTATCGGTACTGATTGCATCATTTGTCTGTCTAAGGCTTCTGTAATTGTGGCTGCCATTTGTGTGAGAACTTTGACTCTCGCCCAACGTTCGCAATCGCCTTCTACTAATGTCCAGGGTGCTGGCCCAGTCCCTGTTTGGGAGACCATTTCTTCGGCAAAAGTTTTGTATTCTGTGTATTTTTTGGCTTGTTTCCAGTCTTCGGGGCGCACTCGCCAAGCTTGTAGGCTGTCCTCTTCAAGTTTTTTGAGCCGGTGTTTGAGTTCTTTTTTGCTGAGGTGAACCCAGAATTTGGCAATTGCTGCGCCGTCATCTACCATCTGGCGCTCGAAGGAGTTGATTTGTCTTATGGCTGTGGGTACTTGGGCATCGGATACCCGATCGAACAATCGGTCTTCTAGCACATGAGTGTACCAAGAATGATAGAAAAAACCAATTCGACCGCGGGCTGGAAGTTTCTGCCAAAACCGCCACAAAAAAGGATAGCCCAACTCTGCGACTGACGGCGGCCAAATCGGGTGTACTGTAAATCCTCGCGGATCCATGTAACCGACCATTTTTTTGACCAGCGCGCCTTTGCCCGCGGCCGCCCAACCTTCAAGGACAATGATGATGGGCAGTTTTTTTTCCCAGCAGGCTTGTTGGAGCGATCGCAACTTTTGCATTAAAACTTCAATTTTGGCATCGTAGGTTTCCTTATCCAGGGAAATATCTAAATCCAGGTTATCGAGCATATTTAACCTTCTATCAATCAGAAATTCTAGTTTAACGTTAGTTTAAGATTAGTCTAAATTTCACCCTCGTTAGTATAACGTTTATTAAATAGATGAAATACACCAGACGGCTGTAGGGACACGGCACTGCCGTGTCCCTACCGGACTAGCAAGATTCCCTTCATCTCAAACTTGCCAAAAACAACCCCTGCGGTTATAGTTGAATTAGATAGCAAAAGTAAAAACCAACTACCCAACAGAGGTGACGACTTCTTTACTTAGCTTAATAAACTTTATTCAAATGATAGTTACTCAAGCACCAAGCTCGGTAACGAAAGAGAGCGCGGCTCATCGACATCCAGCCATAAATTCAAACACAAAACCAGCCCAAAAGGGCAAACCAATTTTTATGATTGCGCTATAAGATAAAACCTGAAAGCCTGGGTGATATAAACAGGTTTCTGAGTTTTATCAACACCATTCTCAAAGGACACGGCAATGCCGTTTCCCTACTAAAAGCAGTTTAGGCGCGGACATCGAAACCCGCCACACAAGAACATTTACTTCTTGTGCAACAGGCATCTTGCCTGTTACTGACATTTGTGCAAAATGTCTGAATCACTGTACTCATTTGTCAATATCCACTAATAGGAACAATCCGAAATTACGGATTGTAAGTTTTTTA
Organism: Tychonema litorale BBK16; assembly: GCF_021648855.1. Lineage (GTDB taxonomy): Bacteria > Cyanobacteriota > Cyanobacteriia > Cyanobacteriales > Microcoleaceae > Microcoleus. The sequence continues at coordinate 22,368 of NZ_JAKJHX010000004.1, read as the reverse complement.
TGACTACCTTGAAAATGCGCTCTTACGGGGGCGAAAGTGACTGGTGTGCGATCGCAAATCTGATCGAAATCTGCGAAGCCATCGACAAACTCGGCGAAGAAGTCTCAGCAACTGAACTCAAACTAATACTTGATGCACCCAAACTTGACCAAGCCCGCGACGTACAATTATGGGAAGATGGCAACTATAAACTCATCGGTTTAGCACTGTTAGATATGCCCGATTCCCACGATGAAATAGACGCTTGTCTCTGGTTTTATGTGCATCCAAATGTCCGAGGTGAAGACTTAGAAAAAGACATAATTAAATGGGGAGAAACACGGCTGAGTGAAGTAGGAAAAGCACAGCATTTACCTGCAAAATTGCGTACCTACAGCCGGGAGGATAAAACCGATGAAATCATGCTACTTGAGAAACAGGGTTTTGGAGTCGATCGCTATTTTTGGACAATGGCCCGATCGCTTTGCGATCCCATTCCCACCCCCGAATTCCCCGCCAACTTTGCATTAACCCACGTATCGGGCGAAAAAGACATCCAACCTTGGGTAGAGATGTTCAACCAGTCATTCATCGATCATTGGAATCATCATGATTTAACGGCGGAAACCGTGCGATACTGGATGCAAGACCCGAATTATCAGCCAGAATTGGACTTAATTGCTGTTTCGGGCGATCGTAAATTTGCAGCTTTCTGCGACTGTCAAATCAAACCGCAAAAAAACAATAATAGCAGCACAAAAGACGGCTGGATTGAATTATTAGGTACACGGCGCGACTATCGGAAAATGGGTTTAGGAAAAGCCATGTTATTAGCTGGCTTGCATCGATTAAAAGCCGCCGGTGCAAATACCGCCAAACTCAGCGTCGATGCTGATAGTTTGACAGGAGCGACAAAGCTTTACCAATCAGTCGGTTTCCGCCCGATGGAAACTTGGATAGAGTGGGCTAAGATAGTTTGACATACTCCCCGACAAACAGGCGCGGGGATTCTAATTCATGGGTAAATTCGTAACGGTGTCCAGAAACCGGGTTTTTGCGACAGACTTGGGGAAAAACCCGGTTTCTTTAGCGACAATAAAATGATATTTCATTACTATTAATTGCACCTCATAACAGCGGGAACCGCTGTATGTATTCAGCATAAAAGAAGCAGAGAATTTTAGCGATTCTCTGCTTCTTTTATGCTATAATTTAGGGTTAGCCGATCGCACTTTAGTCAGCCTTAGTCAGCACCACACCTTGGGGTAGCAATTCCCGCTTCTCGCCTTGCAACACCTTGACAATGCCATCCTCACCCACATCCACAATAGCGGTGTCGCCATCCTTGATGCGTCCAGAAAGGATTTCCTCAGCCAAACTGTCTTCCAACAACCGCATGATAGCGCGGCGCAGAGGCCTGGCACCGTAACTGGGGTTGTAGCCCTCTTCTACGAGCCTTTCCTTGAACTTTTCGGTAACTTCCAGAGTGATACCCTGTTCTGTCAAACGGCCGAACACTTCTTTGAGCATGATGACAGCGATTTCCTTGACTTCCTCTCTGTTCAACTGACGGAAGACGATAATTTCGTCAAGTCGGTTGAGGAATTCTGGGCGGAAATAGTTCTTCAGTTCTTCATTAACCAAAGAACGAATGCGGTTATAAGTAGCATCGGCTTGGTTATCGCTGAACTCGAAACCGAGGCCACCACCACCTTTTTCAATCACCTTAGAACCGATGTTAGATGTCATAATCAGCAGCGTATTTTTGAAGTCTACGGTGCGACCTTTGGCATCAGTTAAACGGCCGTCTTCTAATATTTGCAAAAGCATATTGAAGACATCGGGGTGAGCTTTTTCGATTTCGTCGAATAGCACAACTGTGTAAGGACGACGACGGACTGCTTCTGTGAGTTGTCCACCTTCGTTGTAGCCGACGTAGCCAGGAGGAGAACCGATCAGTTTGGAGACGGTGTGACGTTCCATATACTCGGACATATCCAACCGAATCATCGCCTCTTCGGAACCGAAGAAGTAGCCGGCTAGGGCTTTGGTGAGTTCAGTTTTACCAACACCGGTGGGGCCGGAGAAGATGAAACTGGCGATCGGGCGATTGGGATTTTTCAAGCCAACGCGGGCGCGACGAATGGCGCGGGAAACGGCTTTGACAGCTTCGTCTTGGCCGATCAAACGCTGGTGCAGGGTATCTTCCATGTGCAACAGTTTTTCGGACTCGGATTCGGTCAGTTTGTTAACCGGAACTCCTGTCCAGCTTGCCACGATTTGGGCAATGTCTTCTTCGGTAACTACTGGCGATGGATCAGTGTCGCCACGGGTTGCCGAGTCGGTTTTTTTGGCTTGGGAAATAGCGCGAATTTCGGCTTTGATCGTCATTTCGCGATCGCGCAATTCCCCGGCCTTATCAAAGTCTTGAGAACGGACTGCTTCGTCTTTATCCTTCAGGACTTGGCGCAGTTCTTTGTCAAGTTCCTTGGCTGCGGGAGGAAGTTGAGAGTTAATCAGACGGACTCTCGAACCTGCTTCATCTACCAAGTCAATTGCTTTATCTGGTAAAAAGCGATCGGAGATGTACCGGTGCGATAATTTGGCTGCGGCTTCCAGGGCTGTATCCAAGATTTTCAGCTTGTGGTGCTGTTCGTAGCGTTCCCGCAGGCCGAAGAGAATCTCGATCGTTTCATCAACAGTCGGTTCGCCGACCATCACGGGCTGGAAGCGCCGTTCTAGGGCTGCATCGCGCTCAATGTGCTTGCGATACTCGTCTAAAGTTGTAGCGCCGATACACTGGAGTTCGCCTCTGGCCAAAGCTGGCTTGAGAATGTTCGCAGCATCGATCGCCCCTTCCGCCGCACCAGCACCGATCAAAGTGTGTACTTCGTCAATGACTAAAATCACGTTACCCGCCGTGCGGATTTCATCCATGATTTTTTTGAGGCGTTCTTCAAATTCCCCCCGGTATTTCGTACCGGCGACGAGCAAGCCGATATCGAGGGTGACGACGCGCTTATCTTCCAGGATGTCTGGGATGTCGTTGTTAGCGATGCGTTGGGCCAGACCTTCGGCGATCGCGGTTTTGCCAACTCCAGGTTCACCGATGAGTACCGGGTTATTTTTGGTACGGCGACCAAGGATTTGGATGACCCGTTCGATTTCTTTTTGGCGTCCGACTACTGGGTCAAGCTTCCCATCCACCGCCATTTGAGTTAGGTTAGACCCGAACTCATCGAGGGTTGGGGTTTTGGTGCGAGCACCGCCACCAGTGGCTGCGACTTCTGCGGTTTCTCCCAGCATCCGAATCACTTGGGTGCGGACTTTCGACAAGTCTACTCCCAGATTTTCCAAGACTCTGGCCGCGACTCCTTCACCTTCGCGGATCAGACCCAGGAGCAGGTGTTCGGTACCGATGTAATTGTGTCCGAGTTGGCGAGCTTCTTCGAGGGACAGTTCTAGAACCCGCTTGGCGCGAGGGGTGAACGGAATTTCGACTGCGACGAAGCCCGAACCGCGCCCGATAATTTTTTCGACCTCAATCCGAGCATCTTTGAGGTTGACCCCCATTGATTTGAGGACTTTGGCTGCAACTCCGGTTCCTTCTCCGATCAGACCCAGGAGGATCTGTTCTGTCCCTACGAAGTTGTGACCCAGGCGACGTGCTTCTTCCTGGGCCAGCATGATTACTTTTATTGCTTTTTCTGTGAAGCGTTCAAACATGATTTATTCCCATCACCTGCTATGTGCCCGTTTTGAGGTCACGCTCGCTTGAGCGGGCGTTTGTGTTCGAGTGTTAACTCGTATTGCTTATTCTAGCGTGACACTCTCAACCGCTCTGCCGCACTGGAAAAGCGGTTGCAGATTCTAGGCTGCTGTTGCAGGGTGGCTTTCAACTGGGAAGACCCAAATGGTGGCTGACCTACAACCTCCCCTAGACTGCAAGAAGATTGTTCTTCTCGGCCTGTGCCCAACCTACGACTATGTATTGAGGATTCTAGCACAATCTTTTTGGCTGTCATGCAGGTAAAAAAGTGGTGCTTACCGAAGTACAGGGCGGGTTTTCTACAAAACTTATTGGTTAAAGGGGCGATCGATGTCAGAACTTCAAAAAAGTTAGTCCTGGACGCATGGGGTCCAGAAACCCGGTTTTTTTACGAAAAGACCCGTTGTAGCCCGCAGATTTGCTAAAAACCCTGCTGGTTGAGCGCGGTGGTTGAGCGTAGTCGAAACCTACTCTCAGTTGAGTGAAGTACAGATTTTGTCTCGAACGAAGCTATGAATCCCAACCAAACATAAGCACATTTTGGAAATTTTTTGTACCAAGGCTTTTGAACATTGCAAGAGTGTGTTTTAGAAACAACTTCAGGATATTTAGCCAGATTTTTAAAGATTCGGAGATCGTAGATAGGCTGTAAAATACTGAAGAATGTGGCTTTTGCCAGTGTTGGTGAATCGCCTGTTGAAACCTTGATTTTCCTGCGATTTATCCCCATCATTTTAACACATCGTAAAATGGTCAATATCTGACATCAATTTAATTGTTTGTACCCCCATCTTCTAGAGATTTATATTTTGAGCCATTAGGCATAATCGCACCTTCCAGGAAAGCACTACTCAGTTCATAATCGCTAACCTTAGCATTTTTGAGATTTGCACCAGTGAGGTAAGCTCCCTCCAAATTAGCACCACTTAAACTAGCATCTTTCAAATTAGCACCACTTAAATTAGCATGACTCAAATCGGCACAAATCAAATTAGCATGATTGAGATTGGCACTACTAAAATTAGCCTGACTCAAGTTAGCAAAACCTAATTTTGCATGACTCAAATTTGCACCACTAAGTTTAGCCTGACTGAGATTAGCATTATCTAAATTTGCATAGCTCAAATTAGCATTACTCAAGTCGCTTTCCATCAAATTGGCTTTACTCAGATTGGCATGGGAGAGATTAATATCTACTAACTCTACACCAGGAGCATCCAAACCTCTCAGAGAAACACTATCCTCATTTAAATCTTGTAGTGCCAAAATTCTGGCATAACTAACTTTAACATTGTGTGAGACATCAACTATACTCCAGGCTTGATAATGAAATTGTTTTCTGCGGTCTGGAGCTTCTTTAATGAATAGAACTAGCGCCACCACCAAACTGATAGTATCAGCAGCACCTAAAGCCTCTCCGAACACAGAATTATCATCGACAACGATCAGAAATACCGTAAACATAACTGCCGCAACTACAGCGACTAACCATACTGGTGCTTCCCAGAAAGCATCAATAAGTTTACTAGGAATTTGTTTGAGGACTTCACTTAATGGCTGTTCTGATATTTTGGTCTGAAATTGCTGATAATTAACGGTCAAATTATTGATAATTTCTTTGAAAGCTTTACCATCTAACTGAACCGATATAAGAGCTTTTTTCTCTGGCTCTGCTGTGGGCTGAAATAGCTGAGATTCTTTTGGGGTTTCGGCTGTTAATGTTGAAGATTTTGCTAAAGTTGCAGTTTTTTGTTCAGCTTGGATAGGTTTTGATACAATAGCAGGTTTCTCAGCTTGGACAACTTTAGTTGGTGCATCTACATCGGCACCTTTTAACATCAACGCAGTAATTGCTTTATAAGCATTTAGCCAAGCTTTTTTGACTTCAGGAGTCCAATCTTCAGCAAGATACTGCTCAAATGTCAGGAGCAAAGCTTCCCCCACTGGGCCATAATATTTGGGAATGGCTCCATAGCTGACGTGTCTACCTCCTAGAGCATTGAGCACTGGCCCCAAAGCTTCTGGGTTGCGGAGATTTTCTACTACCAAAACCAGGGAGTTTAACAGCTTTTTCTCTTGATTTCCCATATCAGTATGGGCAAATAGCGGTTTCACTTCTGGGTGAGCTTTAAAAAGATTCTCGTAGAAGCTGGTTGCAAATTCATTAGCGCGGGGTTTAACTTTATCGAAACTTTGCTCTAAAAGTTCAATATTTAAAGACATAATTTTTCCTGATTAGTTGGCAATAATTATATCAGAGTAAGCAAAAGACCAAACTGGATACATCTTAAAAAACTCTTCAAAGGAGATTTTCAAATCTTTATTTTCATCATATTTTTCCATGTATTCATCAACTTCATTAGAAGGTAATCCCCACTCTAACAATAGGGTCTTTAGCTCAAATTCATCAATGTAACCACTCCGATCAATATCTATTTGATCGAAAATCAATTTGCACTTTTCTTCATTGCTAATGTTTTTTCCCTTGGCTAAACATTCAAACTTCATGTTTTCTTTTTGTAGTCGTTGTTTCACGCCCTTAATTTGCCAGATTTTTTTATAAAATTCATCGAAAGTAAATTGATTACAATCTGTATTTTGAGCAATAGCAATAAGTTTTTGAAATATACTGGCATATCTAGTCTCCTTTTTCCTTCTTGATGATTGTTTTGTACTACTTGTCTAATCGTGATGGTTGATTGAAATCGCTTGGATTTTGAAAAAAGCAATTACAAACTCAAATTTTCCAATTCTTGCCACAGGGTAGCCATAAAGCCCTCTGCATCCTTGATTCCCATTTCTCCTAAAGCTTTCCACTCCTCAGTAGTGTAATCTAAATCGAGTCCCATCACGTCTTGCGTCCAATAAGGCAATTTAGATGGGTCTTCCATTAGCTCACAGGTGAGCCTTAAGATTTCTGTTCCGGTCGTATTTTTTCTAACCTTTGTTGCCAAACAAAAAGCCAGTAATTTAGCTAAATTGCTTTGCGGCGGAATAGATATCAGGAAAGCCATATTTTGTGCCAGAGCCAATTTGTCTAGTTTCATAAAAAACACTCGGTAAGTGGGAAAATCAGCGACTTTAGTCCAAAAAATGATGTTGAAAAAAACGTAGAAAATGTGAAAATTGGGATATTTTTTCTTGAGGGTATCGAAAAACCTCCCATAGTTAAGAGGTATTTGGGCTAGAAATTTTCTTTTCTATAGCCAAATCCGTATTTAGTACAGAGACTTTTCAACTGTGTTGAGAGTCCAGGAGGCCCACAGAAAAATACGTCAACTTTATTGGGTTCGTGTTGTTTTGCTAGGTCACGGAAAATATGATCCCAGTCTGGACGACCAGTTTTTGTCCGACTCTTTAAACCTGTAATCAAATCAACTTTTGTCCGAGAATGCAACAAATCCATTGCCACAAATAGGGTGCTAGACTTCATATCTGACTGTTGCTGTGCGCCTGTGAGATATAAGTTGATATCAAAGAGTTTGTTAGTATCTTCAATTTCGATTTGTGATAACAGTTCAACAAACCATTCAAAGGCTTTTTGTTCTCGATTTAGCCAGTAAAAATGTACTTTCTCCAAATTGATGTTAGAAGAATGATTTTGATTGCGGTACAAAATACTTTTCAGGATAGAAGCAAAGGGAGTCACACCAATACCAGCACCAATTAACACAGCATATTTAGATTCAAAAATATCTGTACTTGGTGTACCATAGGGGCCATCTAAATAAACTGGAACTCTCGACTCAGGTTGAGAACTATCTGAACGTATCCATTCTTCCCTTTGCTCTCGAAAAAGTTGATATAACTTACCAGTCCAACTTCCTGCGGCGCGTATATGTAAAGATAAAACATCTTGTGTTTCCGGGGCGCTGCTAATTGTAAATGGATGCCATTCAAAGTTGGAAATGGTGGGACATTTAATAAATAAATAGTCCCCTGGTTGATAGTTGAAAGATGCTGGACGTTGAACTTCTAAACCTAAAACTTTAGAAGGAAGTAAAGAGGCATTAACCACAAATGTTGCGTCTTTTGTTGTCCGCCATCGGATCACTAATTCGATCGCAAATCCCAGCACAGGGAATAACACCCACTGCCAAAAAACTGGGCCGTGAATTAACGCAAGAATAAACCACAGCCCGTACCCCATGTGAGCTAGATAGAAAAGCGAAAATTGCCCTCCTTTGCGGATTGGATCTTGCGCCGTCACCCACATAATTGCGAAAACTAGCAGTAATAAAAATCCTGACAAGCCAGCTTTTGTCTCAAAAAGACTTTCGGTAAAGGGAACTGGTAATGTGGTGTAATTGAGGAAATGCGCGATCGTATGCACAATTGCCAAGGCGAACATGACTTGACCTACCAACTTGTGAAACTCGATGCTTTCATCTATGGGTAAATAGTTGTTAAGGCTACTTTTGCGAAGCAAAGTCATAAAATGCCGCATCATAGGGATAAGAATTAACGCCCCATTGAAGTTAAGCGTTGCACCGCAACCTCTGGCAATTTGAACATATACATTTGCTCCTAAGTTTGCATATCGATCAACGGCCCCGAAGAAAAGAAACAGATTAACAGCAACATAGAGCGCTAAAAAAGCAATTTTGACCCAATTGTTTTGAATGTAATGCTTTATGTAAGCCTTTTTTGTCCGCTTTTTTTCTGGAGAAACAACTGTTTGAGAGTTTTGCTTGTGAGGTCTGAGCCAGCTAATAGGGCTAACTGTCATCCCTTCAATTAAATCTGGAAATTTGCCGATTAAACCTTTAAATTCTGCAAAAGAAATCTCCCCGCTGCTATCGCTGTCACCTTCTAGGAACAATATATCAACTAAATCGTTAATTTGTTCCGGCTTGAAACTGAGATTATTTTCATTGAGGCTGGCAGTAATTAAGTGAGCAATTTCTGCTTTGTCAATGCCATCATCCCCGTTAATATCATGTAATTGATAAGCAAATTGAAGTTTCTCTTCTGTAGTGGCAAAAACTAGGTTTTCTACAGTTGTCAAAAATTCTTCTATTTTGATATCGCCGCTGCTGTCGGTATCAAATATAGAAAAGAGTCTGTCAGCAAAATATTCGTCTTTCAGCCCTAAAGCTTTTTTAAATTCTGTCCGATCAATTTGATTATCTTCTCCAGCAATTTTGGTGAATACCTGTCGTAATTCATCTAAGATAATTCTTGGTGTTTCCATTGTGACTGTGGATGGTGCGTAAAGTTTGCTAAAACTAAATATAGTCTTTATCAAAAAGATGAGGTATGCCAGATTCTATGCAATCAAGGTTTTAGAGCTTGGATATATACCTCATCTATCTGAGAACCGCTATATATCACAGGAATAAGGTTGAATAGGATTTCATACTTATTAAGTCAAAGTTGATGTTTGAGCAACGTTAAGGTTGGCAACCAACCCATAGGTTGATATGTAATCTTCTAACTCTTGTAAATCAACACTGCCATTTTGATCGCTGTCAAGAATGTTGAAAAGATAATCAGTGATGTATTTCCTGACTTCTTCAGAGCTACGTTCGCCTGTTGTCATATCTTCGATTAGCCCTAACAACTCCATAATCTCAGAGCGATCGAGCGACTTACTTCCATCAGTATCCAATTGGAGGAAAAGCTTTTTAACATCTTCTGTTGCCACTCTCGAAGAGCGCAGTGTTTCTCTCAATATATCATTGCTGAATGAATTCATGAACAATATCTGCTCGACAAGTGGAATGCAGAAAAATCCCAGTGCTGCCCAAAAAACAGCATACTTCACTTCCGGCATTGTGGCACTAACTCCGAGGAAAAGAGCCGCCCAAAGGAAAAAGTTGGGATTTACAAGCAGGATATAAGCATCCTGAGCTTCTGCCTTGCTTAGCTTGTCTTTTGTCAATACGGAGGTTAATACAGCCAAGACGCGCATTGAGACAAAGACTAGGGTGGCAATTGCCAGTTGTTGCAGACAGGCTAGGGAGCGGTTCGGAGCGGTTGCATAAAATATATCCGAAATGAAGGTTGATGGAGTAAACTGAAACCCGGTTGCCAAGGCCATGAATGCGACAGCAAGCACTCCGATGAATTTCCAGTTTTTACTGTGGTGGTTTGATTCAACCGGGGATTTGTCACGCCAAAACTGGGCGATCGCACCCGGTATTGCCAGACCTAAAATTAGAATGATACCGAAAAAGATCAGGCTGTCAACATTAATCGGTAAATTAGCAACCTTTAATGTCGCTAGCAGCGCCAGAGGAGCAACGATTGATAGCGTTCTTGACAACAGGGCCGACGGATAAAGATTACCGCCCCAAAGCACGGATAACACTGGGGAAGTCAAGGCTGGCGGAACCATCCAAAACAGCACCCACAAAACTTTGTACAAATCGGCTTCGCTTTGATACAAAAATCCAGAAAATATTAAGGAAAGCCCAATTATCCATCGCACTGCCATCCACCCGTAAACTAGATACTTTACAGTTGAAGTTACTTTACGTTTACTCGCTGCAAAGTCAATGTCTAGGTATGTATAAAACGTTGAGGCGGCCAGACACGCCACGATAATTGCTCGAAATAGCGCTGACGGAATCCCTCCTGCTGAGCCGCTGATTGCCCCTACCAAACTTCCCAGTAAGAAGGCGGTGGCATAGATCAAAATAGCCCACATAATTGAAAGATCGTTGAGTTCTTTTCGCAGGGCTGCTGTCCCACCCGATTCCTTGTCGCGAAACTTGACGAGTTCCACACCACTGAGAGCTTTACCATTGGGTAGTTTCAGGTGTTTATAAGAACTCGGTGGTAGACCGCTTAGATAGAGTGCTAGAGGCTCCAGTACATATTGGTGGCACACTACTAGAACTGTTTCTCCCCGTTCCAAGTGCGGTACAACTTTGTCTTCGTAGAAACGGGCTGCGCGATCGTAAACTTGGGAAATCTTTTCGCCTGCTGGGGGTGCTTCGTTGTGTGAGTGCAACATTTCCTCGAAGCCTTCGTAGCCCAGGGCTAGACGCAGCAGATTTAGGTTGCGACCCGCAAAAATGCCGAAGGATTTTTCGCTAATTCGATAGTCTATTTGAACAGGGATATCGGGCGAATTTAGCGCCTGACTTTCAGCAAGGGCGATTTCACAGGTTTGCCGTGCGCGTCTCATGTGAGAGACATATACTGCGTCAAATTTTGTACCTTTTTTCTTCAGGTCAACACCGGCACGGCGTGCCTGCAATCTGCCAAATGAGGTGAGGTCAACATCCAGAACTCCGGCAAAAATGTTACGTTCGTTACTGGTACTTTCACCATGCCGAATGAAGTAGACACGTCCTAGTTCTTCTGCATTGAATTCTTTTTGTGAAGTCGCAGAAGTTGCGGCTGCATCCTGGAATTTATCTGCAAATTCGATCGCTCCATTTTCGGTACTTTCTACCTGGTCATCTAATTTTTTATAATTCATGATTCCCTTTCGACTGAAACACGATTTAGATTCTTTTCTGACCTTTAAGTTTCACAACTTCAATTCAGATTATTTAAAGATACATCGTACTCTACCATGACAAGTGGGTCTTTGAAAGTGCTCAGTTATACAGGGATTTTCAAGTTTGTAGGTATGCGAAACCGGGTTTCTGGGGTGTAGTCGATCTGAAATTTTCTCTAGATGTACAATTATCTCCTAAACCCACCTCTACCAAATCTGGGTGATGCATTTTTACAAAACTTATTAATTAGAGGCACAACTGATCCCACTCACCCGCCTCTATAACTCAAAATTATCGATCGCCCAATGCCATTTTTTCTGATACAACCGATCGCACATCTGCACTTTCTCAACCGCCAAATATCGCTGAAATTCCGGTTTTTCCAGGCCGCTGCGCCACATCACCAGAGCATCTTCTCCGGTGTCTTCGTAGTATCGCTTGCGCCGTCCCGCCTCTTTAAAACCAAACTTTTTGTACAGGGAAACTGCGGCTAAATTCGAGTCCCGCACTTCCAAAGTTGATCGTTCTAATTGTCTATCGTGAGCCGATTTTAGCAAAGCTAAAAGCAGAGCTTGTCCCAAACCCTGACGTTGAAACTGAGGATGAATTGCCAACTTGACACTCTCAGGGAATCAACGCCACTGAGATTCTGCTGACGTGTGTAAGACTCTTGCTACGGCCGTCAAACGCCGTCTACTTAGTCACTAATCGTCAAGCGATAGTTACTAGCTACTTTTTTTTAATGCTTTCAGAATCCATCACGAAGCCCTGACGCGGTACGCTCCACAACCTGCCATTATTTGCTCTTTCCTGTCATACTGACATCAGGACTTAAACCTAACCGTTGTTTCATAGGAGCCGGGATTTATCCGATACTAGGATGTTTCAACACGTAGATGTTTTTGTTCTTACTCACAATCTAATTATAGCACCAGTACCACGGCGGTTAAAACCGCACGAGTCGCTTCCCTAGGAAGGACTAAAGTCTCGCTCGTTTCCCGCATCCCGTATTAATTTTTATGATTTTAGATTTTAGATTAGATAATTATTCACTGGAACGATGCGAAGCTTATCAGTGTCGCCGTTAGTCAGTCTGCTTTCGGAATGAATCTGGGGCAAGTGACCCAATTGCTTTCAGTCAATTGTACACTGGAGAACACAGTAAGGATAGTTATTGCGCGATGGTATTAACTCAATCTATCGAAAAAGTGGAATCTGGACTCCAGTACCTGTCTGAGTCGAGAGAAGCTATGCAAACCCGATCGCCCAATCAAGAACTTTTACCGCTGACAGCCAGTGTTAATAGTCGCGATCGAGGTTAGCGTGACTCAGATGGGAATTACTATTGATGGTGTAGAAGATTCTTTTTCTACACCATCAAAAACTGTTAGAGCATATCAAAGAGTTGCTTGATATCTATACTACTTCCACAAACACACCGCTTCGGGCAAACTCCTCTTCTTCAGGCGTGAAGTAAGGAGCTTTATCCATAATCTCAGGGTCAAAGCGGTATGTTTCCTGAAGGAATTTTCCGGCGATCGCAGATTCCTCCAACTCCTTGATGTAATCTTGGGCTAGCGTGCAAGCCTCCCTGATGCCTTCCTCTTCCCCTTTCACTAACAGCTTTTGCAGCGTTGCTCTCACCCCTGCCAACCGCGATGCTGGCTTGAGCAGCCCGTAGAGGCGGTATAAGCGATCGACTGATATGCTCAGATGTTTGAGTGCTTTGCTGCGTGCCAATTCGGAGTCCAAACTCGGCCAATAGCGGGTGGTGTAGAATGCTTTCTCATCCTTGTGATACCACTCCTCGGAGCGAGCAATGGATGAAGAGACGGTGTTATGCAGCTTCCAAAAAAATAAGCGCAGAGCAGGGCCATCGACAACTGTAGATAGTTTGGCCTCCATTGACACTTCAAAGTTATTGAGCTGCGGGTCGCGTCCCAACAACAGATATTCTACGGGGTACATATCCACCTCTTTGTTCTGCACGACGTACATATTCAGGTGGTGACGGCAGTAAGGGCAAGGATACATGGTAGCAAAACGCTTAAAGAAGTCTTTGAAGACTGCTACTAAAGCTGTTTGCTCTTGCTGCGGCTTGGTAGACACAATTTCAGCCGTGGTGTGGAAAAAGCGCCACACCGCAGAGCCAATATAGTAGGGGAAGCTGATACGCATCTGGGAATCCTTGATATCACTCCGCCCCAAATACACATCAATGAATGACACATACTGGGAAAGCGCCCCTGACTCGCGCCCAAACTCTTGGCGTTCGCGCCGTTTTTGCACGCCATTGAGGTAGTGGTGCGTCAAACGCCATGCCTGCTTGAGGGCGAGCTTTTGTTTTGGGCTGCATTTAGAAAAGTTTTGTGCCACATCAGATCCATAGCGGTCAAATTCTCCAATTGCCTTAGTGTCTTCGTACCACTGAGCCAAAGCCGCTTCGTCAGGAACGGTGTTGCTCTGGATATCGGCAGCAGTGCTGACACTGAAGGCCGCTAGCAGTTTCGGCATGAAATCTTCATACCAGTAAGCTACTGGCATCATCGCACCCTCTATTTCTTCTGAGGCATCGGAGAGGATAACGCGGTTCCAGCGCTTCAGGTAATCTTTGGGATCGCCTTCTGATTTAGGAGGAGGTGGGGCAAGCTCTGCATTCAGTTCTATCTGTCTCAGGCGGTTGAGTTCGTTGATGGCAAGCACGCCTTCTGCGATGTCGCGAAAGCTGAACTGCTTTTTCTTCATGGTGATGGCGAACTCGACGCCTGCGGCAAATTTCTCCTTGACAGAGATGGATTTACGGCGTGCCTCCAGCATCGCTTTAGCCTCTGCTAGCATCTCTGGTGTTTTTTCGATCGTCTTCCAGTTCTTGATGCGTTCCGACAGTCGGGCGTACTCTTGTTCGATCGATTCAGCGACTGCATCTAGCAGGGGATGGCAAGCTGTTTCTACGATGCCTAAACCCTTGTACAGTGCGATCGCATTCTGCACAAACTGCACAAAGTCGCTGATTTTGTAGGGCAGATTTCTCACGCGCAGGTGGGTTTCATGGTTGGCCGAGAAACTCTCGCGGAAGCAGCGGTAGGCGGCTCCTTGGATCAGGCGAAATAAACCAATCTGCATTTGCAGGCGGGAAGTGGCGCGTTCTCTTTGCTCTTGTGGGTGTTGCGCGAGTAGTTCTTTCAGTCGCGCTACTTCTGGATCGTCGCTGACTGTTTCCTGTGCCGGAGATTCGGTAGTCGATAAAGTGGTTGCATCGGTGGCAGCCGCTATTTCTGAAGTGACAGTGGCTGCATTATTGGAAGGGGAACTGGTAAAAGAAATTGGCGAATCTTGATAGCCGCTAGTTATTTCTGATTCATCTGGAACCAGTTTGATGAATTCTTCAAAGTCAATTGAGCCACCGCCATCACTATCGACCTCATCGATCATTTCTTTGAGTTCTTGATCCGTCACCCCAAACTGGCTCATGACGCTGTTCATCTCGTTCGCAGTGATGCGACCGCTGCCGTCTTCATCAAACACGCTGAATGCCAGCTTGAGACGGCTTTTGCGATCGCCTTGCTGGGACAGTATCAGTATTTTGAATTCCTCAAAATCGATGGTGCCCGACAAGTCAACGTCCACTTCTTTAATCATGTCGCGCAGCTCTGTTTCGCTCGGACTTTGCCCCAGCGATCGCATCACTTGCCCCAGTTCTTCTGCTGAGATGGCGCCGCTGCCGTCTACATCAAATACTTGAAAAGCTTCCCACAGCTTCGTCACCTCTTCTTCTGTCATCACCTTTTTTTCTAGTGCTACAGTTGCCATAAATTAATCCTCACCAAATTTTAAGTACCATAAGGGAGCAAAATGCTCCTCATTTATCGTCAAGGAAGCAGATCCATGACTCGTTATTATTTTCGACCTCATTTTGCTCCATTCTTAACTAATTAGAGTATATAGGGTTTGCTGAATATATCGATTTATTCTCAACTATTTTGCTGAGCTATGGCAAGATCAACTTCAAGAATCTCAGTCGTTATAGTTATTTGAGCGAAAAAACCTACCGTCGTCACTTTCTTAAAAGCTTTATTGGCAAGTTAAGAGTTGATGCTAACCTACGCTATCTCTATATAGGTGAACAAAATAAACTGGGAGCTCCTCGCAAATATGATGGTAAGGTTGACTGTCAAGATCTGAGTCGTCTTAACTTTGTCAAATACATAAAACTGGGGGTTTCATTATATACATTAGAGGTCGGTCGTTGTTGTTTGAATTGCCAAATTAGGTTGGCTTGTATCTCTGAAGTTCAAGCCAACGGCAAAATCAAAAATGCTTTATTATTTAGCACTGATATTCATCTACAACCTGAGCAAATTGTTGAATATTATCAGGCTCGTTTCCAGATTGAATTTATTTTTCGTGATGCTAAGCAATTTACGGGATTGTCTGATTGTCAAGCTCGTCATTTACCACGGCTTGATTTTCATTCAGTATGACAAATATAATCTCAATAGGGTTCGGTACACTAAGCTCGAATATTCCAGAACTAACTAATATCGCTCTATGGGCTGGCGTGGTGTTTCTTTTATTTTATGGCTTGTATTCATTTAAATCTGCTTTTGCGACCGCAGCGATAGATATAGATCAACTGGATATTCAACCAACAAGTCTAGCGATCGCGCATTAATTACGCTACCTCCCTGGTTTCTTTAACAGCAGATTGACTCGATTGAGCTACATAAATACCGCATAAAATCACGACAAACGCCACCAAGTCAAGGAAACCCAAGCGTTCAGAGAAAATTACCCAAGCGAAGATTGAGGCAAGGACTGGCTCGAAAAGCAGCGTGACGGCGACGAATCCTGACGACAGTTGGCTGAGGCTGTAAGCCAAAAGTCCTTGACCCAACACTTGGCACAAGATGGCTTGCAAAATTACGAAAAACCACCCCATCCAGGAATGGGGAAACAATGTTTCTTCGGCGAGTGCGAGGACGGGAAACGCAAACATAGTCGTGAAGGCGCAGCGCCACAGCAATAAGGTTGCCGTGGTAAATCGTTCTCGTAGCAGTTCTAGCAGTATCAGATACGCCGCAAAACAAATCCCCGATAGCAAGGCGAGGCCATTACCTTGTACTTGGTTAGTGGCGAACTGCACGTCATCCAATCCCATAACGATCGCTCCCCCCAGTGCCATGACCATGCCAATAATGAATCTGCTATTATAGCTCCGACCTAATAACAACCACCCCCCCAAACCGACAAACAGTGGGTTCAAACCACAAAATAACGTAACGTTGGCAACGTTGGTTTGAGTCAGCGCCAAAGACCACAGGAGGAAGTAGGTCGCTCCGAAAGTTCCCAATGCTACCAATAGCCCAAATTCTCGTCTCGTAAAAGGCTTCTGTTCTACGGGTTGGTTATCAGATTTTTGGCGCTCCAAAGCCTCAAGTCCGCTCAACAACCCAAAGATGATGGTAGCGATCCAGCCACGATGGAATGCTACGGCATTTGAACCTATTTCTCGTTCGCACAATTTGACCAGGATTGGTGCTAAAGATAGGGGGATTAGGCTGGCAAATAATGAAGCAGTTGCGATCCAAGTTGGTGTTCTGGACAACGGTTGTTGTACTAATTCCAGTTTAGCTGTCATACTTTTTAACAAATGTGTTGACATCTAGTTGTGTTGATTTTTTTTTGAGCCAAGTCTTGTTCAGTTGCTTGCCGTTGAAACTCACATCTTGCATCATTCTCAAGAACAGGCATCTTGCCTGTTCCACAAAGAGTGTATTTCTTGTGGGGTGGGCATCCTGCCCGCCCATAAAATACTTATTGAGAATGGTGCAAGATCTCAGTTGAAACAAACAGTAATAGACATCTCCCAAAAAGCTTGTCAAGAACGCAGGATGCCTGTTCCACAATAATTATCCGAGATGTCTAATGGTGACTACCCGCTCTCTAGCTGATTTTGCTGGATATCGACAGCAGCTTGGCTAGATACGGCTAGGTATACACCGAGCTGTACTAGGAAAAAACTTACCCCATTTGAGAAACTTAACTTTTCCCCAAATATTGCCCAAGCCAAAATGCTGCTAAATACTGGCTCTAACAAATGTACTAAGGAGACAACCACTGAGGACAACTGGGCAACGCTATATGTTAAAAGTCCCTGACCTAAAACTTGGCAGACGAGGGCAAGAAAAATGACGAACAGCCACCCATTCACTGAAGAAGGAAAAAGCCGATCGCCAGTGAACACAAGCATGGGCAAGATGGATAAAGTAGCGATCACACAAACCCACAACTGAATTGTGATGGGGTCAAATTTGGTTCTCAGTTGTTCTATCACCAGCAGGTATGCACCCAAGAAAACCGCAGAGAGGATGGCTGCTATGCCTCCTGTGACTTCACCAGTGGCGATTTGGATCTGCTCGATTTCAATGGCGATCGCTCCCCCAATGGCGACGACCATCCCAATCAGAAATTGGCGGTTAAAGCCTTGACCGAATAACAACCACGCTCCTAAGCTGGTAAATATCGGGGCGAGATTATGCAGGATCGTCGAGATAGCGATGTTGGTTTGAGTCAGCGACCAAGCTACAAAGGATAAGGTGGCAGCAAAAAAAGTCCCAGCACCCAGCAATAGCAAAAGCTCCTGACTGGTGTATGACTGCTGTTGAACGGGTTTGTCACCAGAAAGTCTCTGACGTATCGCCTTGTATCCTTGCCACAGCCCGAAGACGACACTAGCTAGCCAAAAGCGATTAAATATTGTAGCATTGGGGCTGAGTTCAGCTTCACTCCATCTAATGAAGATAGAGCCAAAAGATATGGCGACTACACCGACAAGTAATGAGGCGATCGCCATCGTCGTTTTATTGGATTCATTCATCAGGGGTGAAACAAATATAAAACAGAAAAATTTATGATAGGCTGTGAAGCAACTCTGCTTCGTGGCGATCTAGAAGTTTTCTCTAGGAAATCCAGCAGCTAAATGCTTGTTTTAGTTTTTTTGTATTTCTATTTTTGAAAGATCATCCCTCTCATTAATTAGCACTTATCTAAAACTATGTCAAGCACCATTTTTACATACTTTACGGAATCTTGACTTTTCCCAAACCACAAGGAAAGACACTACGTGGGACTTCTGCCAAATTAATCGCTGCGTTCAAGTCCCGATTCACCGTGGCCCCATCCCGGTGAGTATGTCAATCAGAATGACTAGCCTTTAAATCGATCGCCAAATGCCAGTTTTTCTCATGGAACCGATCGCAAATCTCCTGTTCCTCAACCGCCAAATATTGTTGAAACTCCGGTTTTTCTATGCCACTGCGCCACATTACCAGAGCATCTTCTCCGGTATCTTCGTAGTATCGTTTGCGCCGTCCTGCTTCTTTAAAACCAAACTTTTTGTACAGAGAAACTGCTGCCAAATTAGAGTCCCGTACTTCTAAAGTTGCCCGTTCTAATTGTCTATCGTGAGCCGATTTTAGCAAAGCTGAAAGCAGAGCTTGTCCCAAACCCTGACCTTGAAACTGAGGATGAATTGCCAGCATGATAATGTGGGCTTCCTCTAAAATTGCCCACAAACAACCGATACCGATGAGTATTGGGTGCATCTGTAGGGGCGGTGGATGGTGCGTGCCCGCCCGGTTTGGAGCTGATTCGCAGTCTTCAGTTTCCCATGTCCATAAACCTAATAAATCGCTGTTAGGGCTGTCTAACTCGCGCTGATAACCTGCGATCGACCAAAGTCCGCCAAAACAGAGGCGATCGAGCTCTACTGCGTCAGGCAAGTGTTCTGGGGCGAGATGTTTAATTTCTATAAAATGCACAGTCTTCAATTGTAAACTGGAAAACACAGTAAGGATAGTTATTGCACGATGGTATTAACTCAATCTATCGAAGAAGTGGAATCTGGACTCCAGTATATGTCTAAGTCTGAAGAAGCCAGGGAAAGTCGATCGCCCAATCAAGAACTTTTACCGCTGACAGCTAAGGTTAACAGCCGCGATCGGTTGGAAATCGGAGGCTGCGAGGTGACAGCTTTGGTCGAGCAATTTGGCTCGCCACTGTACATCTTAGATGAAGAAACGCTGCGGGCGACCAGCAGCCAGTACCGAGATGCTTTTAAACGGTACTATCCGGGCGAATCTCAAGTGCTCTATGCTTCTAAAGCTTGGAGTTGTTTGGCGGTTTGCGCGATCGCGGCGAACGAAGGCTTAGGCATAGATGTGGTATCTTCTGGAGAAATTAAGACAGCACAAAAAGCGGGTGTGAATCCCGACAAAATCTACTTTCACGGGAATAACAAATCCCGCCAGGAAATTCAGCTAGCTGTCGAAAGTGGTTGTGCGATCGTCGCAGACAATTGGTGGGATTTAGAGACTCTTACAGAGTTGGCAAAATCTGGTGAGCCGACACGAGTTATGGTACGGTTTACCCCTGGAATTGAGTGTCATACTCACGACTACATTAAAACTGGTCAAATTGACAGTAAATTTGGCTTCGATCCCAACTCCCTTGATGAAGTTTTTAGTTTCCTGAGCAAACAGCCGTGTTTATCCTGCGTGGGAGTGCACGCTCACATCGGATCTCAGATTTTTGAACTGCAACCCCATCACGATTTAGCGGATGTGATCGTTGAGGCTTTCACCGCAGCAATTCGCCACGGTTTGAAGCCGACAGAAATTAATATTGGCGGTGGGTTGGGTATTCGCTATACTGAAGCCGACGATCCTCACAGCATAGATGATTGGGCTAAGACAGTCTGCGGCGCAATGGTAGCAGCTTGCAAGAAGCAGAATTTGACAACATTACCGAAATTGCTTTGTGAACCGGGTCGATCGCTCGTTGGTACAGCCTGTGTCACAGCTTACACCGTTGGCTCTAAGAAAGTCATTCCCGGAATTCGGACTTATTTATCAGTGGATGGCGGTATGTCGGACAATCCCCGTCCAATTACCTATCAATCGGTTTATCGAATTCTCGCAGCCAACCAAATGTCTGAACCCTTAACGGAAACAGTGACAGTTGCTGGCAAACACTGCGAATCAGGGGATATTCTGATTAAAGATGCTAAGTTGCCAAAGTGTGAGTCGGGAGATATTCTCGTCGTTACGGCTACAGGGGCATACAATTACAGCATGGCTTCTAACTATAACCGAGTCCCCAGACCGGCGGCGGTTTTGGTGAAAAATGGGAAAGCTAACACAATCATCAAGCGGGAAACTGACGACGATTTGCTAAGATTCGATCTTCTTCCTGAAGGACTCGGTGTTTAAAAGTAAAAACCTAAAAGCTAAAAGTGAAAAGAAGGATAATTAATTTTAAATTATTGATGATTGTCTTTCAATTTTTTGCTTTTGGCTTGTTCAGTCACGCGATTGGAATAACAACTGTTCATGGTTCACGGGTTCGAGTGCATCATAGTTCGCGGTTCACAGGCGGTAGGATTCGATGAACCATGAACAATCAACAATCTGGCTATGACTTTGGCCTCATTCAGTCCTTATTGATTCAGGCGATCGATATTGGACTGGTATTTGCCCTTGCATATTTGGTGCTCGTCATTGTCGGGGAGCGCCGGACATTGTGGATGGTACGGGGATTTATTATTTTGATGCTGGCTGCTGCTGTGAGCAACTGGGCTGGATTGAGGCTGTTGCACGTTGCCCTTAATAGTTTGGTGACTGGTTCGGCTGTGGCAATGGCGGTAATATTACAGTCAGAATTTCGCCGATTTCTGGAACAATTGGGTCGGGGGGAGATTGTACAATTGTTTGGACGCGATCGCCGACCTACTCCTGCACCGGATAGTGTAATAGATGAAATTGTGGACGCAGTAAAAGAACTTTCGCAAAACCGCACGGGCGCTTTACTAATTATAGAAACAGATTCTCCGATCGACGATCGGGATTTTTCAGTTCCGGGAGTGAAGCTAAATGCTGAAGTTTCTAAGGAATTGTTGCAGACTATTTTTCAACCACAAACTTTGCTTCATGATGGGGCTGTTTTGATTAGAGCTTCGCGGATCGTGTCGGCGGGGGTGATTTTGCCTTTGTCCGATCGCAGCGCGTCGCGGCAATTAGGAACCCGCCACCGGGCGGCGATGGGCATTACCGAACGGGTACAAGCTTGTCTGTGCGTGGTGGTGTCCGAGGAAACTGGTTCTATTTCTTTAGCCCAAATGGGAACTCTAAATCGACCTCTGACAAGCAATAAATTGAAAGAGTTGCTGGAGGCAAAGTTGTTCCCATCCGAGGGAGAAAGAACTGTCACCCCAATTCCGATCGGCAATTTCGGACGGCAGATAGGATTGAAGGTGTTGACACTATTAAAGCGGATACTGCGTCGTCCGTCGTCGGCTAATCGGGAGAAACCATGAGTCAAGGAATTTGCTTGGAAAAGTTGCCTGCTGATCTTGAACAAGAACGGCTACCTCGGCACGTAGCGGTGATTATGGACGGGAACGGGCGCTGGGCTAAGGATAAAGGGTTGCCCAGGATTATGGGCCACCGTCGAGGGGCAAGCGTTCTGAAGGAACTGCTCAGATGCTGCAAAGATTGGGGTATTCCCGCTTTAACAGTTTATGCTTTTTCGACGGAGAATTGGGGCCGACCGGAGGGTGAGGTAGATTTTTTGATGAGTCTATTTGAGGGAAAATTGCGGGAAGAATTGCGCGAGATGGTAGCAGAGGACGTGCAAATTCAGTTTGTGGGGAATTTGGAGGCTTTACCGAAATCTTTGCAGTCGGAAATTGAACGTTCTGTGTCCGCAACTCATCATAATGCTGGGATTAGGCTGACGGTGGCGACGAATTATGGCGGGCGTCAAGAGATTGTACAGGCTTGTCGGGCGATCGCGACTCAGGTGCAAGAGGGCAAGTTGCAGCCTTCTGATATTGATGAGGCTCTATTTAAACGCTATTTGTATACTGCGGATGTTTGCGATCCAGATTTGTTGATTCGGACGAGTGGGGAAATGCGGTTAAGCAATTTTCTATTGTGGCAAATGGCTTATTCGGAAATTTACATTACTGAGACGCTGTGGCCGGATTTTGACCGATCGGAATTCCACCGCGCTTTGTCTACTTATCAGAAACGCAGCCGCCGATTTGGTAAAGTTTGACATACTCCCCGACAAACAGGCGCGGGGATTCTAATTCATGGTTCACAGAAG
>NZ_JAKJHX010000003.1:73432-83032 GCF_021648855.1 Tychonema litorale BBK16 | reverse complement strand
AGGGCATAGGGCATAGGGCATAGGGCATAGGGCATAGGGCATAGGGCATAGGGCACTGCAACTGACAAATAACAAATAACTAAATAACCAATAACAAATAACCAATAACAAATAACAAATGAAAACAGAGAATAGACAAGTCAATATGATTCAAACCTTCGGTGATTTCATTGAACCGACTCCCAGCCAGGAATACTTGATCATTGGATTTTCTCCTAGTTCTATTCCCCTGAAACAGCGGTGGCGGAACAACGGTTTATCGGCTGATTTCCTCGCTGACTACCTGACGACTTTTTTTCCTGGGAATCATGAGGATTCCTCAGCACTGACAAGACAAGCTGAGATTAAAAGTGCGGTTAGCTATATTGCTAATGAGTTATTGGAGAATGCAATGAAGTTTAACGATGAAAATTCGCACTACCCGATCGATATTAAACTGCAATTAGAGGAGAATGGACTGATCTTCTCAGTTGCCAACAGTATTCCACCACTATCAGTTGAGAAATTTCAGGCTTATATTCAGAAGTTGCTGGTTTGCGATCCCAGTGAGATGTATATTGAGCGGTTGGAAAAAAATGCTGCGGATGAAAACTGTAGCGGCTCTGGGTTAGGCTTGTTGACTATGCTCAACGACTATAGCGCTAAGATGGGATGGAAGTTCGAGATTGTGCAAAAAGACCCGGAAGTGATTGCAGTGACAACAATGGTGCAACTAACAGTATAAGCTGAGCTGGCATTGATTGTGTTTAAGGAGATTTTTTCGCCGAAATGGAAATTAAGACAGAACAATACCGCATCTGCTACGATCGAGAGACAACGACGGTGAGTTTTTCGGGGTCTTTACGACTAACCGGGCCTGAAGAATACCAGCCAATTGCCAAGTTGCTAGGCGAGGTAGTCGATGGGGATGCGGGAAAAATTACTCTGAATTTGCAGCAGTTAGATTTTTTGAACAGTTCAGGTATCAGTATGCTGTCGAAGTTCATTATTCAGGTGCGAAAAAAAGCTGGGG
Source organism: Tychonema litorale BBK16 (assembly GCF_021648855.1). GTDB lineage: Bacteria > Cyanobacteriota > Cyanobacteriia > Cyanobacteriales > Microcoleaceae > Microcoleus. The sequence goes on along the minus strand of NZ_JAKJHX010000003.1, from coordinate 82,020 downwards.
CAAAAATGGTCGTACAAGGCTCTCAATCTGTTGCTTGGCAAGCTAAATCTTTAAAGAATTTGCAGCGCCTCATGCCTGCTTTAATTTTGGAATTATTATAGGAATTGCCAGCATCTTTTGGGTTGAGAATATGATGCAATTGTCTGTTGGTAAAGGCGCAAGTTCTAGGGTTATGTTAGAAGAACAAATATCGAGAGAACAGCTACTTTTGGAGATAGAAAGATTGCGCCAGCAAGTGGAAGACTTGAAGGAGGAAAAAGCGGATCTGGAGATTTTGCTGGAAACTACTGCTGAACACTCTGATAGTCTTACTAGCGAATTGCAGGATCGGGCATTGGAGGCGGTGCGGGAAGGCGAAATCAAGCTGGCTCGGTTTCTCGAAGCTATTCCGATTGGGGTGGCTGTGATCGATGCCCTGGGTCAACCTTACTACGTCAATCGTGCGGGACAGCAGTTGCTGGGGCAAGGAGTTGTGCCTTTAAATGCTATTGAGGACTTGTCAGAAGTTTATCAAATTTATGTGGCGGGAACTGATACGATTTATCCGTTTGAGAATTTGCCGATTGTCCGAGCTTTGCGGGGGGAAACTTCGACGGCTGAGGATATGGAAATTCATCAACCAGATAAGAAAGTCCCGATCGAGGGTTGGGGTACGCCAATTTTTGATGAAGAGGAGAAAGTTGCTTTTGCGATCGCGGTTATTCAAGATATCACAGAACGCAAACAAGCCGAAGCCGAGCGCCATAAGTTTATTCATGAACTTTCTGAACTCAATCAAAGCTTGAAAAATTCTCTTGATGCTGAATCAGAATTAACAGATGCTTACGGGCGATTTGTACCCCATCAATTTCTCTATTTGCTGGGATATGAAAGTATTATTGATGTCAATTTAGGCGACCAAGTACAGGAGGAGATGTCGGTGTTATTTTCGGATATCCGCGATTTCACAACGCTTTCTGAAACCATGAATCCGCAAGAAAATTTTAATTTTATCAATGCTTACCTTTCGCGGATGGAGCCTGTGATTACCAGCCATAATGGGTTTATTGACAAATATATTGGTGATGCAATTATGGCTCTGTTTAGTGGCTGTGCGGATGATGCAGTTAAAGCCGGTATTGAGATGCTACATATCCTGACTGGATACAACCAACACCGTGAAAGTATGGGGTACATTCCGATTCAAATTGGTGTTGGGATTAATACCGGTTCTTTGATGCTAGGGACTGTTGGTGGCAAAAGCCGTATGGATAGCACTGTGATTAGTGATGCAGTTAATGTGGCTTCTCGGATTGAAGAATTGACGAAAAATTATGGGATACCGCTGTTAATTTCTCAGGCAACTTTTGAGAGGTTAGAAAATCCGGCTGATTATGCTATTCGCATCGTGGATAAGGTACAGATGAAAGGTAAATCTAAATTTGTGACAGTCTATGAAGTATTTGATGCCGATCCTGCGGAAGTTCTATCGGCAAAGCTAGAAAATTTGGATATGTATAATGAAGCTATGTTTTTGTGCGATCGCCAGAAGTTCCGAGAAGCGGGAAAATTATTTGAAGAGTATTTACGGAGAAATCCGATCGATCGGGTGGCTCGTGTTTATCTAAAACGCTGTCGGGATTGGCGATCTTTTCTCAAATGAATGTAGTATTTGGGCATTGGGCATTGGGCATTGGGCATTGGGCATCGGGAATTGGGGCATTGGGCATCGGGCATGGGGAATGGGGCATTGGGAGTTCTTATGATAGCAAGTTAGAAACAACTATCTGGGTATCGGTGACTTCCATCTTATGAGTGATAGTAATTGGGCCTTGACATATTGCTCTCAAAATGAGAGTATAAGGATCTATGAAGCAATGTATCTGTGGCAAAAATGAAAAAAAACAAAAACCCCCAAAAAATAATATATCATGCACCTAATTTCGATAAGCAAGCTCCGTGACGATGCTGCCCAGTATCCCGATGTCAAAAGTGAAATTGATACCTTGAATAAAAAATTCAAGAACGCAAAATGGGAGAATTTGGAGGATGTCCGCAAAGAGTTCCGGGATGCCGAAGCAGTAGGAAACTTCACCGTCTTTAATATTAAAGGCAACAAATATCGCCTGATTCTCGGCATCAACTACGAGGATCAAACTATTTTTTACAAATATTTTCTAACCCATGCTGAATACGACAAAGACAAATGGAAAAATGATGCTTACTTTTGACCGAGCCACCTATAGCAACTTGCTGGCAGAAGTCGCTCCAAAGGCGATCGAAACCGAAGACGAATACGATCGCCTCCTGGCAATTGCAGAACGGCTAACATTCGCTAAAAACAGCACTCCAGAGGAGAGAATTTTATACAAGTTGTTGGTAACGCTGATTGAAGTTTATGAGACCGAAAACTATCCGATCGAATCTGAACCCTATGAAATTTTGCAACACATCATGGAATCCAGCGGCATCCGTCAAGCCGACTTGGTAGGTATCATTGGATCGAGTGGCGTAGTGTCCGAGGTTGTGAATGGGAAAAGAGCGATTAGTAAGGCACAAGCTAAAGCACTAGGTGATTATTTTAAAGTCTCACCTAGCTTGTTCATTTAATCGTAAGGTGTGCGCTGCACACTGACAATGCTCATGCTACGATTATTTTGGGGTAAGGAAACGGCATTGCCGTCTCCTCCCTATTTTGACTTATTTCGTAAAATGACAATGGGAATCGATCGCCTACTAGCTAAAATATCTATAAAATCTTCAGTAATTAAAGTTCTAGCACTGTTCAGTCTTTGCTGCTTTTTAACGGCAAGTTGCGGACAGCGGACAAATCAATCAGCCAATTCTGCGACTGACAATGCTCAGAACGATCGCATTACCATTGGCACAACCTTGAAACTGCGGACGATCGACCCTGCGGACGCTTACGAAGTTATCTCAGGACAATTGTTGCACAATTTGGGTGATACTCTCTACACCTATGAGTCGGGGACGACAAAGTTAATCCCTGATTTAGCGACAGCAATGCCGAAAATCAGCCCTGATGGATTAACCTATGTAATCCCTTTGCGTCAGGGCGTTGTTTTTCACGATGATACACCCTTCAATGCCGCGGCCATGGAGTTTTCGTTGCAGCGGTTTATCAAAAATGGTGGTCGTCCTGCTTTTCTATTAGGCGATGCAGTAGAATCTGTGAAAGCGACGGGCGAATATGAGTTAACTTTTAAATTAAAAAAACCTTTTGCTGCTTTTTCTGCTCTACTAACGTTTGCTGGTACTTGTGCAATTTCTCCGAAGGCTTATGAAATTGGGGATGGCAAATTTAAACCAGATACTTTTGTGGGAACTGGACGCTACAAATTGGCAAAATATGGTACTAATTCTCTCAACTTTGAGGTATTTGATAAATACTGGGGTGAAAAACCTGTTAATAAGGGCATAGATTTGTTGCTGCTTTCTAGTTCGGCTAATTTGTTTAATACTTTTCGGACTGGTGCGGTTGATGTTGCTTATTTGTCTCTGGATGCTGACCAAGTTCGCAGCTTGGATGAGGGAGCAAAAAAGGGTAAATGGCAGGAATTTGCGGCTGAGAGTAGTACCGTCAGTTATATGACGCTGAATATCAAGTCTAAACCGCTGGATAATATAGATGTGAGACAGGCGATCGCAGCTATGATCGATCGACCACTGATCAACGATCGCGTATTGCGTGGACAAGCACAACCACTGTACAGTCTGATTCCCACAACCTTTGACGTTCACAAGCCCGTTTTTAAGGAACTGTACGGCGATGCAAACATGGCAAAAGCTAAGGAACTATTGACTAAAGCGGGATACTCAACGGCAAATCCTTTAGTGCTGCAAATCTGGCATCCTTCGGGTTCCACAAAAAGAAGTTTAGTGGCGAGTACCATCAAGGCTCTTGCTAAACTCAAAATGGATGGGATAATGCAGGTAGAAGTTAATAGTGTGGAAGCTCCCACTTTGTTTCAAAATATCGAGAAGGGGATTTATCCTACGGTGTTAGTAGATTGGTACGCCGACTTTTTCGATGCTGATAATTATATACAGCCGTTTTTGGATTGTGCAACGGGCTCGGCCGCTGGGGGCTGCGAAAAGGGTGCTAGTCAGGGTCAGGGTTCGTTTTATTATAGCGATCGGGTAAATTCACTGATAGCCCAACAGCGAAAGGAACCAAACCCCGAAATCCGTAAGGCTATTTTTGCTGAACTTCAAGAAATACTAGGTAGAGATGTACCTTTCATCCCTCTTTGGCAGGATAAAGATTATACCTTTGCTCAAAAAAATGTCACTGGTGTGAGCTTGGAACCGACGCAAGCTTTTCCCTTCTGGTTCCTGAAAAAGCAATGATTCTTTACAAGATTTGAAACTTTGCAACATACGCAATCATTGCATTTTTTGGTACAAAACACAGTGATTATTGTCACACGGTATGAAAGATGTCGATCGCTCAAATTTCTCAAAAAGTCACTTATATTAGTAGTAAGAGATTTGGCGGGAGTGGTTATATGAAATTTGAGATTTTGGCAGCTACAGCGTTACTATTTGCGATCGGTTTTACCTCCCCAGTGAAAGCCGAAAATCCAGAAGATGTCAAGCAGCTACTAGAAACAAAAAGTTGTTCCGCATGCGACTTGACAGGATCGCAACTTTCTGGTAGGGATCTCAGCGGCGCAGACTTGAGCGGGGCAAATCTGAGCGGGGCGAATTTGAGCGGTACTAATCTCAATGAAGCCAAGTTAAATAAAGCCAACCTCAGCAATGCAAAACTACCAGGTGCCAGCTTAATCGCTGCTAGGATGCACGGTGCGAACTTGGAGCAGGCTGACTTGAGCCGTGCTAATTTGAATTTGGCAGGTTTGGTAATTGCGAATTTGAAAAATGCCAACCTCAGCAACTCGAATCTAATCGGAGCTAATTTGGAAAGTGCTAATTTGACTGGTGCAAACCTCAAAAATGTCCGTCAGTCATTGTTGAATCTAGCGAATGTCACTCTCAGAGGTGGGAGTTTGGTGGGAATGGATATGCTGGGAGTCAACCTGCGCGATGCAAATTTGAGTGGTGCTAATTTGAGTGGTGCTAATTTGGTGGGTTCGGACTTGACTGGTGCTAATCTATTCAATGCAAATATGGCGAATGTTGAGTTGAAGAATGCTGCACTGCCCTAGGTCGATCGCCTGTTGTGATATCAGATGTTTGTGTTTAACAACTTTAATATAAAAATGTAGGGGCAGTCCAGAAACTGCCCCTATACTTTTAATCGTTAAGAATTAATCTTCTTCATGAGTATCTTGGGGAAAGCGGATGATGTCATCGTCACCGAGGTATTCACCATTTTGAATTTCAATCATTACCAAGGGAATGACACCTGGGTTTTCCACACGGTGAGGGGTATTCATGGGAACATAGGTTGACTGTTTTTGCATCAAAATAGTTTCTTTGTCATGGCAGATAACTTTCGCTGTACCGGAGACAACAACCCAATGTTCGCTGCGGTGATAGTGCATTTGGGTGCTGATGTGGTGGCCTGGCTTAAGTTCTATACGATTGATTTTATAACGATCGCCTGCATCTATGACTGTAACACTACCCCAGTAGCGGGTTTGTGTGTTAGTGTCTACTGTTTCCATCGTTTCGACTGTTTCCATTGTTTTCGCCCTGCTGTTGGTGTCGCCAACGGTATCTGCTGTGAATATTGGTAGTTGAGAGTATATCAGAAATTATGTATCTTTCGTCTGAAAAGTTGTTTCTAAGCCGATTTAGTCAAGAATAACTGGGAGTTTACAGAGGTATGGATCGATCCAAATCTTTCACCTCCTTATCTGCTTTTGTTACTCAGTGATGCTGAGGGAAATTGTCGGATATACGATCGATCCGGCTGAGGGTTATAAAGTTGTGTTTTCTAGTCAGAGTTATGATGAGGCACAGTATTGGCTTTTAGAGGATGAGTATGAACCTATGGAAGGGCGGCTGAGAATGTCAGAGTTAGTTTGATGGGGGGTCTCAACCATCGTTTCATTGTTAAAGTCGGTTAATTTTGACAAAATTGAATATTTCTGCTATGATTATATCAAGTTTATCGCAATTAAAGCTCAGCTATAAACGTATGGAAGCTGTAATTGAAAGCATTGTAGATAAGTTGCGTTATTTAGCTAAACCGCAGCTAGAAGTTGTTCTTAATTTTGTTGATTTCCTAACTTGGAAGTCAGCGCCAGGTCTGTTATCAAGAGTAAGTGATTCTGAGGCAGAAATCAGCGATCGCGAGTTTGAAATAATTTTAGATGAACTGGCCGATGAATCAATTAAAAACATGGGAGTAAATGTCCCTTAATCTTAGTAATTAATTGATGAGTGGAATTAATCGCCAAATCACTCTTGACCCGGATGGTAGCCATCTTTCACTTTATTATGGGGAGATAAAAGTTGATGCTGAAAACCGATACCACGCTACCCCTCGAAGCAGATTTAGTCAAGAATAACTGGGAGTTTACAGAGGTATGGATCGATCCAAATCTTTCACCTCCTTATCTGCTTTTGTTACTCAGTGACGCTGAGGGGAATTGTCGCATCTACGATCCGGCTGAGTGTTATAAAGTTGTCTTTTCTAGTCAGAGTTATGATGAAGCACAGTATTGGCTTTTGGAGGATGAGTATGAACCTATGGAAGGGCGGCTGAGAGTGTCAGATTTAGTTTGAATAATTAATGGTGAAAATGCGATCGCACATCCACAAAAAATCCGGCCATTGAAACCCATAAACCCCAGCGGTTGAAACCGCGTCTATACAAACAAAACCCGGATGGTGCGCGGGTTGAACAATTTACAGTCTAAATATTCAATCAAAATATGTTATTTTAGCATTACACCTAGTTACAGGACGATCGCAGTGAACCAAGTCGTAACACTAGAACTTCGAGATGAATTGTATGTAGCCTTAAAGCAACAGGCTGAAAGTGTTGGTATATCTCTGACAGAGTGGATTGCTGTTGCACTTGAACAACAAAGCATCTTATTAATTCAACTAAAAACTGATGCAGAAAAAGAGGTGGCGCGTCAGCGGTTTCGTCGCCATGCTGGATCGATTGATTTAGGCTACCCAACAGGTTCAGATAATGTCAGCATTGATGCTGACTTAGTTCGCGCTTATGATGGAGATTTTAACTAGGTGTTGTTACTAGATACATCAGGTTTACTCTGCTATGTCCACAAGAGTGAACTACAGCACATACAAGCAGTTAAATTTTTGGATAGTGCAAGTTATTGTTTAACTCACAATTACATTCTGGCAGAGTTTGTTGCTTTAGCTTTGGTTCGATGATTTCCGCGTCAATCTACTCTTACATTTGTATCCGATCTGCTGGATAACCCAGACATTGAGGTAGTGTGGGTGGATGAATCTTTGCATCGAGAAGCTGTTAATTTATTAATGAAACGTTCGGACAAGACTTATTCTTTATGTGATGCTGTAAGCTTTGTATTAATGCAGCAACGTGGTATCAGGGAAGCATTAACAACGGATCATCATTTTGAACAAGAAGGTTATAGGCGATTGCTGGTTTAGCGATCGCCCAAAAACCAAAAATGCGATCGCCCATACACCCAAAAATGCGATCGCCCAAAAACCAAAAATGCGATCGCCCATCCACAAAAAAATGCGATCGCCCATCCACCCAAAAATGCGATCGCCCCAATCCACAAAAATGCGATCGCCCCAATCCACAAAAATGCGATCGCCCATCCACAAAAAAATGAGATCGCCCCAATCCACAAAAAAAACCGGCGGTGGAAACCCAAAAACCCCGGCGGTTGAAACCGCGGCTACACAAACAAAACCCGCCTCCGCGGGTTGAAGATTTCGCCCGATGATTTCTCATCTGGTGAATACCCTCTTCGTCCGCGGAGGCGGACATTGTTTGTGTAGACGCGGTTTCCAACCGCCGGGTTTTTTCCGAAATACTTCGCTATAACCCACAGATTCGGGCAAAAACCCGGTTTCTTGGATTATCCCCCGCCGCTAACTCCCTCCAATCGCAGGAAATGCACCCGGCCCGATCGAGCAGCGCCCGCTACAACTGTCACTCCATCAGGGGCGATCGCACAGCAATTGAACCAACGATCTCCGCTGAAACTAGCAACCTCTTTGCCACTAAGCAAATCCCAGACTTTGAGTGTGTTATCGTATGAAGCGGAAATCAGTGTTTTGCCATCGGGTGTAACCGCAACTCCATTTACGCAGTTAGTATGACCGGTGAGACTTTTCAGTTCTCTGCCAGTGCCTATGTCCCAGATTTTTAGGGTTTCATCCCCTGAAGCGGAAATCGCTGTTTTGCCGTCGGGTGCGATCGCTACTGCTGTTACCCTGTGAGTATGACCAATGAGAGTTTTCAGTTCCCTGCCACTGTCTGTGTCCCAGATTTTTAGGGTTTTATCAAATGAAGCCGAAATCGCTGTTTTACCGTCGGGTGCGATCGCGACTGCGAATACCCAGTCAGTATGACCGATGAGGGTTCTAAGTTTGGTGCCTGTTTCGGTGTCCCAAATTTTCAAGGTTTTATCAAATGAAGCCGAAATCGCTGTTTTACCATCTGG
>NZ_JAKJHX010000003.1:0-73332 GCF_021648855.1 Tychonema litorale BBK16 | reverse complement strand
TGCGATCGCCACTGCATATACATTGTCAGTATGACCTGTCAGGGTTCTAAGTTCCCTGCCAGTGAGTAAATCCCAGATTTTTAGGGTTTTATCAAATGAAGCCGAAATCGCTGTTTTACCATCTGGTGCGATCGCCACTGCATATACATTGTCAGTATGACCTGTCAGGGTTCTAAGTTCCGTGTGACTGTCTATGTCCCAGATACTAACGGTACTATAGTTAGAACCAGAAAGCGCTGTTTTTCCATCTGGTGTGATCGCCACTGCATTTACCCAGTAACCGGTGAGAGTTCTCAGTTCTCTGGCACTATCTGTTTCCCAGATTTTTAGAGTTTTATCCTCGGAAGCGGAAATTGCTGTTTTCCCATCTGGTGCGATCGCCACTCCATATACATATTCAGTATGACCGGTGAGGGTTATTACTACCTTTCCGCTGTCTATGTCCCAGATTTTTAGGGTGCGATCCTCTGAAACGGAAATCGCTCGTTTACCGTCTGGTGTGATTGCGACTGCTGTTACCAAGCTATAATGATCAATGAGAGTTCTTAATTTCCTACCGCTGTCTGTGTCCCAGATTTTCAGGGTTTTATCCGCTGAAGCCGAAATCGCTGTTTTCCCATCTGGTGCGATCGCAACTGCACGTACCGAGTCTTTATGGCCAATCATAGTTCTCAGTTTTTTGCCACTATCTGTGTCCCAGATTTTTAGGGTCTTATCCTTTGAAGCGGAAATTGCTGTTTTCCCATCTGGTGCGATCGCGACTGCATATACATAGTCTTTATGACCAGTAAGAGTTTTCAATTCTCTGCCACTATCTGTGTCCCAGATTTTTAGGGTTTTATCCTTTGAAGCAGAAATCACTGTTTTGCCGTTGGGTGTGATCGCGACTGCATATACATAGTCTTTATGACCGATGAGAGTTTTCAGTTCCTTACCGCTGTCTGTGTCCCAGATTTTCAGGGTTTGATCCCTTGAAGCCGAAATCGCTGTCTTGCCGTCTGGCGCGATCGCAACTGCTGTTACGTAGTCAGTATGACCGATGAGAGTTTTCAGTTCCCTGCCACTGTCTGTGTCCCAGATTTTTAGAGTTTTATCCCTTGAAGCCGAAATCGCTGTTTTCCCATCTGGCGCGATCGCGACTCCTATTACCCAGTCAGTATGACCAATGAGGGTTCTCAGTGCACCCTCATTTGCCCTTTCCAGATTAGCTGTCAAAGGCCGCAACCAAAGACTATCTTTCCATTGCTTCGCTTGTTCTAGCATTGCTAGAATATCATCAGATGACGAGATTTTTTCCGTCTTTGTTTTTACAGGTTTATGTGGAGCAAACCTAGCAATCAATGGTAAATACTCCCAAAAATACTTAGATACATCTACAATTCTACTTATTTCATGAGGTAGCAACCTCCCCAACAATTGCCCAGCCAGTTGCGTTTTATCCTTGTCCAAAACGTGCGCCGACTTGCGAATTGCTCCTTGAATCAACTTCAGCGTTCCCGCTTGCCCCTCCGACAGCAACACATCAGAAACCCTCGCCAAATCGTAATCCTCAATTAACCCTTGAACCCCGATCGCATCCAACTTCGCCTCAATAAAATCAAAATCCGTCAACAACTGATGCAGCCGTTCCCCTTGAACACTCTCCGCCAAATGCCCCGGCAGAGTTTCCAAAGCATAAAGCCGCTTTTTCGGCGACAGTTTCCCCAACCGTTCTTTAAACTTACTCATCGCCGTACAAATCCTCCCACAAATTATCAGAAATCGCCGTTTCAATATCCCGCAGCGACACCCCAGCTTTCTGCACCACATCTATACGATGCAGAAATCTTTGGAAACTCGCGTGATAGATACTGTAATCGGGAGGACTATCACCGCTACGCCGCAGAAACTGTTCCCAATCATCGAGAACTTCCTGCACATCCAAAGCATCTTCCTCAGCAAAATCAGCCAAAATATCGCAGCAAACAGGCTTGCGAGTTTTCGTCAACAAATAAATCACCTTCAACTTCCGGCGGCGCAATTCTTTATCTTTAACCGCCATTTCCATCCGCCCCCAATGCTTGTCATAATATCCTTCCAACTCCCTCGGCAAATCTTGCAAATTCACATCGCTGTACTTGCCGGTATCGATATCATTCAGCACGTAGCGCAGGTACATAAAGTTATTCTGGCTTTTTTCCGCCACCGCCGCCACAAACTGTTCCCGCTGCAAATTTTGACGGTTAATCCAACTCTGAATAGACGCGCTGTTCCCCGTGCGTTTGTCAATATAAACCTTGACATCCGCCAAACTTTCTGCACTGTACTGCATCAAATCGAAAACGTCATGATTTGGCAAAGGCAGAGTTTTCGGCTGCTTGGAAACAATAAAATAAACGTTATCCGGCAAAGCATCTGGCAAATACAAAACATTGCTACCGCGCCCCTGCAAACTGAGATCCACTTCATCCAGGGCATCGACGACAATAATCAACTTTTTGCCGCCCAATTTAGCGCTGACTTCCCCCAACAATCGACTCAGAAAATTGCCATCTCTCGTCGCATTTTCTGGCAGTTGCGGATAATTTAGTTGAAAGCGTCGAATTAACTGAGTGCAGGCATTTTCCAGAAATTGTTCGGCGCGGACAATGCCTTGAGATTGCGAGTTAAAATGGGCAACGCAGCGCCGCTTCAGCAGCAGCACTAACTTCGCCATAATTGAACTTTTGCCGACTCCCGGATCTGCTTCTAAAACAAAATAGCCTTTGCGATTGTTCTGCAAAAATTCGGCAATTGCTGCAAACACAAATCGCCGTCCGGTAAAGTCTTGAGTCCGGTCTTGAATAATCGTTTCGCACTCGTAGGGAAGCGGCAATCGGGGCGTACCAGTATCAACAAATCGTTCCAGTGATGTTTTAATTTGCGCCAAATCGTCGCGGATGCCAATTTCGATCGCCTCCAATTTCACCATCACTTGACAAATCTGCTGCTGCGTCGCCACGGCCTCCAATTTGTGCAGAATTTCCCCATTTTGCAGCCCCAAATCTCTCAATTCTGTCAAAGCAATTTGGTGCAGATTCAACAGCATCGCCGCAAATTTTTCGCCTCCCTTGGCCGCATCCAGTTTCAGCACTTCGCGGTAGGCTTTCGGGAAAGTTGTATACAGTTTGTCCGCCACAAATTCCACAATTTCCGCATCGAAGGATTTGCCCTCGCTGGCGGCGAATTCCCGCAGGAAACTTGCCCAATCTGCTGGTGTCAATCCGGTAACGCGATCGAACTCTTCGACATCCGCCGAAAAAATCTTGGTTAGCTGCTCTTCGGAAATGTTTAAACCCCTTGACAAGTCGGCCGCTTGTGTGTTAATATCCAGCCAATATTCGGGAGTTTTTTCGGCTAATTTGCTAAGCACATTTTTTGGAGAAGGCAAATTTTTGGTTTTGGCGATCGCAATTAATTCATCCGACTTCGCCACCTCTCTCAAAATATAGCCGATCGCCTCACCCGCCGCCTTACTCAAATCGTGATTGTCGAGAACATTCGGATTTTTGCTCAATCGTTCCGTCATCCGATTTGCCAGTGCATCAGCGGCCATAGTCTCAGCCATACCACCGGCAATCGCTGCTAAGATAGAAACTCCCCCAAGTGCGATCGGGCCACCAATCATCCCCGCTGCTACTTTAACTCCCTCATCCTTCATCGCACTTGAAATAACTTGCCCGATCGCCATCACCGCACTGCATCCAATAACCCGAACTTTAGTATTAGCTAAACTACTAACTAACGACATAATTTAAATACTTCCGATACTTTGGAATAGTTTATCCCAAATTATATCGTTTTTGCTTAGATCGGAATGATTTAACCGCAGAGAGCACAGAGGACACAGAGGAAGAGAATAGAGAGATGAATACAGGAAGATACTACCGGATTTATAAATCCCCATCCTAAAAACCTCTAAACTCTCAAGTCTCAACTGTGGACTGTTTATCTCGCAGTTCTTTTTCTTGCAAAAGTTGACTTGCCCAAACCCGTTCTTCTTCCGATAGAGACGGTACGGGTTCTCCATCGTAATCGATCCGATAATCGTAGCCAGCGCGATCGTAAATATCTGTAAATAATTCTGGTAAATTAACAATAGGTGCTACATCTTCCTCGCGCAATGGCAGCGGAAATATAGGTAGAGAATCGCGGAGATTAAAAGCATAAAGTTCGGCAAACGGACGGCGATTTCGAGGACTGATCAAAATCCGATAATCACTTTCAATAGAATTATTAAGTATAGGCATAGATTCCCATTTTCGCAGCAAGTCAATTTCCACTAAATTGGTTAAGCTACCTAAAATACTCTGGCGTTTTTTCAGATAAGTGATTCTGCCTTCTCCACTACGTTTGTTGACAGGAGAAAGGATTTCAATTGCGGTGACAACTTGTTTCGTTGTCATTTCTCGTACTTCCAGATAAGTCTGTGTAATTTTGACAGGAGCAGGCACTTTGACGGTAGTCGGAAGTGTTATAGTTAAAGTGGCAACTGAACTGCTAGAAATACTGGGGCTATTAGGTTGACGCTTAATCGCGACATCGGGGATACCTACTAATAGGGAGTCGCCGTTACTGTCATTTGGATCGGTAACTTCATATATGCGTTTGTCAATTGCCACCTCATATTTAGGGCGAATTTGAGGCATGATGCTATCAGCGATCGCGACAATCAAGCGATTGTAAGTTTCTTGCCAGAAATCAGGGTGTTCTAGGTACGGGTCCATTCCAGGAAAGGGTGAAGGCATAGGACTAATTTCCGATGAATTGGCTTTTAAATCATTTTAGTCGAAATTAGGGGACGGCAGTGCCGTGTCCCTACCTATGATTTTTGGGGTAGGGACACGGCACTGCCGTCTCCTCTTATGGCTGGGCATCCCACCAAAAAATACAATCCCCCCACTCAAAAAATACAATTCCTCACAACCCCACAAAATCCGATTTGTAAACTTTTTTATCAACCCGATCGCACAGTTGTCATTTGATAGATAATGTGAGGTTATTTATTTTTCCATCCCCACAGATCGACTACAAAAAGTTTACCTTTCTTTACAAAAAACGGCGTATAAAACAAAAATTACCAAGAAATTGGGTCTAAAGCCCCGTTACTTCGACTCCGCTCAGCACGACGCCTTCTAGGACGGCTTTAATTAATTATCAACTTTTGTTAAGTGTTTTCTTAAACTTTCTTGCATTGTGTTCATTGTAATGCGTCGCACGATCGACTAAAGTGAAAAAAAGGCTTTATCCGTTTTATTTATCGCAAAGGAAACAAAGCTCATGACTCAACGCGGTTCTAAAGTTCGGATTCTCCGTAAAGAATCCTACTGGTATCAAGAAGTGGGCACCGTCGCCACCGTAGATCCAAGCGGCATTAAATATGCAGTTATCGTTCGCTTTGACAAAGTAAATTATGCCGGCGTCAACACCAACAACTTTGCCATGAGCGAAGTAGTCGAAGTTGAAGCACCCAAAGCCAAAGCCAAAGCATCAACACCAGCAGCTACCGGTGGTAAGCAAACCACCGTCGCGGAGAAAACCCGCAAAACCGGCAGCGGTGCAGCCCCCCAGCAGCCCAAAACTTCCGCAGACAGCAAACCGGGAGCCGAAGTTGCTGGCACCGTCGAAGGCGGCCCAAATCAAGGAACAGAACAGCGCTAATTGTGCCCGAACTGCCAGAAGTAGAAACTATTTGCCGGGGGCTGAATCATCTCACCCTCGATCGAGCAATTTTGGGCGGAGACGTGCTGTTAGCTAGCTCGATCGCCCGCTCAATCTCTGCGACCGATTTTTTGACAAAACTCAAAGGAAAGTCGATCGAGCGGTGGTACAGACGCGGCAAATACCTTCTGGCAGAACTATCTCAACGTAGGGGCGGTGCCCCCGTGCCCGCCCTCCTTCCCGTGCCCGCCCTCCCCTCCATCCTGCCTTCAAAAGTTGGCTGGTTGGGCGTACACCTGCGGATGACAGGCCAACTGCTGTGGGTGAATAGCGACGAACCCGTACCCAAACACGCGCGAGTTAGATTGTTCCTTGAGGGAAACCAAGAATTGCGGTTTGTAGACCAACGCACCTTCGGGCAAATGTGGTACGTCCCCCCAGAAACAGAGGTTTCCAGCGTCATCACCGGCCTCAAAGTCTTAGGCCCAGAACCATTTTCAGACGAATTTTCGATCGCATATTTCGCCCAAAAGCTCCACAGACGGGGGCGACCAATTAAAACAGCATTGCTAGACCAGTCTCTGGTGGCGGGTTTGGGCAATATCTACGCTGACGAAACTTTGTTTGTGGCGGGAGTTTTGCCGACAACTCTGTGCGCCGATTTGACAGAAGTACAAATTGAGCGCATCCATGCAGCGATTGTTCAAGTGCTCGACAAGGCGATCGCCTCTGGCGGCACCACTTTTAGCAATTTTCTCAACGTCCAAGGCGTAAACGGTAACTACGGCGGTGTGGCGTGGGTTTACAACCGCAAAGGCCAACCTTGTCGCACTTGCAGTACGCCGATCGAACGGATAAAATTAGCAGGGCGATCGACTCATTTCTGCCCCGTTTGTCAAACATAGGAAGAAGTCATTAGTCAGCAGTCAATAGTCATTAGTTAAAATAAAGAAGTGCTTTAAACGCAAATCTAGATTAAAATTCGTATAGTTTTATAAACTAAACAGAGCAAGTCATGGGAATCAAAAAAGGCAGCATAGTCCGCGCTATCCGCGAAAAATTGGAAAATAGTTTGGAAGCCCAAGCCAGCGACCAACGCTTTTCCTCCTATTTATTTGAAACTAAGGGCGAAGTTCTGGATGTTCGTGGCGAGTATGCTTTTATCAAATTTGGTAAAGTACCTACCCCGAATATTTGGCTGCGTGTAGACCAAATCGAAGATTTTAACTAATTGTAACTTCTATTTCACTGGTTTCCAGGCTCTGCCTGGGAAACCATATCCAGAGGCTCTGCCTGGTAACGAGTAATCTAAAATCTAAAATCTAAAATCGAATGACATCTATCAATTCCAACAACTTAAATTATCCATCAACCCGCGTCTCAATTATTGGTGCAGGCAAAGTTGGCAGTACCTTAGCCCAGCGGATAGCTGAGAAAAATCTGGCCGATGTGGTATTGCTAGATATTGTCGAAGGTTGGCCACAGGGAATTGCTTTGGATTTGATGCAAGCCAGAGGAGTTGAACGACACGATCGCCAAATTGTCGGTACAAACAACTATACAGATACTGCTAACTCTAACATTATCGTAATTGCCGCCGGAATACCACGCAAGCCCGGTCTCAACCGCGAAGATTTAATTAAAATTAATGCTAAAATAGTCACGGAAGCAGCACAACAGGCGATCGCCCATTCCCCCGAAGCAATCTTAATCGTAGTCACAAATCCCCTCGATGTGATGACCTATTTAGCCTGGGAAGCTACCGGTTTACCAAAACACCGAGTCATGGGTATGGCAGGAATTCTCGACTCCTCCCGTTTTCAAACTTTTATTGCTATGGAGTTGGGCGTTTCGATTGCTGAAGTTAATGCAACTGTCCTCGGTTCTCATGGCGATTTGATGGTGCCTTTACCCCGCTATTCGACTGTCAACGGTATTCCCATCGGTCAACTTATGGATGCAGGGGCGATCGCACGTTTGGTCGATCGCACACGCAATGGCGGCGCAGAAATTGTCAAATTGATGCAGACTTCTAGTGCTTATTTTGCTCCGGCATCTTCTGCTTGTGTAATGGTTGAGTCAATTCTATTAAATCAGTCTCGAATCTTGCCTTGCTCGGTTTATTTGAACGGTCAATATGGTGTCCAAGATCTGTTTTTAGGTGTTCCCTGTCGCTTGGGATATCAAGGAGTAGAACAGGTAATAGAACTCGAACTCAGTGATACTGAAAAAGCCGCTTTTATGGAATGTGGCAAATTGGTTTGGCAAAGCATTGAGGAAGCCAAGGCAATCCTGAATAATGCTTAAATCTAAAATCTTAAATTTCAAATCTCAAATTGGCTGATTTTCAGTTAAAATGTGTTAATCTGAATATTAATATCCGATCAAATACTACAATTAAATAAAAAACGACTAGCAGGGAAAAGTCTCCGCTCTTCCTTGAGATTGTTAAATAATCTAATCAATTTCCATCAAATTGAGTTAAAACGCTCCAAAAAGAATATTTAGTTGTACCGTCCATGGAGTTTGCGGTCAAAATCAGAGTGTGACAACTACAACAAACTCAGCTTGCGAAAAATGTCAGAATTAGTAAACCCTCAAATTATAGGCTATTGATCTCGAACAAAATCGCCTAAAACATAGTCTATCATGAGAGGTAAGAAAATGTACGTGGTTAAAATTTTGGTTAAAAAATACTTAGTAACATCAGTGTTATTACTGGCTAAGTAGCCGGAAAATAAATAGGGCCGGCAAAGAAGTCTCACCATTGATCAGACTCAACTAAATATCGTGATTAGGGTCTCTGCTAAATCTATACCAAACCGCAAAATAACTAAAGAAATACTATATGTTTCATGAATTCCTGTATCAAGAAATAACCAGCCTGCGGATGAAAATTATTCATCTAGAAAAAGAAATGCAGTCTCAAACCTGGTTCAAAAAGCTGCAAGCGCTGATGGGAGTTATTGGCAAAATTCGCGAATCCCTGGACTTAGAAACAATATTCAAAACTACAGCCACCGAAGTCCGACAACTCCTAAATGCCGATCGAGTCGCCGTTTATCGCTTCCTCCCCGAATCCGACTGGAACGACGGCGAAGTAGTCTCAGAAGACGTACTTCCCCAATATAGCCCATCCCTAGGCGCAAAAGTTCACGACCACTGTTTCGGCGAACAATTTGCAGCTAACTATGAAAAAGGTTACGTTCAAGCTCTCACTGATATCTATAGAGCTGGGTTGAGTCCTTGTCACCTCAGAATCCTGAAACGATTTCAAATCAGAGCTAACTTAGTTGTACCCCTACTCCAAGGAAAGCATTTGTGGGGATTGCTGTGCATTCATCAATGCGGCAAACCCCGCGAATGGCAAGAAGACGAAATCGAATTTGTCAAACAAATAGGAGAACACCTAGCAATCGCCATCTCCCAAGCCGAATTGCACTTGCAAACCCAAAGGCAATTAGTAGAAATCGATCGCACGCAACAACAACTGCGGGAAAGCGAGAAAAGATATCACCAAATTCTTGACTCGATCGCCGATATGGTATTAGTCAAAGGCCCTCAATCAAAAATTCTCTGGGCTAATCAAGCATTTCGCGACTATTACGGCATGAGTGAAGAGGAACTTCAAGGAATTGTAGACGCACCTTTCGCCAATCCCGACCATACTCTGCAATATATTAAAGATGATAGTTTCGTATTTGAAACCGGACAAACTCTGTCAATTCCCGAAGAACCGGCCGTGCGGCACGATGGAGAAGTGCGACTGTTTAGTACGGTCAAAACACCAATCCGCAACGAAGAAAACCTGATCGCAATGACTGTCGGTGTTTCCCGCGACATGACGGAACGCAAACTAGCAGAGGAAGCCGTCAAAGTCAGCGAAACCAAATACCGCAGCCTGGTAGAAACTTCCCAAGACATGATTTGGTCAGTCGATGCGATCGGACGCTATACCTTCGTCAACCCAGCAGTTAAATACATCTACGGTTATGAACCAGAAGAAATGCTCGGTAGGCCTTTCTCGGACTTTATGACACCAGAACAAACCCAGAAAGAATTAAAGGTTTTTGCTAACCTATTTGCCGGAGAATCAATTTTTCAGCATGAGAGCGCCCAAATCGCTAAAGACGGTAGTATTAAATATCTGATGTTCAATGCGATCAGCCTCTACGACGAAAGCGGAAACATCCTCGGCATCACAGGTACTGCCACCGATATTACCGATCGCAAACGGGCAGAAGCAGCCTTACAACACGCTAACGCCGAACTAGAGCGCAGAGTAGAAGCACGCACGGCCGAACTGCAACAGACTTTTGCGGCCCTCAGTGCCAGTGAAGGCCGGTTTAGAACGATCGCAGCCACTATCCCCGGCGCTTTATTTCAGTTTGCTAGCCGGGACGGAGTTTGGCTGATTGACTACGTTAGCGATCACATCTTCGAGCTCGCGGGCGTCACAGCAGCAGAAATAACACAAGACATGAATACATTAATTTCCCGCATCCACACCCAAGACTTGGAAAGTTACATCGCTTCGGCGAACGCAGCTATAGAAAACCTCTCCCCCTGGCACTACGAAGGGCGAATAATCAAGCCCAACGGTGAAATTCGCTGGTGGCAAGGCGACTCCATGCCCACCTGCAACCAGAACGGCGAGACAGTATTTTGTGGCGTTTTGCTCGATATCACCGATCGCAAACTCGCCGAAACCGCCATCCGCGACAGCCAACGACAGCTACAAGAAGCCCAAAGACTAGCTCATGTCGGCAATTGGGAACTTGATGCGACAACGGGAACTGTCACTTGGTCAGAGGAACTCTTCCGCATCCACGGACTCGAACCAGCCGCCACTGCCCCCACCAGAGAAGAACAAGTCGCTCTGATCCATCCAGAAGATTTAGAATTTTGGCATACAGAAGTACAGCGGGGAGTTGACTTCGCCACTCCCTTTGATTTTGACTTCCGCATTTATCGCCCCGACGGCAGCTTGCGACACCTGAACGCCTTGGGCAGAGCCGAAACCAATGCCAACAACCAGGTGGTAAAAATGTTCGGTACCGTGATCGACATTACCGATCGCAAAAACGCCGAAGCAGCCCTACGACAAGCAGCAGTTGAATTGGAAGACAGAGTGGACGATCGTACAGCAGAATTGTGGCAAGCCGTCGCCCAGCTAGAACTAGAAATCGGCGATCGCAAAAACGCTGAAGCAGAACTTCAACACGCTCAAAAGTTTATGGAATCTGTACTCCAAACCATACCCGTTGGAGTCGTTGCCAAGGAGGCAGCAGAATTGCGATTTGTACTTTGGAATCCCGCCTCTGAAAAGTTACTGGGCTTCCCCGCAGCAGAAGTTATGGGCAAAAACGACTACGACTTTTTCCCCAGAGAACAAGCCGACTTTTTCATCGCCAAAGACCGGGAAGTGCTTGCTAGCGGACAACTTATAGACATTCCCGAAGAACTGGTTCAAACCAGTAAAGGCGAGGAACGCATATTTCATACCAAGAAAACCGCAATTCTCGATCGAGAAGGCAATCCCCAATATTTATTAGCAATTATCGAAGACATTACCGAGCGCAAGCGGGGAGAACTCGCTTTGAGGGAATCGTCAGCCCAACTCAAGCAGCAAGCCGATCGAGAAAAACTGCTCAACAGCCTGACAACTCAAATCCGAAATTCCCTCGACTTCGACAGCATTATTAGTGTCGCAGTTCAACAAATTCGTGCTTTTATGCAGATCGATCGCTGCTATTTTTCCCAGTACCGCAGCGAACAAGAAGAGGCATTTTGGGAAATTATTAAAGAATCTCGCACCAGAGAACTTCCCGATTTAATCGGTTGCTATAAAGCTTCTGACTTCGGCACTATAGAACAACAGATGTTGCGTCTAGAAACGCTGCAAATCGATGATATCGGAGCGATAACAGACCCTATTTGGAGACAATCTCTTAGCTCTATGGGCTACCAATCTGTGTTGGCAATTCCGATGCAGGCACTTTCGGGAATTGTGAGCGTTGTTACCTGCGCCCACTCCGCTGCTGTGCGCCCCTGGAGTCAAAGCGAAGTCGAATTATTGCAAGCGATTACAGTTCAATTGGCGATCGCCCTCAATCAAGCCGATCTTTACACCCAAACTCGAAACAAAGCTCACGAATTAGAGCAAACTTTGCAGAAATTAACCAGCGCTCAATCGCAGTTAGTTCAAGGCGAAAAAATGTCATCCCTCGGTCAGTTAGTTGCGGGAGTCGCTCACGAAATCAACAACCCAGTCAACTTTATTTATGGCAACCTTAGCCATGCCAATGACTATACCCAAGACTTACTCAACCTAATCGAACTTTACCAAAAACACTATCCAGATCCAGTGCCAGAAATTCAAGAAGAAGTAAAAAATATTGAACTCGACTTTCTCATGGAAGACTTGCCTAAATTGCTGAGTTCCATGAAAGTTGGTGCAGACAGAATTCAACAAATTGTTGCTTCTCTCCGCACATTTTCCCGCATGGATGAAGCGGAAATGAAAGCAGTCAAAATTCATGACGGCATAGATAGCACTTTAATGATCTTGCAACACAGGCTCAAAGCTAAACACAATCAGCCAGAGATTCCGGTGATTAAACAATACGCTAATTTGCCTTTGGTTGAATGTTATGCAGGACAGTTAAATCAAGTATTTATGAATGTTCTGAGCAATGCTTTAGATGCTTTGGAAGAAAGAGATTTGAGGCGTTCCGCTGATGAAATGCGTCAAAATCCTAGTACCATCTCCATCACAACTGAAATGCCAAAACCCAATCGCGTAATCATTCGGATTGCTGACAATGGAGCGGGAATGCCAGAGACAGTCCGCAATCGACTGTTTGACCCATTTTTTACTACTAAGCCGGTTGGTAAAGGTACTGGGATGGGTTTATCAATTAGCTACCAAATTGTTACAGACAGACACGGCGGGTCGCTGCAATGCACTTCTTCGCCGGGAAATGGTGCAGAATTTGCGATCGAAATTCCGCTTAAAGCTAATTCTTAATGGGCATTGGGCATGGGGCATTGGGCATGGGGCATTGGGCATAGGGCATGGGGCATTGGGCATTCAATGTAGTTGAGTTTTTGAGGTAATTATGGGAAGACCTGATTTTGAGGAATTAGAGGTTTATAAGTTGGCGGAAAGTTTGGCAAATGAGATTTGGGAGATTGTTAAAAAATGGGATTACTTCACAAAAGATACAATGGGCAAACAAATCGTTCGGTCTGCTGATAGTGTCTGTGCTAATATTGCTGAAGGAAGAGGTCGTCATAGTGACCAAGATAATCGGCGTTTTGTAAAAATTGCTAGAGGCTCTTTGTACGAGACAGTAAACTGGTTAAGATTAGCCTATGCTAGACAGCTTATCACAAGTGAACAAGTAAGCAAATTCAAGCCAATTATCGATAAATTACTGCCCAAACTTAACGCTTATTTGAACTCCATAGGGCGCAGGGAATAAATTATCAAAAAGCCCAGCCCAATGCCCCATGCCCAATGCCCCATGCCCAATGCCCAATGCCCCATGCCCCATGCCCAATTCCCAATTCCCAATTCCCAATTCCCAATGCCCCATGCCCGATGCCCGATGCCCGATGCCCGATGCCCCATGCCCCATGCCCATAACTAATCGATCGATCGCTTGAGCATTTCAGTGATATAATCACTATCCAAAGGTTTAGAAAACCAATATCCCTGAGCTAATTCGCATTCGAGATCTCGAAGCTGTGCTAACTGTTCGGCTGTCTCAACACCTTCTGCGATCGCCTCCAGTCCCAAATTGTGAGCTAAAGTCACAATCGCCCGTACAATTTGCAAATGCTGACTCCCATCATCACCGTCTTCGCTACTTCCCAAACGACTCACAAAAGAGCGATCGATCTTCAGCGTATCCAGCGGAAAACGGTGCAAATAACTCAAAGACGAATAGCCCGTACCAAAATCGTCGATCGACAATCGAATATTCTTAGACTTCAATTGAGTCAGTACAGTATTAACTTTCTGCACATTTTCCACGATCGCACTTTCAGTAATCTCCAACTTTAAACAGCTTGGATCGCAGCCAGTTTCAGCCAAAATTTCATCGATTTGCTCCAGCAAATTTGGCATTCCTAACTGTTTAGGAGACAGATTGACACTCATCGTTAATTTCTGAGCGTCAATTATTGGTAATTGGAAATTGGGCATGGGGCATGGGGAATTGGGAATTGGGAATTGGGAATTGGGCATCGGGAATTGCCGAACTTCCTGCATCCCTGTATCCATTAAGTCCTGTACATTACTCGTTGCCGAACTTGCCTCTTCCTTCTTGCCTCTTCCTTCTTCCTTCTTCCTTCTTCCTTCTTCCTTCGTTAACATTAACATTTCTTGCCAAAGGCGCAATTGCCGACAAGATTCCCGCAGTACCCAAGCCCCCAGAGGCACAATCAAACCCGTTTCTTCAGCTACAGGAATAAAAGTAGACGGTGACACCAAACCCCGAACCGGGTGTTGCCAACGCACCAAAGCTTCAAAACCTTCGATCGCACCACTAGCGATCGAAATAATCGGTTGATAGTTGACAATAAAATGGGAACTTTTATCCTGATTTTTCCCTAATTCCTGATTACCAAAAATAGCCAAGCGCAGATCGGTTTCTAACTGCAACAGTGACATAGTTTGGTCGTGCATCGCCAAATTAAACACCTCATGGCGGGCTTTCCCCAAAGCTTTAGCCCTATACATTGCAATATCGGCATCCCGTAGGAATTCTTCAGGATGCGTATACAAAGCACTCTGTTGACCGTTTAACTCATCGCCGTCTAATACTCGTACTTCGTCTCTACTAAAAACTATGCCGATACTAGCGGTGGTGAATACTTCATGGCCTTCGAGGTTAAAGGGCACTGTCAATTCTTTTTGTATTCTGTTAGCTGCTAGGGTAGCGTCGCCGAGGTTTTGAGTGCTGTCTAGCAGGATGGTAAACTCGTCTCCGCCGAGTCGCGCGACGGTATCGGAAAGGCGCACACAATCCTGAAGTCGCTGCGCGAGGGCGATTAGCAGTTTGTCCCCTAGAATGTGTCCTAGAGAATCATTAACTACTTTGAATCGGTCTAAATCTAGGAAAAGGACGGCAAATTTGTAATCTGGAGAATCTTGAGAACGCTGTATAGCTTGTGCTAGTCGATCGATAAACAAGAGGCGGTTTGGCAAACCCGTCAGCGCATCATGAAAGGCATCGTGTAGGAGTTTTTGTTCTACTCGTTTGCGATCGGTAACGTCTCTAATAATAATTTGGGCCGCCGCTGAGCCTTGATAGGTGGCGGGTATGCCGGCAACTTCCACATCAATGATTGTTCCATCTAGTCGCATCAATTTTTCTTCGGCAAGCTCGATCGGTGTGTTTTCTTCCTCTACTTTCCGAATCCGTTCTCTGGCTATTTCTATATAGCTGGGATGAACGAAATGCAAGACTGGAAAGCCGATTAGTGCGGATGGAGAGCTAGCGCCGAGGAGTTTGGCACCGGCTGCGTTGATGTAGGCGATTTTGCCTTGAGAGTGAACTGCGATCGCTTCTGGAGAGAGTTCTACTAAACTGCGATAGCGTTCTTCACTTTCTTGGAGAGATACTATTAACTCGGAGCGCTCTTTTTCTACTTGCTGCCGTTCGATTTCCATTCTGTGAGCAGCCAGAAATTTACCCAAACTTTGAGCCATCAATTCAATAATTTCTTTTTCCTGGGATGCAAAATTTTTATGCCTGACATCTCTGGAACAAAAACTCAAAGTACCATAGATTTTATTATTAATAAATATCGGTGTTCCTATATAAGATTCTATACCCCAAGCTTGATATAATTGACACTCGCTAGTCTCAAGAATTTCTTTGATGTGACAACAGGCCATGGTTTTTCTAAACTTAATCACTGCCTCACAATAGGTATCGACAAGATTTAATTCTAATCCGGGCGTAAAATATTCTAAATCAGTTTTGGCGGAGCGAATAACCAAAGATTGATTTTCTACCTTAGCAAGGATGCCGATAGAAAGACCAAAAATTAAACACCCTGCACTTAGATAATCATCAACCAGTTCTTGAAAATTTTGATAATTATAAGTTGTGATCCGGTGTAAGTGTTTGAGGTTGGCACTAAAAGTTGCTAAAGCTTGAGATTTTGAATATAGTTCTTCCTCGGCTCGTTGGCGATCGGTCACATCTGTTTGAATCCCGATAAAGTGGGTCAAGTGTCGGCCAGAATTGTAAACCGGAGCAATGGAAAGTTCGTTCCAAAAAGGTGTACCATCTTTTTGGAAATTACGCAATATAACTTGGCATTCTTTACCTTCTTCAATAGCTTTTCGCAACTCTTTGACAGTGGCTGAATCAGTGTCTTTTCCCTGTAAGAATCGGCAGTTTTTACCAATTAATTCGTCTTTGTCATAACCAGTGATTCGCTCAAAACTTGGATTGACATAAATAATCGGATTGTCGGCAACTGTAGCATCGGCGATCGCAATCCCGTTGGTGGTACTCTCGATCGCCCTTTCCATCATTTGCAAACGTTCCGACGATCGAATGCGATCGATCGCCGCCGCTAGCAAATTCGCGATCGCCTCGATAAAATAAACATCATCTTGGCTAAAAACTCGTTCTTGAGTAGTGTGAACCCCCAAAACACCCCAGACACGAGATTCAGAATTGTTGATTCCAACGGCTTCTCCCCAGTTACGAATCGCCACTCCTCGATTTGCCGGAACCACCACCGTCACCCCACTGACAACTTGGTGGTTGTGCAACATTGGCGACTCGCCAAACCGGGTTTCCACCCGCAAATCCTTGACAACGATCGGTTCGCCAACCAACAATGTATAGCCCGCTTGAGACCGTGATGAAGCAGTCACAGTAGCGCTACCGACAATCCCGATCGGCCAGCCAAACCCCGATCGCAATATAAAAGCCAGACCATTCGGCAATAGTTCCAAAAACTGACAATATGGGACATCCAGAGTTTGGGAAATCAACACCCCAGCTTTGTCCATCAGCGCCAACAAATCTGTTTCAGCCAGGGCCAAATGTCCTAAGTAAGCTATGGCGACTTGCTGGCGGGCTCGTAAGTGAATTGACGCGAGTAATTCTTGCTCGGCTACTTCGGCTCGCTTGCGATCGCTAATGTCGGAGAACACTGACAGCAGAACTTTTTCCGACTCCAATGTCAGGTAACGCATTGATACAGTCGCCCAAAACAGTGTGCCGTCGGCTTTTTTCAGGCGAACTTCTACCTCGTGGACGCGCCCATTGTCGGCGAGCACCTCCAGTAGTTTGTGCCGGTCTGCGGGGTTGCTGTATAATTCTCTAGCTTTTTGATGCTCGATCGACTCTCCAGGTTTGAGTCCGAAAAAAATACCGCACAAATCGTTGTAATAAAGAATGGTGCTGTCGGCTAGACTACTGATCACCAAAGGTACTGGCATCGAGTCGGCGATCGCCAGAAATAATTCTTGAGTTTCTTGCAGCGCCTGGCGCAGTTCCGACTTGAGCACACAGCCCTGGCAGTTGTTGGGGATCAAAGTTTCAAGTTTTTGATTGACCCATTGTAATAATCTTTTTTGCACAAAACCGAACTCCTATGACTCTTGGGGAGGACTTTGAATTTGTGGTCTTTGGCGATTTCAGATGCCTTCAGGCGATCGACAGTGATCTGCGGCATCATGTCAATCCTCCACTAACCGAATCCTAAACCCGTATCAATGATAACGTTTAGTTTTTTTACCCTTTTTGGAAGGGCTATTTTGATTGAAAATTTTCCATCCCCACTTTCAGTCTAAACTAATCCAATCTTTTTGATTACTTTAGTCTAATTATTATGGTTATTTAATGGTTAGCTATTTTTTGATGCACTACTCTCGACCGCTAAGTTAATTGGATATTTAATTTCAGACATTGAGAACATTGTTATTATAGTATCATACACGAGCGTAATTAATCGACTTTACTGAAAAGAAGATAATTCCGCGATCGCCTAAAGTTTTGAGTTTGAGTTACCTGCAAGTTCCTTGAATATTTTTCTTTGGTATTGAACTCTACTTTTTTTACGATTGCGTTAAATTTTTATAGAGTAGGCTACTTTGCCGAATCAGGAACACAAACGCCTCATTTTCCAAGTAAAATGATCAGCAAAGAATCAACGAATACTATCCGAGGAGACACCAGAAATGCTTGAATCTTACCGCCAACACGTAGCTTCACGAGCTGCCTTGGGAATTCCCCCACTGCCCCTAGATGCTCAGCAAACCTCCGAACTTTGCGAATTGCTCAAAAATCCCCCAGTCGGCGAAGAAGAAACCCTAGTTGAATTATTGCGCGATCGCGTACCCCCAGGCGTAGATCAAGCAGCCTACGTCAAAGCAGGATTTTTGACCAGCATCGCCAAAGGAGAAATCCAGAGTCCCCTAATCAGCCCCAAATGGGCAGTCTACCTGCTAGGGACAATGATGGGCGGCTACAATGTCCACTCTCTCATCGATTTGCTCAATCCCACAGCCGAAATTGCCATTCCCGCCACCGCAGCCCGTGCCCTCAGCAAAACCCTGTTAGTATTCGACGCATTCCACGATGTTCTCGACTTGTCCGATATCAATCCCTACGCCAAACAAGTCATCGATTCTTGGGTGAATGCCGAGTGGTTTACCAGTCGCCCGCAACTAGCCGAAGCCATCACCGTAACGGTGTTTAAAGTGCCGGGAGAGACGAATACCGACGATTTGTCGCCGGCCCCCCAGGCTACCACGCGCCCCGACATTCCCTTGCACGCTTTGGCCATGCTGGAGAGTAAAATGCCCGATGCTCTGCAAACCATTGCCGAATTGAAGCAAAAAGGTCATCCTGTAGCCTACGTCGGCGATGTTGTCGGCACCGGTTCCTCGCGGAAATCAGCGATTAATTCCGTGCTGTGGCACATTGGCAATGATATTCCGTTTGTGCCGAACAAGCGCAACGGCGGTTATATTCTAGGAAGTGCGATCGCCCCAATTTTCTTTAATACGGCTGAAGATTCCGGTGCATTGCCGATCGAATGCGATGTCGCCAAAATGGAAACCGGCATGGTAATCACCATCCATCCCTACAAAGGTGAAATCACCAACGAAGCCGGAGAAATCATCTCCACCTTCACCCTCAAACCAGACACAATATTAGACGAAGTTCGCGCCGGCGGCCGAATTCCCCTATTAATTGGACGTACTTTAACGGACAAAACCCGTGAAGCTTTAGGACTAGAAATCAGCACTATTTTCACCCGTCCTAGCATCCCAGTCGATACCCATAAAGGCTTTACATTGGCGCAGAAAATGGTCGGTAAAGCTTGCGGTTTAGTTGGGGTTCGTCCCGGTACATCCTGCGAACCAGTAATGACTACAGTCGGTTCCCAAGATACCACAGGCCCGATGACACGGGACGAATTAAAAGAACTAGCTTGTTTAGGATTTAGCGCCGATTTGGTAATCCAAAGTTTCTGTCATACTGCTGCTTATCCGAAACCAGTGGATGTCAAAACTCACCATGAATTACCCGATTTCATGGCTCAACGAGGCGGCGTAGCTTTGCATCCGGGAGATGGTATTATTCACTCCTGGCTAAACCGGATGTTATTGCCAGATACAGTAGGAACTGGTGGAGATTCTCACACTCGTTTTCCCTTGGGAATTTCTTTTCCGGCGGGTTCGGGATTAGTGGCATTTGCTGCTGCTCTAGGTGTCATGCCGTTGGATATGCCAGAATCGATTTTAGTTCGATTCAAAGGTGAATTGCAGCCGGGAGTAACATTGCGGGATGTTGTGAATGCGATTCCCTATGTGGCAATTCAAAAAGGTTTGCTAACTGTCGAGAAACAGAACAAGAAAAATGTGTTTTCTGGGCGGATTATGGAAATTGAAGGTTTGCCCGATTTGAAAGTTGAGCAAGCTTTTGAATTGACTGATGCCACGGCCGAGCGTTCTTGTGCTGGTTGTACCATTAAACTCAGCGTGGAGACTGTTTCTGAGTACATTCGCTCTAATGTGGCGCTGCTGAAAAATATGATGGCGCGGGGCTATGCAGATGCGCGGACGATGATGCGTCGGGTGGCGAAGATGGAGGAATGGTTGGCAAATCCGGTGTTGCTGGAGGCTGATGCTGATGCTGAGTATGTCGAAATCCTGGAGATTGATTTGAATGAGATTAAAGAGCCGATCGTGGCTGCACCCAATGACCCCGATAATGTTAAGTTGTTAAGTGAGGTTGCGGGCGATCGGGTTGACGAAGTATTTGTCGGTTCCTGCATGACAAATATCGGTCACTACCGCGCCACTGCGAAAGTGTTAGAAGGTTCAGGGGAAGTGAAAGCCCGCCTGTGGATTTGTCCACCAACTCGGATGGACGAACAGCAACTCAAAGAAGAAGGTTATTACAGCATTTTTGGAGCTGCTGGAGCTCGCACAGAAATGCCCGGTTGCAGTCTTTGTATGGGAAATCAAGCACGGGTTAAAGATGCCACAACGGTATTTTCAACTTCTACTCGCAACTTCAATAACCGCATGGGTAAAGACGCGCAAGTTTATCTCGGTTCCGCCGAATTAGCAGCAGTTTGTTCGTTGTTGGGTCGCATTCCCACAGTCCAAGAATACATGGAGATTGTAGCGAAGAAGATTAATCCTTTTGCTGATGATTTGTATCGGTATTTGAATTTCGATCAAATTGCTGGTTTCGAGGATGAGGGGCGAGTGATTGCTTTGGAAGATATGCCTCGGATTGAGGATCTTTTGGGAATTCCCGAAGGTGTGTTGAGCAAGTAAGTGGCCGAAATTAGGACACGACAGTGTCCATAGGTGTCAACTTAAGCCTGCAATGCTTGGTATCTCTCGCTTTTAGCTAAGTCTAGATCCCCCTAAATCCCCCTTAAGAAGGGGGACTTTGAAAAGACTCTTGTCCCCCCCTTCTTAAGGGGGGCTAGGGGGGATCTAGATTTAATAGTCAAGCAACAGTCTCTGACTAGGTTTGACCTTAAGTTGACACCAATGGACAGTGTCGTGTCCCTACAATATTGTATTGGGTAGGGAAACGGCACTGCCGTCTCCTCTATCATTCCGGTATAACCGGAATTGATATCGTGGACTGCAATAGCCAATCCAATAATTGGGAATCACCAATCAATTCAATTTGCCGACCATGATCATAATAACTTAAACAAATTTGTAAATAATGATCTGGTTTGTATGGCAATCTTTCTGCCCATTCGATCGCCACTATTCCCAAATCCATTTCTAATCCGTCCCAATAACTTTCTAGGTGCAAACCCTCTACTTCCTCTGGTTCTAAGCGATACAAGTCCAAATGATACAGTGGAATTCGTCCTGCTAAATACTCGTTAATCAGGGTGAAAGTAGGGCTTTCAATGGAGTCTTGAATTTCTAAACCTTCAGCGATGCCTTGAACTAGAGTAGTTTTGCCAGCACCCAAATCTCCTTGTAATAAGATGACAGTACCAGCGGGGAGCGATCGCCCTAATGTTATACCAAACTTGTGCGTAGCTTCAGCATCTGGAAGATCAATTATCATTTTGGGAATTGGGGATTGGGAATTGGGAATTGGGGATTGGGAATTGGGGATTGGGAATTGGGAATAAATGAGTCAACGGTCAACTGTTAACAAAATTAAATGTTTTGGGCGCGACTGTACCACCGCAGCAACATCCCAGCTAATCTCTGAGAATTGTGACGAATTAAACCCGTATGTTCATCTTCATCCATCACATTAGCAATGACAGTTCGTCGCCCCAATTGCGTTACGGCCTCGCGATCGAGCATTACAGGATAGGAATTATCCTGGGAATAACCGATCAAAGCCTTTGCAGAAGGGACTTTGCCTTGAACTACTACAGCATCAAATAGTGGCCGCCCGCAAGCCCGATCGATCGCCCGAATATGATCTGCTACCGTATATCCGTCAGTTTCCCCCGGCTGAGTCATAATATTGCACACATAAATCCGCGGAACTTCGCTACGGGCGATCGCATCGGCAATTTCCGGCACCAACAAATTTGGAATCACACTCGTATAAAGACTCCCCGGCCCAATAATAATAAAATCCGCTTCCATAATCGCTTCCACAGCCCTCGGCAAAGCCGGAGGATTAGGAGGATTGCAGCCAATTTTGAGGATTTTACCGTTAGCTTTGGTAATACTGGACTCCCCCTCAATCCTTCTACCATCAGCCAACTCAGCCCACAAAGAAACGTCACTCAGAGTAGCTGGCAACACTTCCCCCCTGACCGCTAAAACCTTGGAACTGGCTGCGATCGCCTGTTCAAAATCTCCAGCAATATCACTCATCGCTGTCAAAAACAAATTCCCAAAACTATGACCAACCAAGCCATCACCAGCCCGAAAACGATATTGAAATAACTCAGTTAATAACTTTTCCTCATCAGCCAAAGCAGCCAAACAATTGCGAATATCCCCCGGTGGTGGTACCCCAATTTCCCGTCGCAGTCTCCCCGAAGATCCTCCATCATCCGCCACCGTCACAATAGCCGTGATTTTGGCACTATCATCCTTCAATCCTCTCAGCAAATTAGAGAGGCCTGTACCGCCACCAAGTGCCACAATTTTCGGCCCACGGTGTAGTCTACGGTGATTGATGAGGCGATCGACCAATTCCTCATTTCCTTCGGGCATCAGCACTTGAGTAATCGAGTTCAAACTGCGGGTTTGTCCCCAGAGAATCAGCAAAATCCCGGCGGCGATAACTATGGGGCCTGATATGTAATTGGGAACAACTTCCGCAATCCAAGTCAAAAAATTTCTCAACAATTGCAAGAAAAAGAAAATTGGAGTCATCCCAGTCCAAATCGCTAAACCCAAAGTGGTAAGTACGACTCCACTTGCACTGATTAGTAGCCAACGTTTCACCAATAGTCCAGGTGACAACCATTTAAACCACTGGTGAACTCGCCCATTCCGCAAAGACAAAGGGTAAGAATTTCTAGATTTGGCAACAACTTGTCTGGTTTTAGCCCACACACGGAGGGCCTTGGGAAATGAACTAATTGACATGGTTAATTAGTCTTAATGGTATGGGAAGGGATCAAGCTGACAAATTTACAATACAAAAGAGTTTTGATTCTGACAGTCAATTTAAGTTATTAGTCATTAGTCATTAGCTAGACTGATGAGTGAGAACTGACAACATTTTAATCACATCTTATGACTGAGCCTCTAATCGAACTCAAGGGGATAAGTAAGTCCTTTGGTCAGAGTCCGATCCTTGATGGAGTCGATCTGAAGATTTATCGTGGAGAGGCCCTGGCAATTATTGGCCCTTCCGGGACAGGGAAATCTACGATTTTGCGGATCATTGCGGGTTTGCTGGTTCCAGATGCCGGTGAGGTTTTTGTTCAGGGACAGCGCAGGATGGGATGGGTGGACGACGTGGCAGATCCGATCGGGATTGGGATGGTTTTTCAGCAAGCGGCTTTGTTTGATTCGCTGACGGTGGAGGAGAATGTTGGTTTTTTACTTTACCAGCATTCTAAGCTGTCGCGCACCCGGATTCGAGAATTGGTTGAGGAAAAGTTGGAGATGGTGGGTTTGCCGAAAATTGGCGATCGCTATCCGGCCCAGTTGTCTGGGGGAATGCGGAAGCGGGTCAGTTTTGCCCGCGCCATCATGGCAAATCCCGATCGCGCTAGGGATAATCCAGAGGTTTTGTTATATGACGAACCGACGGCGGGTTTAGATCCCATCGCTTCGACGGTAATTGAAGATTTAATCCGCGATTTGCAGAGGGCTCAGGGTGTTTGCAGCACTTATGCGATCGTTACTCACCAACAAAGTACCATTCATCGCACAGCCGATCGCATCGTATTTCTCTATCAAGGCAAAGTGCAATGGGAGGGAACAGTCAATGATATTGCAACGACAGATAATTTATTAATTCAACAATTTTTTAGCGGCAGTGTTACGGGGCCGATTCAAGTGATTGGATAGTCATTGGTTATTAGTCATTAGTCATTAGTCATTAGTCATTGGTTATTGGTTATTGGTTGTTAGTCATTGGTTGTTGTTGTTGTTAGTTATTAAATAAGGTTGAGATTAATATGGCAACAAAAAGTTTTCAGGAATTACGAGTTTATAAATTATCAGAACGACTAGCTGATGAAATATGGACAACTGTCAACACCTGGGATTCATTTGCGAAAAATACCATCGGTCAACAAATTGTCCGTTCAGCCGATAGCGTTGGTGCTAACATAGCAGAAGGAGTCGGACGAGGCAGCTATCAAGACAATAGACGTTTTGTCAAGATCGCCAGAGGTTCTTTATATGAAACTCAACATTGGTTGAGACGAGCTTACACTCGAAAACTGTTAACTGTTCAACAAGTAGATACATTCACAACAATCATTAATGACTTAGCCCCTCAATTAAACTCATACCTACAATCTATCGGGTCATCCCCTAAAAATCATAACTAATGACTAATGACTAATGACTAATGACTAATAACTAATGACTAATGACTAATAACTAATGACTAATGACTAAGGAGGCTATATGCGATCGCGAACTGTAAGAGAAGGTTCTGTCGGATTTTTAATTTTAGTAGGAATCGGCTTATTTGGAGGCTTAGTCCTCTGGTTACGCGGCGTACAAATTGGCAACCGCACCTACAAATTCGCCGTAGAGTTTTCCACCGCCCAAGGGATGCAAATAGGCACGCCCGTCAGGTATCGCGGAGTTAACGTCGGTAAAGTTACCGCCCTCAAACCGGGTTCCAACGGGGTAGACGTGATCCTGGAAATTTCCCCTGGTAACTTAGTCATGCCGCGCGATGTCGCGATCGAAGCAAATAAATCCGGTTTAATTGGCGAAGCATCCATCGACATTACACCCAACTCTATTTTAGCAGAATCATTAATTACTGCCAATCCCTTGAGTGCCAATTGTCCGGCTGAAATCATCTGCAAAGATTCGCGCTTAAAAGGTCAAGCTGGAGTCAGTCTCGACGAACTAATTCGCTCCACAGTCCGCCTAACCAACTTGTACACAGACCCCACCCTATTCAACAATATTAAATCGATTTCCGAAAACACAGCAAATACAGCAAAAGGAGCAGCTAAACTTACTCAAGATTTATCTAGCTTAACCCAAACTGCCAAAGGAGAAATCAAAGTTTTAAGTCAAGCAGTCAAAGGAGATGTGAACGATTTAAGTCAATCTGTCAAAGGAGAATTAGGAAGTTTTAATCAGTCAATCAAAGGAGAAGTCGGCAGTTTAAATCAATCACTGAAGGGAGAAGCTAGCAGTTTAAATCAATCACTGAAAGGAGAAATATCAGGAGTAGCCGCCGATGTGTCTAAAGTAGCAAAGACGGCGGACAGTTCCACAAAAGCAGTATCTGCCGCTGCGATCAATTCAGCTAACTCAGTGACTAAAGCCGCCAATCAAATTACCTTAACAGCCAACGAACTCAATTCCCTCGTCACCACCAACCGATCAAGTTTAGTTTCAACTCTGAATAATCTCAATCAAGCCAGTCAAGAAATTCGTGTCACTGTCAGCAGTTTGAGTCCGACTATTAATCGAATTAACCAAGGACAATTACTGACTAATCTAGAAATTTTATCAGCAAATGCGGCCCAAGCTGCTGCTAACTTGCGAGATTTATCTGGCAATGTGAATAATCCAGCAACATTCCTCTTATTACAACAAACTTTAGACTCGGCACGCGCCGCACTTCAGAATGTGCATAAAATCACTGCCGATGTAGATGAAGTTACAGGAGATCCAGCTTTTCGTAACAACATTCGCAAGTTATTCAACGGATTAGGAGGCTTGTTCAGTTCTACGGAACAATTGCAACAGCAGGTGAAAGTAGCTCAAACATTGGCTCCACTTTCTAATCAATTGAATGCCAACTTTAATTCTACTGCAACGGCGGTAATTCCATCTACTAAACCAAGAATTTTGAGTTTACCAAACAAACCAAAATTCCCTGTTGTGCCATCAGAAACTACAAAAAAATCCGAACCTATTGACTTCGGGAATAATCCTTAAATTATTGTATCATTAAAAACAGGAGACAAACATTTTTTTAAGAAAACTAAACCTATGACACAAACATTATCAAAGCCGATCGCAATCAAAACCCAATATACTGTAATTTGGGAAAAGTTACCAGATGACTTTAAATTACCGGACGATCCAGTGGAAAACATCGACCAACCACTTTTAGCCGCAGCCCTGCGAGAAGCTTTGGAACTCGCAGGATTTATCATAGCAGAAATGCTGATCGCTTCCAACTTTGGACTCTGTGCCAAAGTCAATGACAAAACAGTAGTAAAAGCACCGGATTGGGTATATATTCCTTCTGTGTTGCCCGCAGCCACAGGAGAAGTTCGCCGCAGTTATAGTCCGAATGCGGAGGGGGAATTCCCGGCTGTAGTGATGGAGTTTTTATCGGACGATCGTGAAGCTGAATATTCGATAAAACCAACATATCCTTATGGGAAATGGTGGTTTTATGAGCAGATTTTGCAAGTTCCGGTTTATGCAGTTTTTGAACCAAAATCTGGAAGATTGGAAGTATATAGATTGATGGCTGGAAAGTATGAGCTGCAAGAGGCGGATCATGGCCGTTATGCGATCGAATCAATGGGATTGTTTCTGGGGGTTTGGGAAGGCGAAAAATCCCAGAGAAGCGGTTATTGGCTGCGCTGGTGGGATGAGAATGGCAATTTGTTGTTGTGGGGTGCGGAACGGGTGGAACAGGAACGTTTGCTAACGGAACAGGAACGTTTGCGGGGCGATCGACTTGCAGCGTATTTGAGAAGTCAGGGTATTGATCCTGATGGAGTTTGAGGGTGTTGGGTGCGATCGGACAAAAGTTAGTAAAATCGATGCTGGATATTCCAGGTGTTCGATAGTGCGATCGATTAAATGAGCATACTTAATTGGAGCAAATTAGAGCAAAAAAGTTTATAATGAATGCACAACTCATAGGAAGCGCGCGACATGACAACAGTCGTTCCCACCCTCAAAAAAACTGAAATTGTATACCCTAGCGCTGATGGAGAACCAGTGGCAGAAACTTACGACCATCTTGATGCAATTTTCACCACTTTATCTGTCTTAAAACAATACCTCATAGACCGTCGAGCTACTGTTTTAGCAAATCAATTTTTATACTACGCTCAAGGTTTCCCAAAAGTTCGAGTAGCACCAGATGTGATGGTACTTTTTGACGTAGAACCGGGTGGCAGAGATAATTATAAAATCTGGGAAGAAGGACAAGTGCCGAAAGTGATTTTTGAAATAACATCACCAGATACGCAGTCAGAAGATAAAATGATTAAAAAAGATTTGTATGAAAGATTAGAAGTTCAGGAATACTGGTTATTTGACCCGAAGGGTGAATGGATTCCCGAAAAATTGCGTGGATATCGACTGGGGATAGAGGGATATCAAATAATTACAGATAGTCGTTGCGAAGTATTGCAACTGCGTTTAGAAATAGAAGGAAAATTGATTGGGTTTTATCGTGAAGATAATGGAGACAAATTATTGATTATGGATGAATTGACTTCAGCTTTAAAAGCGGAACGGCAACGGGCTGAAGCGGAACGACAACACGCAGAAGTGGAGAGTCAACGTGCACAATCGGAAAGTCAGCGTGCTGCTGAACTCGAATCTTTGCTAGCACGTTATCGAGAGCAGTTTGGAAAATTGCCATAGAAGTAATATCAAACCGGGTTGCATTCATACATGATATAGAGGACACGGCACTGCCGTGTCCCTACCCCGATTTCTTGTAGGGAAATGGCACTGCCGTGTCCTGATTTCTTAGTTGCAGCAAAAAAGTTTATAATAGATCTACAACTCACAGGAAGCACGACCATGACAACAGTCGTTACCACCCTCAAAACTTCTGAAATCATATACCCTAGCGCTGATGGAGAACCAGTGGCAGAAACTTACGACCATCTTTACGCAATTTTAACCACTTTAGAAGTCTTAAAACAATACCTCGCAGACCGTCGAGCTACTGTGTTAGCCAACCAATATTTGTACTACGCTCAAGGTTTCTCAAAATTGCGGGTAGCACCGGATGTGATGGTAATTTTTGATGTAGAACCGGGTGGCAGAGATAATTACAAAATCTGGGAAGAAGGGCAAGTGCCGAAAGTGATTTTTGAAATGACATCACCGGGTACAAAGTCGGAAGATATAATCAAGAAAAAAGACTTGTACGAGGGGATGGAAGTTCAAGAATATTGGTTATTTGACCCTAGAGGTGAATGGATTCCTGAACAATTGCGTGGGTATCGATTGGGAGAAGATGGGTATGAATTAATTAGAGATAGTCGCAGTGAGGTATTGGAATTGCGGTTAGAAATAGAAGGAAAATTGATTGGGTTTTATCGGGAAGATAAGGTCGAGAAATTATTGATTCCCGATGAATTGGCTTCGGCTTTAAAAGCTGAAAGGCAACGGGCTGAAGCTGAACGGCAACGGGCTGAAGCTGAAAGTCAACGGGCTGAAGCTGAAAGTCAACGGGCCGAAGCCGAAAGTCAACGGGCCGAAGCTGAAAGTCAACGGGCCGAAGCTGAAAGTCAACGGGCGAATGAACTCGAATCTTTGCTAGCTAGTTATCGATCGCAATTTGGAGAATTACCGCAGGATAACGGCTAAAGATGCAGGGTGCGATCGCACTTTACCGAGGCGATCGCACTCTTAGTTCTAAGGTAACATCATTACACTTCAGTATATTCCTTGCTTTTTTGAGAGTCTAACCAATGTTGATAAGCTTCCTTGTCTCCTCCAAAGGAATCGAGAGAAACTTGACGTTCTGGCATGGGTTTTAGTGGAGCATCAATGGGGGAATATTGGCAATAGCAGATTACTACTATATCAAATTCACCGATCAGTTTGTATGTGTGAGTATTTGAGCGAAAATTTTAAATGGGGAGGGCGATCGTTTTGCGATCGAACTTGGGCATTCTAGATATAGGTACTTTGTGAGTGCCTGGAAACCTTCTAGGCAAAGGATTGACGATGGAAAGTACGCAGAAAAAATCTGGTGATAGTCGGGTTAATAAGGGCGATAAAATTAAGCAGATTTTTGCGATCGTATCAATGGCTGGCTTTGCGGGTTCGACACTTTTTGGTATGGTAAGTCTGTTCGGCAGCGGTTTGAGCAGTCAGCACCAGCAGAAGCAGACGCCAGTGGTAGTTTCGCAGGAGTCTTTGCTGGCGGCGAAGGAACGGGGTTACGTGGGGGTTTTGCAGCGGGAACCGCTGAATCAGACGGCTCTGGAGGGGTTGGCCAATGTGCGGTTGGAGATGGGGAATCGGGTGGGTGCGATCGAGCCTTTGGAAAAGTTGGTGAAGCTAAATGGCGATCGGGCTGATTATAAGGTATTGTTGGGGCAGGCGAAGGGGAAGAAGTAGCGGAAGGGCGAGTTCAGATGTATCTCCTCCATTGGCTTTTCTGCCATCTTCCCTATCATCGCAATATCTACCCATATTATCGTTAATTATCAATTTATTTTATCTCAGGGTTTTAGCATGGCAATCTTCGTTCCGAGCCTAAAAAAAAGCGGACATTTGGATAATATTCACGTAACAGTATGCCTCGTTGGCTCTCGTAAGATCGCAGACAAAGATGACTATGGGAGTCAGGGGTGGGATATTTTTGCACCTAATCTTACTATTTATGGATTCGATGCCGATCAAGCTGCTTGTAGTGAGGCTAACGCTGCTCTTGAAGCTCGAAAAATAAATTGGACAGAAAAACATATCCCACTAGCTCTGGGAAATTGTATCGGAACATCCACAATTTACATTACTAAACACCCAGGTTGCAGTTCACTATATCCTCCCAGTGATTTCTATATTGAGCGGTTTGTCGGAAATTCTCAGCTAATTGAGCTAGTTTCTACTGCGGAAGTTGAGATAACAACTTTAGATTTTTTTTGCCAATCAGAAGCAGTTAGCGAGATTGATTTTATACAACTAGACGTTCAGGGAGCAGAGCTTCTGGTTTTAAAAGGAGCTTCTAGTATTTTAAAAAGCAGCACTCTAGCGATTGTAACAGAAGTAGAGTTTACAGAAATATACAAGGGTCAACCTTTGTTTGGGGATGTAGATGTGTACCTGAGAGAACAAGGATTTACACTTTTTGATTTATCTAATATACATCGTGACGGTCGCCGAATGCCTGTAGTATCACCCGACCATTATGGAGCCTTAGTCTGGTCTGATGCTTTTTATTTTCGGGATCTGATTCGGGAAGACTTGAATACAGAATTAAAGACACCAGATCAAATACTAAAATTAGCTTGTATAGCTGATGTTATGAACTTTCCTGACTATGCTCTAGAACTTCTAGCGTATTTAACCCTGCAATATGGCGATGATATAAGATATAACTTGGCTGACAATATTATAGAGAGCTTAGCGGAAATTCCAGAGCTAGTTAAGCTGGGACTAAGTTCATTGCCTATTGTTGCTAAAATTCGAGATTACAGCAGCGGTTACAGTGCCATATCTCTGTTAAACGCTCAAAATAATTGGCAACAAAGAGGTAATTCATGCTTATTGTTAGGAGACTATTCTAAAGCAGCGAGTATATATGAGCAAGCTATAGAAGCTGAACCAAACATCAAATCCCACTATTGGCATTTGGGGTTGATGCTGCTTTTGCAAGAGAAAGAAGCCGAAGCTCTAACAGTCTGGTTCACCGGTATACTTGAGGAGAATGCTGAACAAATAGAAGAATGCACATCTGAACTAATAGGAGTTATACAAACAGAAGCACAGCGCCGAGAAGGACTCATCGATTATGCTGTTGCTCGGATACTCCGGCAACACATCCGGGAAATAGCTCCAACCGATATAAATAATTTGTTAAAGATTGTCGAACTTTCCATTAACATGAATAGTTTTATAAATCAAGACTTAATATCCTTGGGAATTGTTGAGTTGTTGCGCTCGGAGTTGTACCCCGTTAATTCCGATTTATTATTACAAGTTCTTCAAAGCATTTTAAATTGTGTACCTTACGAACAATCTACCCTAGAATTTGCAACAGCTTGTCAGCGTTATGCCTCCGATCCTCAAGAATTTGTTAAGGTATTGATGCTAGCTATCCCTAAAATCGCAGATAGCAAAAATGTAGATGCTCCCGCTCGGAAATATTCATATTTAGACGAAGAAACTATTATTGATAAATATTTAAGCCGATTAAATCTAGAAAACAAATACTGTGTGGATATAGCTGCTAGTGATGGAATAACTATGTCAAACACTTATTTTTTATATAAGCAAGGATGGGCGGGATTAGCAGTAGAATATGATAGCCAACTATTTACAAAATTAGCATTTAGGTATACTGAATTTGAACAAGTAAATTTAAGTAAGTGCATGGTGACACCTGAAAACGTAGTTTCTCTTATGAAAACTCATCAAGTCCCAGAAAAATTTAGTTTTCTTAATCTTGATATAGATGGCTATGATTATTTTGTTTTAGATCAAATACTTACTTCATTTAGACCTTTGTTAATCAGCGTAGAAATCAACGAGAAGATTCCACCACCTCTAAAGTTTACTGTTAATTATAGCCCAAATTATGTTTGGAATAACGATCATTTTTTTGGTCAAAGTATTTCACAGTTAAATATTCTGTGCGAACAATATAACTATTCTCTGGTAGAGTTACATTATAATAATGCTTTCTTGATTCCTCAAGAAATTAGTCCAGTACCTTCACTTACCTCAGAGGAAGCCTACAGAAGGGGATATCTAGAACAGCCAGACCGGAAAAATAAATTTCCGTGGAATGCTGATATAGAGCAAGTTCACAATTTATCTCCTCAAGAAGCCTTGATTTATATCACTAACTTTTTTTCTAAATATGAAGGAGAATTTACCTGCTACATATAATTTTGGTAATTAGGCTTTTAATGAAAATAATTTAAAATTTTAAGTTTTCAGATGCCTAATCTCAGGAAACGTTAATCTAACAAAAAAGGTAAAGACAGGCTGTAAATAATGGAAAATAACATTTCAGACTCCGATATAAATGCCTACGCTATGTTCAAAAAACTTCCTATTCAACCAGTCAGTTATAAGAATGTTCAGTCTGCTATAGATGTTGCATCTACACAATTGCCGATTCACTTTTTTACCATTGTTCTCAACGGTGAACCATTCATAAAATATCATATAGAATTATTCAAGCAACTACCTTATCAATGGCATTGGCATATAGTCGAGGGTGTAGCGGACTTGAAGCATGATACAGCGTGGTCTTTGGGAAATGGCGGACGGATTACCGACGAAATCCACTCCAAGGGACGCAGTAATGATGGCACAACAGAATACCTAGACGAACTGGCACAGCTATATCCAGAAAATGTCACGGTTTATCGTAAACCGGAGGGTATTTTCTGGGAAGGGAAACGTGAAATGGTTAATGCACCATTGGAAAATATTAACGAGGAATGTTTACTATGGCAAATCGATGTTGATGAATTGTGGACGGTTGAGCAACTGTGTACTGCCCGATATCTGTTCATCAATAATCCTGAAAAAAAGGCTGCTTTTTATTGGTGTTGGTATTTTGTCGGAGAGAATCTGGTTATTAGCACTCGCAACTGTTATGCTCAGAATCCTGCACAAGAATGGTTGCGGACTTGGAGGTTCAAGCCTGGTCATGTCTGGGTACGTCATGAACCCCCTATTTTAGCTGAACCTTTGCCAAATGGTGAGTTGATAAATGTGGCAGAGTTCAATGCTTTCCGACACGAAGAAACAGAAAACCTGGGATTAGTTTTCCAACATTTTGCTTATGTGATACCAGAACAGTTAAAATTTAAAGAGCAATATTATGGTTATACCAATGCCCTATTGCAATGGACAGCCTTGCAGCGGCAGACTAGATTTCCAGTTCTATTACGTGACTATTTAGGCTGGGTGCGGGATGGAACAACCGTTGATATTGCCGAGTCCTGCGGTGTAGTCCCGATCGCCCAAAAAGCATCTAACGGCACTGATTGGCGATTTGTAGAACCCGATGTGTTACAAAGTAGAAATTTAACAGATCAAACAGCATCTCCCACGATTATCATTGATGGCGTGTTTTTCCAACTTTACAGAACAGGAATAGCTCGCGTCTGGCAATCTTTGCTGGAAGAATGGGCAAAAGATGACTTTTGCAAGCATATAGTTATTATAGATCGAGTTGGTACTGCTCCCAAAATTCCTGGTCTTCGGTATCGAAATGTACCGCGTTATGACTACGGTAGCACGATTGCTGATAGAGAAATGTTACAACAAGTCTGCGATGAAGAAGGTGCAGATTTATTTATCTCCACTTACTATACAACACCACTATCAACCCCTTCTGTATTCATGGCTTATGACATGATTCCCGAAGTTTTGCAAGCCAATTTGCAGGAACCAATGTGGAGAGAAAAGCATTACGGTATCCGCCATGCTTCTGCATATATTTCGATTTCAGAAAATACAGCGCAGGACTTAACAATATTTTTTCCAGAAATTTCCCTAGCATCTGTAACTATAGCTCATTGTGGAGTGGACAATCTTTTCACACCAGCGAGTCAAGAAGAAATTAATAGTTTTAAAAATAAGTACGGCATCTCAAAACCCTATTTTATATCAGTCGGTGGCGGGTCGGATTATAAAAATATTATGTTGTTTTTTCAGGCTTTTGGAAAACTTGCTAGTAAACAAGGATTTGACATTGTTTTTACGGGTAGTGGAATTTTACTAGAAGGGGAGTTGAGAATTTATACCGCAGGAAGTGTTGTGCATAAGCTACAACTCAGTGATGAGGAATTGAGATTAGCTTATTCCGATGCTGTCGCTCTGGTTTATCCTTCTCTCTATGAAGGCTTTGGGTTGCCTGTGCTGGAAGCAATGGCCTGCGGTTGTCCAGTCATTACTTGCCCGAATGCTTCTATTCCTGAAGTGGCTGGTGCAGCAGCTTTATATGTGAAAGATGATGATATTGATGGGTTAACTGATGCACTGTGCGAGGTACAAAAACCGAAAATTCGCAATTCATTGATTGCAGCAGGGTTAGAACAAGCGAAAAAATTTTCTTGGTCTCAAATGGCGCAAACTGTTAGTTCTGCTTTAATTAACGCTACAAAACTTACTTTAAATGAAACAGATGAACAAACTCCCCAGCAACTTGACCAGCAAAAGGCGATCCAGGAACTACTGGTGGAGATGCGAAACAAGCCTGCCTACCAGTTACCTTTGGAATACGACCTACATTGTATTCCTCAGCAACTACTAAATGAATACATAAAATTGTTGTTTGATATTCCATATTTATTCCAAGAGATTGGGGAAGTAAATATGTACTACCAACATATTCAAAGATGGGTAGACTATATACATACCAACATTTTTCAACATTCAGAATTACATTTTTGGCATTCTGTAGCTTTACTTTTCCAGCGTCATGCCAAATTTGCTGTTTATTTTAGTAACAAAAATCTTAAGAAAATATATGTCAAGCGTGCAGACATCATCGAGTTTGCCTTAAAAATTCAGGGACATCCGATAGATTTTGATTTACCTGAGCGTTCGGCTGATAGAAATAAAATTAGACTGGGCATTCTTGCTGATAATTTTAGCACTCAAGCAGAAATATTTGCCACATTGCCAGTATATAAACATTTGAATAGAGATGAATTTGAAATAATTCTTTATTTTATCAATTCCAGCGGTCATCGTTTTGAAAAGTGTTGTTTAGGTTTTACTGACATTGCAGTTAAACTGCCTCAAAATCTTAAACTCCAAGTAGAAACTCTACGAAAATGGGAACTAGACATTCTTTTTATCGCTAATAATATCACAGCTCAAACTAATACGATTGCCGAACTAGCTTTGCATCGACTAGCACCCATACAAGTTGTAGGAATGAATTCCCCTGTAACTACGGGGATGCGACATATAGATTATTATATCTCTAGTAAACTTACAGATATTGAAAATGACACTCAAAACGATTATAAAGAAAACTTGGTTAAATTAGATGTTCCTGCTCAATGTTTTGATTTTGCCACTGAAGAGCAACTCATCAAAACTATAAGTTGTCAAAGAGAAACTATGGGCATTCCTCAAAATGCTGTTGTTTATATTTCTGGTGCTAATTTTTTCAAGATATTGCCAGAAGTAGAAGAGATGTGGATCAAAATAATTGCTGCTGTACCTGGTTCTGTGCTAGTGCTATATCCCTTTAATCCTAACTGGGCTCCTATTTATCCAGTTACAGCTTTTAAGCAGCGTTTAGTAGCTACTTTAGCTAAATATGGTTTGGATGCCGATCGGTTAATTCTTCTGGAAGCCGTACCTAACCGTGCTGATGTGAAAGAACGTTTAAAGGTAGCAGACATTTATTTAGATTCCTATCCCTATGCTGGGATGACATCGCTCATAGATCCGTTAGAAGTTGGTTTGCCAACAGTGGTGATGTCAGGAGATTATGCGCGATCAAATATGGGAGCATCGCTGCTAAGAGAGCTTGATGTGCCCGATTTAATTACTGATAGCGAAGAGTCTTATATTGATTTGGCGATCGCTCTGGGTACTAAACCTGATTTGCGTCAACAGAAAAGCATTTATATCAAGGAGAAAATGCAGTCTAATCCTGCTTTTCTAGATAGTCGCTCTTACTCTGAGAAAATTGGCTCGGTGTTTAAAGATTTTTTTTACAAATATCAAGTAGATGCTCTGAAAAACCAGTTGAATCTGAGAGAGATTAATTTGATCATTTTTCCAGACTGGAGACAGCCAGAAGAACTAATACTAGAGGAACTGGCTGTTGTTATCAAAGCCATTGCAACTCACCCAGATAAAAGTAAGATAACTCTCTTGGTAGACAATAGTAACATTTCTGACGAAGATGCCAATCTTGCGTTATCAAGTGTAGCTATGAATCTTTTAATGGAAGAAGATTTAGATGTTTCCGACGGCCCGGAAATTTCAATAATTGGACAGTTGACCAGAATTCAGCGGTCAGCTTTGATAACTCGACTTCACGGTCGAATTGTGTTGTACAATGAGAATAGAGAGGCGATCACATCTTTAGGGTATAAAAAAATCTCATTTTATCTACAGGACTGTTTTACAACTATGTAATTCTGACAGAAAGTCTCAGCAATTATTGTGTATCTACGATTACTATGAATAGTGATATTTCAAAATCTCAATCCTCTCTCAAACTAGCTTTGGACAGACCTATATTTTTCTATTGCTGCGAAGGAGTCTATTCGCCTGTCAGTATATGTTTAGCAGAAGGCTTTAAAGAGTTGGGAATACCCTTTTATTCAAACATCAATCATTGGAAGATTGACTTCGATACAGAAGAATATTTATTTTGTTATGATTCAAGTGTCACTCATCATGACTGCTCGATTGTGATTTTGGACTTCAGATGGATGAGAAACGCGACAGTTTTTCCTGAAAATCTATTTCACTCACAGCAAAAATATGTTACTGTCTTGCTAGATGACATGGATGGGTTTACCCTCTGGAATCCACAGTTAGAAAATTTTGATTTCAGATTTAGAACTCACTGCAACAGCAAATCTATAT
The DNA here is from genome assembly GCF_021648855.1 of Tychonema litorale BBK16. GTDB lineage: Bacteria > Cyanobacteriota > Cyanobacteriia > Cyanobacteriales > Microcoleaceae > Microcoleus. The sequence continues at coordinate 36,983 of NZ_JAKJHX010000003.1, read as the reverse complement.
ATCCTTCAAATTGTTTAACTTGGGTTTTTGGTCTTTCTAACCGTATGCTCCGAGAAACCAACGAATTTAATCATTTTCAAGCTAGGGAAAAAAGTTTGCTTGTCAATTTCCGCCACGATCAAAGGAAATTGGTATACACTAATAGCTTGCTGAAATTTTCCCAAGGTTATCTGTGGATTGATAGTGGAGCAATGACAGTTAACAATCCTCTTAGACAGATCGTTAGCGAGCAATTCTTTCCATTGATTAAAGATATTCTGTTGCTGGATGATACCGTTGATGATTTTGATAAATCTCCCTCAGACAATTACCACTACTTGCAGTGGGAGCAAACAGGTCAACGTCACTATCCAAGTTACTACCAACGATTGAAAAAATCTGCTGCTTGTGCTTGCTTTGGGGGTTCTGTTACCTCAGATTATTTTACAGGAGAATCGATCGTAGAATGGTGGGACAGTTGGCGTTTTTGGGAATCATTGGCGGCTGGGTGCGTAACGTTTCACGTAGATTTTGATAAATATGAAGTTAAACTGCCAGTCATGCCAGAAAATTGGCGGCATTATATAGGAATCGATTTAGACAATATGCAAGATACTGTCGATCGCATTGCTGATGACCCAGGAATTTTGGAGAAAATCTCTAGGTCAGGTCGGCAGTGGGCAATTGAAAATTACGCTCCTGTTCCTACAGCTTTGCGCTTTCTTGAAATGCTGGGTTATTATACTCAGCAAATTGAGAAATGCCAGGAAAAGGAAGGAGGCTCAGCAGCCTTGTCGCTGTCGATAAACTTGAGAGAAATTAACCTAATTGTTTTTCCAGATTGGTCGCAGTCAGAAGAGTCTCTTAGCTTGGAATTGGAACAAATGGTGAGGGCGCTTGCCACTCACCCAAACAAAAACAAGATAAATTTATTGATGGACAATAGTAACATTTCTGACGAAGATGCTAATCTTGTGCTATCAAGTGTAGCGATGAATCTTTTAATGGAAGAAGATTTAGATGTTTCTGACGGTCCAGAAATTTTACTGATGGGACAGTTAAGCGAAATTCAGCGGTCAGCTTTGATACCTTTACTTCAAGGTCGAATTGTATTGGATAATGAAAATAAAAATGCGATCGCTCAAGCAAAAGCAGAAAAAATTCCGCTATATGAAATAAACAACTTTAAGAATTTGGAACTTTAACCAAATTACGTGACAGACTCTATGCTTAACATTTTTTGAAAATTATGAACCATCAAAGATTTTTCCAGCAACTCGCTAGCTTGTATGAAAAATGGGAACAAGATTTAGTTTTTCCCAAAACAGATTGTTTTCAGCAAATCTTGAATCAAGTTACAGGTATGACAACAGCTAACGTTATGCAGTTGCTGAACTTTGCGGTGGAATGCTTGGAGCCTGACGAGGTTTATTGCGAAGTGGGCTGCTTCCAGGGAGCAAGTTTAATTTCTGCACTTCTAGAACACCCAGAACAGATGGCATATGCAGTAGATAACTTCTCTGAATTTGATACTTTTGGAGATAGCTTTGAAAAATTGACAGCAAATTTATCAACCTTCGATTTATCAGAGCAAGTCATTCTCTGTAATCAAGAGTTTGAAGAGTTTTTTTGCGATCTCAAAGAAATTGCGCCTGAAGAAAAAATAGGTGTATATTTCTATGATGCAGCTCATGACTATAGATCGCATTTAATGGGATTACTTTTGGTGAAACCTTTCTTAGCTGAAAGATCGCTTATTGTTGTCATCAATAGCAATTGGTCAGCAGCGCGACAGGCTAACTGGGATTTTATAGCTGCTAACCCTCAATGTAGGTTATATTTAGATAAGACAGAAGATATTGACTATAAACTTTGGAATGGTTTACAGGTATTTGTTTGGGATAATGTGGCGAAGGAAAATAATGATTGGGAAAGCTTACAAACCAGACACAATCGCTCAGTGATTAAATCTATCTACGATCTGCAAAATGAAGAGCGACAAAAAATCATAAATACTCTTCATAACGAAGCAATAGAATTGCACTGTTCTGGAGCCATTATACCAAGCAATAAAAATGCAAACCCAAGTGATGAAGAAATTTTATTATGGGCAAGCCAAAATTTAATAACAGCCGAACAAAAATATCAAGAAGTTTTGCGGTGGGAACCAGAAAATGCCGATGCTTGGTTCCACTTGGGAACGCTTTGTTACATGAAAGAGCAATATCGAGATGCAATATTATTAGTGCTAAAATCTATAGAACTCGATCCTTTGAAATCTATCAGGCACTACAATTTAGGTATCGTACTAGAGACAATTGGAGATCGTTCTCAAGCTATTCAAGCGTATCAAGAGGCGATTAAGCTCGACCCTGAAAATGTTCAAGCCTATAATAACTTGGGTAATATCCTTGCCGAAACAGGCGAAATCGAGAAAGCTGAATCAGTTTACCGTCAGGCAATCGCAGCTAATTCAAGTCACTTCGGTGGTTATCTAAATTTGGGGAACCTTTTAATGTTATGCCAACGAACTGATGATGCCATTAGTGCCTACGAAGCAGCCCTCAAGCTCAAGCCCCACCATCCTGATATTCTAAACAATTTAGGTTTAGCATTTCAAGCTAAAAACAATTTAGCTCAATACTATTATTACTTAGGATATGCTTCTTATCATCAAAGACAATACGACCAAGCCATTATTTACTTTCAAAATTTTCTAGATATCCAAACAGGTGATGTACCAGTTTATACAGCCTTGGCTAATTGCTATCAATTAATAAATAAAGAAAATGAGGCTCTCAAAGTTTACGAAGAGAGTACCCGTTTATATCCACAGAAAGCCGATCTTTATTTCTTGTGGATATTAGCCTTGCACAAGATTGGACGCTCCCAAGAAGCGATTGCATTAGCGTACAAATCCTCAAAACTTCTTCCCCATGCTTTATACTTAAAGCGAGAAGCAGAACTTTTCTTGCCTGTTATTTATGACACCTCTGAAGAAATTAAATTTTATCGGAAACGATTTGCTCAAGGTTTGCAAAATTTTAGTCACCACATTTCTTTAGAAAAACCTGAAGAAAGACAGAATGCCTTAAAAGGGATTGGTTACTACCAAAACTTCCTCCTTCAGTATCAAGGTAAGAATGACTTAGAATTACAAAAAGAGTACGGGCAGTTAGTTCACCGAATTATGGCTGCTAACTATCCACAGTGGGTATTGCCCCGTTCAATTCCTCCCCTTAAACCGCAGGAGAAAATTCGCATTGGTTATGTCTCTCACGGGTTGCGCGGCAATGGGGTAGGCAAGCTTGTTTTGGGCTGGTTGCGTAACTGCGATCGCCAGCTATTTGAAATATATTGCTATCATATTAATTCTGAACAGGATGCCTTAACAGAAAAATTCATAGTCTATAGTGATTTTTTCCATCAAATTGCAGACGATCTAGAAGCTGTTTGCCAGCAAATTATATCCGATCGCTTGCACGTTCTGGTTTTTGTAGAAGTTGGAATGCACCCGCAGATGATACAAATGGCTGCCTTGCGACTGGCATCAGTGCAGTGTACAACATGGTTACATCCAGTTACTTCTGGTTTGCCAACCATCGACTACTTTCTATCTAGCGAGGCAATGGAGCCAGAAAATGCAGAAGAGCATTACTTGGAACAATTAATTCGCTTGCCTAAATTGGGAATTTCCTACACTAAACAGATCGTTCCCGAACAGACGAAAAGCAGATCTGATTTTCAAATTTCTGATGACAAAATTGTGTACTTATCCTGTCAATCGCTATCTAAATATTTACCCCAGCATGACTATATTTTTCCAGAAATTGCTCGAAGATTGGCAGATTCTCAGTTCGTCTTCATTGCCAACCAAAAACCATCAATAACAGCCAAGTTTCAGCAACGACTTAAACAGGCTTTCAATCGGTACGGCTTGAATAGCGAAGACTATTGCATCATTTTACCTCGGCAAACTTTGATTAGTTATTGGCAGCTCAATCTGCTTTCGGATATTTTTCTAGATACCTTTAGTTGGTCTGGAGGTGTCACTACCCTGGAAGCGATCGCCTGTAACTTGCCTATTGTTACCTGTCCGGGAGAATTAATGCGAAGTCGCCAATCTTATGGGATGCTCAAAATACTGGGTCTAATAGATACGATTGCCAAGGATGAGGCAGAGTATATTGACATAGCTGTAAAATTAGGATTAGATGCGGAATGGCGACGGAATATCTCGCAGCAAATGAGCGATCGCCATGCTAATCTCTACGAAGACGTAACCTGTGTCAAAGCACTCGAACAGTTTTACCAACAAGTTGTACAAGAAAAACTAGCGACTGATGCAACAGTAACACCGACATCAGAAACATCGAGGAAAAAAGTTCTCCATGTAGGCTGTGGCTCTTATTCTTTCTTAAGATTGCATGAGACTTTTAGAAATGATGAGTGGCAAGAAGTGCGACTTGATATTGACCCAAATGTCAAGCCGGATATTATCAGCTCCATTACAGATATGAGTTCAGTGTCAAGTCAGTCCTTTGATGCAATCTGGTCATCCCATAATATTGAGCATATCTATCATCACGAAGTAGCGATCGCTTTAGCTGAATTTTACCGAGTCTTGAAGCCAGGTGGATTTGTCTTAATCACATTGCCAGATATTCAGAAAGTGGCAGAGTATGTAGCTCAGGGGAACTTAGAGCAGCCTCTCTACATTTCCCCCTCTGGTCCGATTTCCGCTCTTGATATTCTCTACGGTTTCGGCGCTGACATTGCTAAAGGTAAATACTATATGGCGCACCGTACTGGTTTTACACAGCAAAGCCTCGCTCTTAAAATACAGGAAGCTGGTTTCCATCCAGTTGAAGTCAACAATGAAGGACTCAATCTTTGGGCTACAGCCTATAAGCCAATTGATTAAAAAAATCCTGCACCAAATCATTTCAGATTAACTATGCTTCTCAAGAGCGCAATATTTTTGCCACATCTGTTCGTAAGCTTTCTCCATTTCGTGGGTGAATTGTTTCCCATTCCATAGAGGCGCAGTTTGCCGTGACTGTCGCAAAGTCCAAGCAATTTGCTGTCGCAAATTCTGGTCTTTTCCCAAGCGAATTCCCCATTCCACATATTCTCGATCCGTCCAAGCAATTCCCTCCGTTATCCCTGCATTCATCATCATCGTGTAACTATTCCGGCTAGAAAATTGCTCTCCTACACGAGTTACTATCGGAATCCCCATCCACAGGGTTTCCATAGTAGTTGTAGCTCCGTTATAGGGATAAGTATCTAGAACTACATCAGCAATTCCTAAATTAGCTCGATGCTCAGCCTCGGAAGCAACCAAAGGTAAAAACCGCAGGCGCTCCTCATCCACTCCCTCGGATGTCGCTATCTGAATGAAAAAGTTTTTGAGTGCTTCTTGATCGGCTAAGCCTTTAACAATGAAATAGCTATTTGGGACTGCTTGCAGAATTTGCATTTGCAGCCGTACAGTATTCGGATTGTATTTATATCCTCTCTGAGCGCTCAGATAGATAACTGCATCACTAGGAATATTTAAATTTTCGCGCCGGAGGGTTGGTACGCCTACCTCAAAACCATCTACTGCTATGTAAGTTTGTGGCAAACGCCAAATTTTTTCCGTATAGTATTCCTGAGCTGATTCTGGCAATACATAGGGGTCGGCAATGTAGTAATCAACTGCCGGCACTCCTGAAGCATCCCACCCCAGCCAAGTAGCTTGAATTGGGGCAGGTTTCATTGCCATAATCTCACAAGTATTATTCAGCGTTAGGCTATCGAGTTCGATTAAAATATCAATCTCATCTTCATAAATCCTTTCGGCAGTTCCGGCCCCATCTAGTCCTAATTTATAAGCTCGATCTACTTTGCTAATGTACCAATCCTGTACAGGATCGCAGGTATGTTCGGCTGCCAGAAAATAAGCATTAATTTCAAAACGATCGTGGTTATGATACTGAAATAACCATCTTGCTAGCGAACCCACAGAATGGGTACGGAGGCAATAGGAAATATATCCTATTTTTAACCGTTTACGAGAACCCTCTCTTTTCACGATAGAAGAGTGTCGGTGTCGATATTGCTCTACTTTCGCCTTAGCATAGTTTTCTACATTTAATTGACAAAGCTGTGCTACTTGAGAACGAATTTTGACATTTTCTTTAGGATCATCCTGAAAATATGGGAAGAAAAAACTAGAACTTAATAAGCGAATCGTCGAACTTGAATCGAGGTAAGTCGGTTGCTCTTTACTCAAAGATCCAAGAAGCAACTTATGCCTTTCAATCACAGAAGTAAACTCATCCCAATAGCCACCAGCACTCATTAAACCTCGCATAATCAGGTGATTTGCATATATTTTATCAGCTAAGTTATCCATGAGAGAATAGCAAAGCTTAGCAGTTTCTATTCCCCGATCGTAGTCATGGATATCTTGATAAAGGCAAGATAAAGTTCGGAGTAGTTCTGGATGTTCAGGAGCTAAACGCAGACCTAACTCAGTGAAACGAACTCCGAGAGTAAATCTTTTAGCTGAATAGGAAATCTTATAAATAAATTCTATTAAATTATCTAAAAATAGCAGAGGTTCCTTAACGTAAGGCAGACAGACTTCCGTTAAATCAAAGGATGAAGGATGGAAAGGAGCTATATATAAAATCTGCTTCCAAAATTGTACTAATCTATCAGAATCAACCGATCTCGCAGGTTCAGATTTCAAAAGCTCAATTACCCCTAAATCGGTCAGTTCGTTTCCTGTATAAGTTCCCAACAGAATAGACAACTCTATCAATTGCAGAAGGTTGTTAATCTCAGTAGGGTTAATTTCTCGCAGGTGCTGTCGAATTGCCCAAGCTACTGAATAGTCAGTCAGCTCTAACTCTCGCCGCTCTGCTTCAGCTTGCAGTACCTCCATCAGTTCAATCGTCCACAAATCGATCTCTTCTGACTCCCCTTCCGCCATTGCCAATAGCCAGGTTGTCTGAGCCTCGGTTTCTTGACCCTCCAACAGCAATATCAGCCCTAAATGCCAGTAGTAAGACTTAATTTCGGGTGCTGCGGCAATGGCTTGCTCGTAAAGCTGTGCAGCCTGATGATAATTTCCGCTGAGTAAAAATTGATCGGCTTGCTGCTGCCAGTCAGGTGTTAGGGTCAAATTTTGAGAAACCATAGAACAAGCCTCTAAAAGCTGTTTTAAATGCAAACAGTTGGAAATTTTATCATGCCAGATCCCATAATACAAAGCGGATAGTACCCTGGGCACTACCCGCTTTTTGATTGTACAAACATCTTTGTTTGTACTCAGAAATTACTTGGTCACTTCTGTCATGCCAGCGCCACAACTAACAATCGTTCCATCAGCAGCACCGACTGTGGCTGGGACACCACTACTTGTACTCTCACAAAGTACAGATTGCGTACCTTTCGCATCTCCCGAAGGAACCAAACCAACTGTTCCAGCGTAAGATTTGAGCGCGCCACCGGCAGTTGGATTTGCTGCGATTTGAGCTCCAGTTGTGCCGGTGAGACTGAGGTTGTATGTATAGTTTTGGGTGGAAGTTTTTAGACCAATACCCAACGAAGTCATTTGATCGATAAATTTGCTATTTTCTGCGTAGTAAGCTTGTTGGGCCTTAATAACTGAGCTGGCGTACTGCTTACCTTCTGTCTGCTTGGCTTTGTTAGCTTGGCTGAGGAAGGATGGCAAGGCGATCGCAGACAAAATACCGATGATGATGATAACAACCAGCAGTTCAATCAGGGTGAAACCTTGATCCTGTCTTCTTTTGTTGATGTGTTGCAGGAACTTAGCTTTAAATTCAGTCTTCATAAGTCTTTTCTCCTTGAGGGGTGGGATGCTCGATTTCTAACTCTTATATGTAACTTACCCAGTTATCGGCGCTTTAATATCACCCCAAACTATTTTTTTTTTCAACTCCTGGCTCTAAGGCTCCAAAAGCACATACAGAAAGACTTCCAGCCTAATCAACAGTTCCTTGACTTCCTCAAAGGCAGTCTGCTCGCTAACAGGCTCTAGGTTAACAGCCATCTGAGCGCGGATTTGGAGCCACTTCTGCACTAGCGAAACCACAGACTGCGGCCCCTCCCACAGTGGTAGCAGACAAGCCGCCATGGTACTGTCGATCGCCACCGGCGCTAGAGTGGGCACAATAATATAACGGCTAATCTCAAACGGCGTTTGGCTGTCAATGCAATTCATCAAATCTTCCCTAATCTGGGAAGTCCTCAGTTGCGGGTGCAGGTGTACCCGTGCTTCCCGCCATTGAGCCTCCGTCCATTCCGCCACGGGCACAAAATCCTGAGCCCGATGGGGATTGCCGCACCAGAAATCAAACAAACGGTGCAGGGGATGTAACAAATCAAATAAATGCAGCCGCTCTTCCACAGAAGCTTCTGGCAGACTCATCGCCAAAAACGGAGGCAAATCATCTGGATCTTTGAACAAATCCATCAACTCCCACCGATGCCAAGCCACCATACTGATAAACTCTAAATCAGCACCTCTCAACATTGCAAACACTTCAGGAATAGTACAACCTTTATCACCGACGAATAAATAGTTAACCATAATCCATCCCTCATCGTTCGAGCGATCGGTATTCCAGGTAAATGCCTTAAGCGCTACTCCATCTTGTAATGCTTCCATTGTTTCCCGGACTATTTCCACCTCCAATTCTCCTGGACATCCATCCATTAATCCCATAGTTTTGAAAGCCGATTGAGCGCGAAATACTCCGGCTCTACCATTGGCACTGTGTAGGTTTGTGCGGATGATTCCGTCTGGTGTCAAAACTGATTTCATCGCTTGCAATCCAGAAATAGCATCGGGCAAGAGATACAGAACTTCGTCAGCATTGATATAGTCAAACTCTAAATTCAAACTTGGTAAATCTTCTATCTTCAAAGCATAAAACTCTGCATTAGCAACCCCATGATACTGTAAACGTTGCTCAGCTAGTTTCACAGATTCTGCTGATAAATCGATGCCTACTATTTTCGCTCCCGGATTGGCTAGAGCTAAAACCAAGGATTTATAACCGGTGCCGCATCCCGCATCGAGGATAACTTTACCTTCGGTATTGATAACTTTCCGATTTCTGAAGTAGTAAGCAGTTACCAGATTGTGAAGGTACAGCAATTCACTGTTGTCTTTTGGAGATTGTTCCAGCGGGATTCTGGGATAAGGAGTATTGTCAAACTGCTGGCGAATGTTTTCGATTAACTCTAAGTTTTCGCGATCCATGTTCAATTATGCTCAACGCTGGCAAATTATTCTAGTATGTCAGAAAATATGCGATCGCCCGCCAAATCGCAACACATACTGGCAATCCTCGCCTGAAACCCCCGCCCTAACCAGAAATCCCCCTCGTAAACTCCCTCATCGCTTCCACAATCATTTGTGAATTTCTTACTCCCTCCCCTTACTAAGGGGAGGGTTGGGGTGGGGTAAAAAGATTTACGACTCATTTAGGATCGCTCTCCTCCAAAAAATCTATAATCTTGCCCTCAACTCATCAGCCGATAACCGTGGCATTTCTTCCACCAACACTGTCAATTCTGCCACTGATAATTCTAGCAAATTGCTAACGGCTGTATCGAGAATATCTGCCGATTCGTTTAAGTACATTCTCAAGACATATTCCGCCAACAATTTAACCGCTTGTTGCTGTCCTGATTCATCGACGGTGAGCATTGATATCGCCAGCAACATCCGAGTAAATTCCGTCGCCGACAACTTGGAGAGAGGCGTTAAAAAAACGCTCATTTTGGCACTTAATTCTCCAAATTTTCCTGGCAGAAAATCTGATAAAATTAAGCGTTGCTGCTCTTGTCTGCCTCGTTCGAGCCCTCGTTCGAGCCCTCGTTCGAGCCCTCGTTCTAGCCCTCGTTCTAGACCTTCTTCCCTAGCTTGTTGCTGTGCTGCTTGTATTTGTTGTTGAAAAAGTGGTGCAATGGCCATAATTAACTCCCGCTCTTCTGATTCTAATTCTTGTGGGATATCGGTTACTAAATTTGACTGTAACCTATACAATAACTCTAACGCAGTAATCCGCAGCGGATCGTTTGTGGCTAAAGCGCTCAATTGAGAAACAGCCCTTTGTTGTACTTTCCCTTTGCCCAAAATCCTCAACCACAGGGTTTCTGGTGTTTCTGGCAACTGGTGAATCACCACAATTGCCCCTTGCCAGTGCTCCGGGAAAAAATAGATGCCCTCCAACCAATTAGAGAGGTTTGGTATTCCACCAAAACCTGAAACTAATGATTTCGAGGCTGTCGGTGTCAAAATCCACAGGAAGGGCAACTTAGCATCATCATAGCGAGTATTGTCTCTTCTTGCCTGACGCTCTAATTCTCTTCGCAAATCGAATAACTTACTCGTACAGTTCCAGACGTCGCCCAGAGCGATCGGATTGCGAAATGGTTCAAATATTGCCGTCGTAGAAGCCATTTTTCCCAACAATCCTAGATTTTGTGTATATTCTGGGATTGGAGTGCCAGGAGTGAAATAGACATCGATTTCTCGGACTTCCGAAGTCACATCGCGACCGACATTGACTGTGCCGATCGGAGAAAGCATTTCTTCCAGGTATTCTTTAGCAAAGCGATCGTGAATGAATCGCGTCATGGAATTTATGATTGATTTTTATCACTGAATTTTATCATGATTTAATCACTGTGCGATCGCCCTAACCACAAATCCCCTTCCTAAACTCTCTCATCGTTTCCACACTCGAAGCCATCAGCAAGCAGCGACACAGTAAGTTAATATCTAAATCTGGCAAAACCGCACTCGAAGAAATTTTTTCATAACCCTCAGCACCCAAGCGATACATAGCCAATAAACCATCTTCCCAGAACCAGACTTCAGCAACTCCCAATACTCGATAGCGCTGCAATTTGCTCACATTACCGCTAGTAAAAATTACTTCAATACATAAATCAGGGGGAGAATTTAGAGTGATACGCTTGCCAATAAAAAAAGATTCATCGGCTTGTGCAGACACTACCCTTTCCTTTTCTTGGGTAAAACTTCCCGTAGGTGCAAACTCAATTTCATTTTCGGCGCAGTAGATAGCCAGCAGCGTACAAATTGTCCGACTGAAAAATTCGTGTTCTGGAGAAACTGCCAAGATTTCTACCTCTCCTTTGTAATAAAATAACTTGATACCAGGAGAGTCAGAGAACCCCTGTTCAATTAACTTGAACTGTTCCCAACTAATCCCGAAGTGAATGAACCGTTGCTCTATTGGCTGTAAGAGTGTCTGTGTCATCGCGCAAGCCTCCATCAAGCTTCTGTATTAGTATTATATTATAAGTCTGTAGGGTGTGTCGCTGCGAGATATTGGATATAACTTGCTGTATTTCGGGTGGCGACGCACCTTACTTTTGCTCAGATTGTGTGTACCACATATAGAGAATATGCTGTATATACCAGACTTTCAAGTCGGCATAATGTCATTGAGTCTCAGTTGCAAATTTGGAAACAGGTAAGAAGAAATAGTATCTCCCAAGCGATATTGTTGCTGCTGGTATACACCATTCACTAACTGGCAGACTGTAAAAGTCGGTTGCTTTGGATTACCGATAAATTGCCAACCACCCAAGCCCCGAAAGTCCACAATCCAATATTCTGGGATATTCAAAAAAGCGTATTCCTCCACTTTTCTGGCATAATCATCTTGCCAATTAGTGCTGACCACTTCAGCAACAAGCTTAATGGTATTACCGTTACAAATCACTGGTTCTTTTTGCCAAAGTGGTTCTTGTCTGAGTTCTGCTCGATCTAAAACAACTACGTCATGGCGCAGCGCTGTAGCTTCTGCATATAGAGGTTTTATCAGACAGGTTTTTGGCACCAACCAGTTGAAATTATCCCGAAAAATTTCGACATAAATTCTACCCGCAATACTACCGGAAACTGCTTCGTGAGGGCCAGTAGGTTCCATCTCTCTGAGTTCTCCGTCAATTAGTTCATAGCGCGTGTTATCCCCATATTGGGTGATAAACTCCTCAAAGCTAAGTAATTTTTGTGTGGTGTAGGTCATAGATCGTTTTTTAACGAGATGTAACTTAATTGTAAGTTTAGTTAAAATCGGCTATCTTGCCAAAAAACCAAGGTTTGGTACTTTGCTCTCAATCCTGCCCCTCTCCTAAGATTTGATCCAGAAAACCCAAAACTGAAACAATCTTAGTATTGCCCAAAGTTTCTACCTCACTAAAATCTCGATCGCCAGTTATTAAAAAAATTTGCATTACCACCCAAAGCACAAGCTAGAAATTTAGCATCTTTCCTATCCCTCGGAAAATCTACCTCAACCTCTACCTCGATCGACAGCGTTACCGTCTCAAAAATCTCCCACCACTCTTCTATCACTTCCTGACTTAGCTTAAACTTGGGACGTAACAAAACCTCCTTATATTCTGCTATAATTTCTGGTGATACCAGCCACGCCCAATCCGGGCGATCAATAATTGACTGAATCACTTTTTTGGGCCTTTGTCCCCTCAAAATGGCAGACACTACAATATTAGTATCAACAACAATCCTCATTGACCTCTCCGATAAGCTTCAATTTCCGCTGCAATTTCCTCCTCTGTAATTTCTTGAACTCCTGGTATAGCTTGCGTTTTCTCAAATAAATTCTTTACTCTACTAGCAACTAGCTTGCGATTATTTCGCTCAGATAAAAGCCTTAATGCTTCTCTAAGCACCGCTTCTACATTTTCATATTTTCCAGTGTCTAACTCAGATTGGATCAACTGTTCTAATTCAGGGTTTAAAACAACATTCATCGCTTGTTTCCTGTTAAAAACTATAATGTGCCGCAATAACGGCAGAGACTTGGCATAATAATCTCAATACCTAATTATACAACCACCGCCTCCATGAACACCAACATCAGCCCGATCGCCAAAGTATTCACCCTCTCCGCCGTCCTTTCCCTCGCCATCAAGTACGCAGGGCCTAGCTTATCCATCCCCTCCACCGATTTAAATGCCCTAATCGCCGTCCTTTCCCCCAGCTTGATTGTAGCGGCTATCCTCGGCTGGCGGGCATGGCAACAAGCGAAATAGATATGGAGCGCGATCGCCAAAGACAAGTTAAATTAAGCCAAGAACCCTTCATGCCAGCAATATACATGAGACAGACAATCAAATGGATCTAACCACCTTAAATCTCAAACCATTAAATTTGTTGATTTTCCCCGACTGGAACCAACCAGAAGAATCACTTTATTTAGAACTAGAACTAATTATTAGGAATCTTGTCAATCATCCCGATCGCGATTTTCTCACTCTTGTCATAGACAGCAACGAAACTTTAGAAGAATCAGAGTTAGATGCTAGTCTGATTATATCAGCCATTGTCCTGAATCTATTCATGGAAGAAGATTTAGATACTAGCTGCGAACCGGAAATTATTTTATTAGAAAACTTCAATCAAAGTCAGTGGCTGGATATCTTGCCATATATTCAATATCGAATTAGGTTGAATGCGGAAAATCACCAAGCCATAGCCGACTCTGGAACCGAAAAAATCCCAGTAGTTGAATTGGAACAACTTAATGATATCACCCTTGACTCCCAAGCATTAGCGCTGAGAAATTTTGGCAATCAACTCTACCTTCAAGGAAGATATGAAGCAGCGATTAAGCACTATCAAAGGTTTTTAGTATCACAGACAGGAGATATAGAACTGTATTATAGCATCAGCGAGTGTTTCAGAAACCTCAACAGAATCGAAGATGCGATCGCAATTCTTGAACAAGGTATCCGCAATTACCCGACAGCCGGACAACTGCACTTTCAATTTATCAAAATTTGCCAGCAAAACGGACGTACTCAGAAAGCTATTTCAAGTGCAGAAATAGCAGCGCAAATACTACCGAATGAATATGTTTTTCAACTTTTAAAACACTTGACATTGCCGATTGTTTACGAGAGCTTAGATGAAATCCAATTTTACCAGGAAAGATTTGTTAGAGAATTAGAAAAGTTGATTCAGCAAACATCTTTACAAACTCCAGAATCCAAAATTAATACTTTCCTAGGCTTGAGAAGTTTTACTAATTTTTATCTAGCATATCAGGCTTATAATGTTGTTGAATCGCAGTCAAAATATGCCAATTTAGTGCATCAAGTTATGGCCGCCAACTATCCCCAGTGGGTGCAACCGCGATCGATGCCTCCACTGCTGGAAAATGGCAAAATTAGAGTTGGTTATATCTCTAGTTATTTGCATTCTTATAGCGGCACTTTATGGTTAACCGGCTGGTTGCGTTATGCCAACACAAAACAATTTGAAATTTACTGTTACTACACGGGTAACGATCCAGATCCAGTTACCGAACAATTTCGCCTATATAGCACAGAATTTCGCCATATCCCTCACAACCTGGAAGCCGTATGCCAACGAATTATTGATGACAAATTGCATATTCTTGTCTTCCCAGAAATTGGCATGGATGCACCAACTATTCAAATAGCAGCTTTGCGTCTTGCACCCATACAATGTACGGCGTGGGGACATCCTGTCACCTCTGGTTTACCGACGATTGATTATTTCATTTCCAGTGAATTGATGGAACCAGAAAATGCACAATCGCATTACTCAGAAACCTTAGTTAAGTTGCCGAATATTGGTGTTTCCTACCCAAAACCGATTGTTGGTGAATTAACCCAGACTCGCTCGGATTTTGACTTGCGAGAAGATGCTGTTATTTATTTATGCTGCCAAGCTCCTTTCAAATACTTACCACAATATGATTTTATTTTAGCAGAAATAGCGCTGCGGATTCCGCAAGCTCAGTTTATTTTTCCGCGCGGTGAACTTTTGCGGGAACGGCTAAAGCGTGCATTTGCTGCTGTCAATCTCGACAGTGAAGATTACTGCCTGTTCTTAACTATTTTAACTCGACAAGATTACATCGCAATTAATTTCCTGTCTGATGTTTTTTTAGATACTTTCACTTGGTCTGGTGGGAATACGTCTTTGGAGGCGATCGCGTGTAATTTACCCATAGTAACTTGTCCGGGAGAATTTATGCGAGGACTTCATGCTGATAGCTTTCTCAAAATGCTGGGAGTGACAGATACGATCGCCAAAAATGAAGTAGAGTATATTGAAATTGCTGTCAAGTTGGGTACAGATTCAGAGTGGCGGCGAGACGTTGCAGAACGGATGAGTCAGCGACAAGGTAATCTGTTTGACGATCGAGTTTGTGTGACTGCGTTAGAGGCTTTTTATCAACAAGTTGTTCGAGAAAGACTTAAACAGTTGACAGTTGGTAGGGGCGGTGCCCCCGTGCCCGCCCTCTTAATTGACAGTTGACAGTTGACTGTTACCCTCGAAAATCGCCCTGAAAATTCGTCTGAGGCATCCTACAAGTCTTATCATATAGGTTAAGCCGATCGCAATTAAACTCAAGGTACTCACCATGATTCAAACCATAACAGAATTAGTAACATTCGATGAATTCATTGACTGGTATCCTGAAAATTCAGGATGTCACTATGAACTACACAACGGAGAAATTGTTGAAATGCCAAAAGCAACAGGGAAACATTCTAAACTGACAGGTTTTCTGATCGCCGATCTCAACTTTGAAATCAGAAGGCTACAACTCCCGTACTTTATCCCCAAAGAATCCGTCATCAAACCGATGCGCGAGGAATCGGGATATGAGCCCGATATCATTGTACTCAACGAGCAAACAATTGGAAACGAGCCGCGATGGGAGAAATCATCAATTATCACAATGGGTTCATCAGTCCCATTAATCGTCGAGGTAACTAGCACTAACTGGGAGGATGATTATGCTCGCAAACTAGAGGCTTACGAATTAATTGGCATCCAAGAATATTGGATTGTAGACTATCTAGGATTGGGTGGGCGACGGTTTATTGGTAATCCCAAACAACCTACTTTTTCAGTTTATCAGCTAGTAGATGGTGAATACCAAGTCAAACTGTTCAAAAATTGCGATCGCATTCAATCCCAAATTTTTCCTGAATTGAACCTGACACCAGAGCAAGTATTCGCCAAAGGGAAATGACGATTCTCCTTCCCATACTATCAATCGATTTTATATTTTAAATTGGAGAATTGAAGAAATGAAGCTAGGACAATGGATCGGCTTATTAGCCCTCATCGCATCTTGTTACATCCTCTGGCAAATCAGACAAGCCCTATTGCTGCTATTTGCCGCAGTCGTTATAGCTACATCTTTAAACAGACTAGCACGCTACTTGCAAAGATTCAGACTCAAAAGACCGATCGCAGTTTTGCTTTCAATTAGCTTTTTAATCCTGATATTTGTAGGTTTATTCCTAATTATAGTACCACCTTTTGCCCAACAGTTTCAACAACTTACCCAAAGAGCTCCTCAAGGAATAGCTAGATTAAATCAATGGCTGGATTTCATTGAAACTCGGTTTTCTGAACAAATTGGTCAGCAACTACCAAATCTTGATATTAACAATATTATCCAGCAACTTCGTCCCATATTCAATCAACTCCTCGGCGGCGCAGGAGCTTTTGTAGGCAACACATTAGGCGTTATTCTCAGCTTTTTGTTAGTCCTAGTTTTAACATTAATGACATTAGCCGAACCTCTATCTTACCGCAAAGCATTCATCCAACTATTTCCCTCCTTTTATCGGCGCAGAGTCGATGGTATCTTAGATGAATGCGAAATAGCTCTCGGTGGATGGGTAATCGGCGCTCTGATTAGCATGAGCGTCATCAGTTTGCTGAGTTTAATTGGTTTGTCGGTATTGCAAGTTCCCTTACCCCTAGCTCATGCTGTAGTAGCCGGCTTACTGAACTTAATACCCAATATCGGGCCTGGTTTGAGTGTCATTCCCCCAATGACGATCGCACTTTTAGACTCTCCCTTACAATCAGGTTTTGTGCTAATATTATACTTTCTTATCCAACAATTTGAAACTAATATTCTCACGCCCTACGTCATGGCGCAGCAAGTATCACTGTTACCCGCTGTCACTTTAATAGCTCAAGTATTCTTTGCTACCTTTTTTGGATTTTTAGGACTATTACTTGCCCTTCCCCTCACTGTTGTTGCTCAAGTCTGGATTAGAGAAGCCTTAATTAAAGACATTCTCGACCAGTGGCATATCAATCCCATAAATTTAGCAGCGATTGATTCTGCTATTCACGAGGAGTATGAATCTATAGGAATAGCACAGACTCTCCCAGAAAGTTCGCCAGAAAGCCTGCCAGAACCAAAAACAGAAACCTCAAATAATACAGAGGATTCTGATGATTTGGAGACAGATAATTCCGATGATTCGGCGGTTAAAACCGCTTCTACAGAAACGAAGTCTGCCTCCGCAGACTAAGAGATAAAAATAAGAGATAAAAAATGTAGGTTGGGTAGAGCGTCAGCGAAACCCAACACCTTATTTTAGAAGAGTATTACTTTTATTTTCAACAACTAGCCCGATCGCCAATCCATCAATCCCAAATCTAAATAAAATCATATTATGAGAACGATCGACGAAATTAACGATAAAATCACTCAGGGCAAAGCCACAGTTTGGACAATCGAAGAACTCAAAATCCGAGTCCAAGAAACCAGCGTTACCCAAGCCGCCAAAGAAGTCGATGTCATCACCACCGGTACCTTTGAACCGATGGAATCATCAGGCGCAATCATCAACCTCGGCCACACCGACCCCCCCATAAAAATCCGTCAGTGCTGGCTAGATGGAGTTCTGGCCTACTCTGGCTTTGGAGCCGTAGACCTGTACTTGGGAGCGACCCAAGTAGCCGAAGATGGCGAAGAATCCCGCGATCGCGGTGGCGGACACGTTATCGAAGATTTGATTGCTGGCAAACCCGTACAATTGCGCGCTCTGGGACAAGTCACAGACTGCTATCCCCGCGCTTCCTTTGAAACCACAATTACCCGCGATACCATCAACCAGTTTTATTTATTCAATCCCCGAAACGCATATCAAAACTTTATTGTTGGTGTCAATGGGGGCGATCGACCACTATTCACCTACCTAGGCCCCCTACAACCAAACCTCGGCAACGCCGTCTATTCCAGCCTAGGAGCCATGTCTCCCCTGCTAAATGACCCCGACCTCGAACTCATCGGCATTGGCACTCGCATCTTCCTAGGAGGCGCTCAGGGCTACATCACCTGGGAAGGAACCCAGCACTTCCCGCTGCAAAAACGACAGCCCAACCGCACCCCCATCGGCCCCGCCGCTACCCTCGCCCTCATCGGTGATGCCAAACAGATGAACTCCAAATGGGTACGCGGCTGCTACTTCAAAAACTACGGCCCATCAATAATGCTGGGAATCGGCATTCCCTTTCCCGTCTTAAACGAAACCGTCGTGGCGCACTGTGCAGTATCAGACAAAAAAATAGTAGCGCCGGTGGTAGATTTCTCCATCCCCCGGCGCGTTCGTCCCACATTTGGTTTAGTCAGCTATGCCCAATTAAAAACAGGTCGTATTCTGATAGAGGGCAAACCCGTGCGGGCAGCCCCCCTAGCAAGTATGTTTCTGTCCCGACAAGTAGCTTTGGAATTGAAGCAGCAAATTGAAGCTGGTCAATTTACCCTCACGGCCCCAGTTGCTCCCCTACCAGCAGACAGAGTATTTCTGCCACAGGATGTCTGGGGGGCGCAAGTCAGGCTAGAATAGACGATTTTAGATTGGCGATTTATTGCTCAACAGGCTTAGGTTTTTTCACCGGCTTAGGAAGGGGTTCCTTGGGAACTGGCGGAGCTCCGGCTGAGGGCTTGATGTTCGGACGCTCTGAACGAGGGCCGTCACCAGTTGGTCTAGGAGTATATGGACGTTTATTTCCTCCTCCTCTAAAGCCAGCGGGTTTTTCACCGGGGGGGAATTTCCGCTTTTTGATCGGTAGTGCGCCAATATTGTTAGCCTGCTTAATCATCAGACTGTCAGCTTCCAATTTGACATGGAAATCCCAGAAAAATCCGATCGCCTTTGTTGCTAAATCTCCCTTCAATTTCAACTTAAAAAACTTCATCTTGTTTTCGTCATTCTTGCGGGGAGCTTGCTTAATCTTGACGATGACGTACTTTTCTTGATCTTGAGATTGATAGATTACCTCGCCTCTAATCGAAAAATATCCGTCTTCAACATCAGGTTCAGAGGGTAGCAAAGGTGTGGTTGATGCTTCACTATCACTAATGCCCTCAATTACTTCGATGTCTTGATTTTCCTCATCAGAGGACGGTTCAGAAGGTTTCTTGAGTGTTTCCGGTTCCCAAACTCCCATAATCTGGGCGTGTAAGTTACCATCTTCTTGTCTGGTGCGAGGATAGACAACCCACAGGTGTTCTTGTTCCAAGTCCAAGTGATTTTTGACTAAACTCATCACTCTACCCAACAAAACCGCGTCAATGGCAGTTCCGTCGGCCGCTATGAGCATACCCCGCGTGAAATGCTCTTCAGATTGGGTGTAGCGACCCCGCACCAAACCAACAGCTCGGTACTGTCTGGGTTCGCTGGGAGGTGGAATCGGATGTTGGCGCATGACAGCGGGTATGTCATCGGTAGCTGCACTTTCCTGAGCAGCAGAGTCGGCCGTGACGGGCGCGGGTGGAGCTACTACGACTGCTGGAGTATTCTTGAGCGATGCCGAAGGTGCTGCTGGCTTTGAGATTGCAGGAGCATCACTGGGTGCATCTGTGGGCTTTGCTTTCTCCTTGGGGGCAGAACTGTAAAGCGGTCGTTGGAGCTTGTCCTGGGACGCTGGGGCGTCTGTTGGTGTTGGCGGTTGATTTTCATCAACAGGTGTAGCCAACGCCGAAGGCACAGAACTTTCGTCTGGTGTCTCAGGAAGGGAAACTTGATCTTGGGACGGATTGACGGCCAGTTCGCCCGGCTGATCCTTGCGAGTAGAAGTAGATTTGGGCGATTTGGAAGAGCGGTTTGGAGAGGGGTTCATAAAAACTCCTTGCAGCGGAGACACATCCCTTAAGGGAAATTAGGAATAAACTGAAAAAACTGCTTTCAAAACTACTAGCACCTGACTTAAGGCACTGGGCCCGGAGGTCTGGTTGTGACCCGTCAACGCCAATTTTCAATGCGTGGCAGGGTATCGTTCGGCGTTTTGGCTGCTAAAATCCTTGTTGGTAAGGACTTTGGCAGTTGTTGACCGATCGATCTTACCGATCGCGCTGTGGTTGGAGTTGGTGGCTAATAGTTTTTAGGTATTCAGCTTGCCTATTTTACTTAATCCAATTACCGAACGGGCTGATCCGCATATTTTTGGTAATTTTTAGCTAAACCAGACTAAATTGGACAAACCACGCACCTTGGGGTTGCGGGCCTAAGTATCCAAAATTGTTTGGCTAGCATGGAGTTGTGGGTCTGTTACCATATTAGCTGCAAGCAAAAGGTTGGTTTATCAGATGGCTTGCAGAACTAAATAGTAAATCTTAAGCTGAAATAGTTGAATTTATGGATAAGGCAAACAAACGTCGTGGGTTAATTACTGTAGTGGTGCTGCTGGCGGTCATCGCTTTTGTGGGATTTTCTCTGCTTCCGCCAATTTTGGAGAGCCTTGCTAGGAGTAACCAAACCCCAAGTAGGTCAACTCCAACGCCTACTCAAACGGCGGCGAGTGGGGAAAAGCAATCTGAGTTGCTGCAAGCTCAGGCGAGGGGTTATGAATTGGTTTTGCAGCGGGAAGCTGATAATGTAACGGCTTTGCGCGGACTGTTGCAGGTGCGGCTGGAGTTAATCGGGCAAGGTGTGGGAGACATTAAGGATGTGGTGGGGCCTTTGGAAAAATTGGCTAAGCTGAATCCTGAGACTACTGAATACGGGGTTTTGCTGGCTCAGGCTAAGGAACGCACGGGCGATCGCGAAGGGGCGGCTCAGGCTTACCGGGGAATTTTGGTGGCTAAGCCTGGGGAAATTAAGGCTTTGCAGGGATTGGTGAATTTGTTGTTGGTGCAGCAGCGGCCGGAAGCTGCGATCGGGCTGTTGCAAGATACGCTGAAGGCGGCTCCAGGCCAGAATTTGGCTAAACCGGGAAGTGTGGATGTAACTTCGGTGCAGTTGATTTTGGGACAAGTTTATGCTGTAGGGAAGAGGTTTGAGGAGGCGATCGCGATTTATGACGAATCTGCCAAGAATAACCCGAAAGATTTTCGCCCAACTCTAGCAAAGGCGATCGTATTTAAGGAACAGGGCAAAACGGATGAAGCAAAAACGCTATTTGCTAAGGCTACTGAATTAGCTCCTCCTAACTACAAAGACCAAATCAATCAGTTAGCTAGTGATGCTCCAAAGCCTTCTCCTGCGGCTGGTGCGAGTCCGAAACCGGGGGCTTCACCAACTCCTGAATCGACGGCTTCACCGAGTCCTGAAGGTGCGTTACCGAAGCCTTAAGTTCTTGTAGGGACTGTAAGGACACAGCATTGCTGTGTCCCTACCCATGCCACTCACTTTTGACTCAATCGAGCTTAATAGACTTCATCATGAGAACCCATTTTGAGCAATAAAATAGCTTCCTCATCATCTTCTGGATCGATCGCAAACTCAAATAAAATCCGATAATCATAATCTATGGAACACGACCAGATACCCGATAAATCTCCTGTCAATTTGTGAGTTCGCAAGCTGGGGTTAAAGCAATCTTCAGACAAAAGTTGTATGGTTGCTTCAATTAAAGGGCGAAGCTGAGGATTTTTACGAACTAACTTCTTGAAAGTACGAATAGATTTGGGAGTCCAACCAATTTTCATCAATCATCCAACTCCGCCATAAAATCGGCTACCGAACCAAATTTAACATTTCCCTCAGCATACTCTTGACGAACTTCTACTACTTCCTTAAGTAATTCATTTCGTCGCTGTTGTCGCAGACGATTCTGAAGAATATTTAGAAGCATAGCTTGATCTTCTAATGATAAAACTTCTACAGCTTCAAGAGCTTGCTGGAATTGAGATATTTGTGTTATTTTATTCATAGTTATTATTCAGTAAATTACCTGACTATCTTCATCTTAACCAAGAGTGAACTTTATTTTAATATTATTTCCGGTTGCATCGGTATTATTCTAACAGTCAACAGTTACAGCAACCGCCAAGATGGTTAGAATATTTCCGGTCATTGAGCGTAGTCGAAATGTCCATTTCAACTACGCTCAATGACCAAAACGCTTTGGTGACTACTTATAAACAGTAAACAGTCAACAGTCAACAGTCACACTAGCTTCTAATACTTCCGCTCCTGCGGCTCAAACATCGTAATCGCCACCGGCATATAAGCCAAATCAATCCCCGCAGGCGAATAATAGGCCAGCGTATGCTTCAAGAAATTTGCATCATCCCGCTGCAAAAAATCTTCCCGCGAATGAGCACCCCGACTTTCCTGACGGTTCAAGGCCGAAGTTAAAATCATTCTCCCCACAATTATCAAACTCCGCAACTCCAAAGCTTCCACAATTTCCGTATTCCACAATGTGCCTTTATCGTCTAAGTAAACCTCCTGGTATTGTCGCTCCAATTCCTCCAATTTTTTTAAACCTTCTTGCATCAATTCGGCGCTACGAAATACGCCACAATACTCACTCATCGTATCTTGATACTGCTGCCTGATTTGATTGATCCGGTATTTGCCGGGACGCTCTACAAGTACCTTAATCTGCTCTTTTACTTCATTCACATAATGCTGTTCTTCCACTGCTGGAAACTTGCGATTTTGCACAAATTCTGCTATGGTTGCACCAGTAACTTTGCCATAAACAACGCATTCCAAAAGCGAATTGCTGCCCAAACGATTTGCACCGTGAACTGACACGCAAGCTGCTTCTCCGGCGGCAAAGAAACCATCAACTAAACCATCAGCGCTGCTGCGAACTTGACCACTCACATTAGTCGGAATTCCGCCCATTGAATAGTGAGCTGTCGGACGCACTGGCATGGGTTTATCTACTGCATCAATTCCCAACAATCTGTGCGCTTCTTCCCAAGCAAATGGAATTTTGCTCATGATTTTTTCCCGTCCCATGTGCCGCAAATCGAGGTAAATAAACGGGCCTCCAGCACTACCGTCAACGTTGATTCCTCGGCCTGCACGAATTTCTAGGGAGATTGCTCTTGATGTAATATCTCTAGGCGCTAATTCCATCCGCGACGGGGCATAATTTGCCATAAATCGATCGCCCTCGGAATTGATCAAATAAGCCCCTTCACCCCGCACAGCCTCGGAAATCAACACTCCCACCGGATACAAACCAGTCGGGTGAAACTGCACAAATTCCATATCTTCCAGTGGCAATCCCGCCATAGCAGTCATCGCCAAACCGTCTCCAGTTGAGGCGTAATCGTTGGAGGTCGTGTTGTAAACCCGACCGTAACCCCCTGTAGCGAACATCACCGCCTTAGCGCGCACGACCTCAATTTGACCGTCTAGCAAGCGGTACATCACGACACCTTTAGCTTGACCTTCTTCCAAAATTAGGCGCGTGACGTACCATTCCTGATAGATGTGAACTCCATAACGGCGCAGATTGTTGACTAATTCGTGGAGGATGGCGTGACCAGTTTTGTCGGCGGCGTAACAGGTGCGGTTGTGGGAATGTCCGCCAAAAGCGCGCTGGGCAATTCTGCCGTCTGGAAGGCGGGAGAATAAAACTCCCATGTGTTCTAAATCGATGATGACACCAGGTGCTTCGCGGGTGAGAATTTCTACGGCGTCTTGGTCGGCTAAATAGTCTGAACCCTTTACTGTGTCGAAGGCGTGGGCTTTCCAACTGTCATCTGGATCGACATTTTGCAGGCTGGAGGCCATGCCGCCTTGGGCTGCGACGGAGTGCGATCGAATTGGATGAGTTTTGGCAACTATGGCTACCTTTAAGCTGGGATCTGTCCGGGCAATTTCCACGGCGGCGCGGCAACCTGCTAAACCGCCGCCCACAATGATTACGTCGTGTTCTAGCATTTTTTGAGTAATGTTGAGTGTTCTTCTCTACACTTAATTCTGATGCACAAAAAAAGTTCCTAACGCAAAGGTAAGGAACTTTTTAGCTTTTGATTGTTGATTTTCAATAAAATCAACAATCTTTGAATTAGATTAGCCCACAGCTTGCGCTGGTTTTTGACCGGGCAAATTGCCACTAGCAGAGGGTTTGACAAGGCTAGCGGGTTCTACGGCTGTGACTTCGATGTGGTTTAGCAGAGTGGTAACAAACGCAAACAGCAAGAAAGGTAGAGACAACACTAAAATCAGTCCGACGGTGGCTAAAGCGTAGATTTGACGGGCGCTGCTCCACAAGGCGAGGGCGGAGGCTAGACTCATA
The DNA here is from genome assembly GCF_021648855.1 of Tychonema litorale BBK16. Taxonomy (GTDB): domain Bacteria; phylum Cyanobacteriota; class Cyanobacteriia; order Cyanobacteriales; family Microcoleaceae; genus Microcoleus. Next base: position 12,637 of record NZ_JAKJHX010000003.1, on the reverse strand, counting down.
AAGATCACAATCAGCCAAATAATGATTTGACCGTAGATGTCGCCGAAGGTGAGCGTGCATCTAAGGTGATAGTTGTGCAAGTTATTCATTTTGGGGCCTCGCGAGATTGCTATTAGGGCTGGCGCGAAAATATTTGAAATTTCTTAGTTTAGCTAGCCTAGCTTGGTTTGAGGGCGGTTCTAAAGATTTTTAGAGAATTCGCAACAAGACTTTATAGATTTTCTTGCCGATCGCCCAATTTAGTAAAGAAATGTTAACTTATCAGAGGAATGGAATCAACTTTGCTAAGGTCACACCCATTTTTTTGCCTATGTCGCCCGATCGCACTTTACTGATTTCACGCTCTTTCCTAGCCAGTTTAGGAACGCAGATGTTCTTACACCACGAGGATTTGATCCCCCAAGAGAGTCCCGTGTTGGTGGTGAGTAATCACCGGAGTTTCTTGGATCCTGTCTTGCTGACGGCGGCTTTGGGTCGATCGATCCGTTTTGCTTGTCATCATTACATGGGTCAAGTTCCGGTGGTTCGGGAATTGGTTACATCTTTCGGCGCTTTTCCTTTGAAGAAGCCGGAACACCGACAGCAGCATTTTTTCGATCAGGCGACGGCTTTGCTACAAAATAGGGAGATGGTGGGCGTGTTTCCAGAGGGTGCGGAACCAATGGTAAATGTTACGCAACCGCAGACTGTGGGGAAATTTCAGCGGGGATTTGCTCATTTGGCTTTGCGGGCTCCGGTGCGGGATTTGGTGGTTTTGCCGATCGCAATTAGTTCTTTTGAGGAACAGTCGGTGCGATCGGGTATACCGCTAAAGTTGTTGAGTTTGTTCGATCCTTCGGAACCGTTGTTCGATCGCCCTGGATGGCATCCTGTGATAGTCTACAAGCGAGTTAATGTCTTTGTTGGCCGTCCATATTGGATTACGTGCGATCGACAACAGCAATATCGAGGAAAACAAGCTAAAGCAGTTGTGGCTGAACTTACAGAACATTGTCATCAAGAAATTGCACAATTACTTAAAGCTAGTTGACTGTTCACTGTTGACTGTTGTGAGACTTTATATAAAATTTGTGAGTATCAGAATTATTGCTCTCTCTTTTCTTCCTTCTTCCTTCTTCCTTCGTCTATAAAATCTAAAATCAATTGACTTTAATTATGCCAAACGTTAGTCATAAAGTTCGTTTTATAACCCCAAAATCGCCGAATTCTGAGCTACCTTTATTTGTATTTCTGCCCGGTATGGATGGTAGTGGTTTGCTGCTGCGATCGCAAATTCCTAAATTAGATCAGGATTTCGATGTTCGTTGCTTGGCTCTAGCTGCTGATGATAAAGTTTGTTGGGATGTACTTGTTAGCGAAACAATAGCTTTAATTGCAGCAGAAAAAGCCATAAATAATCAGAGACCTATTTATCTCTGTGGTGAGTCTTTTGGGGGATGTTTGGCGATGAAAATTGTTTTAGAATCTCCTAAATTGTGCGATCGACTAATTTTAGTCAATCCAGCTTCTTCATTCCGACAACAGCCTTGGGTACAGTGGGGTTCTTACATAACTCAGTGGCTACCGGCCAGTTTTTATCCGCTTTCTGTGATGGGTTTATTGCCGATGCTAGCGTCCTTGGGCAGGATTGGGCGCCCGGAACGTCTCGCTTTGCTAGAGGCGATGCAGGCTGTACCTCAAAGCACTTCTGTGTGGAGATTGGCCTTGGTGCGATCGTTTGATGTTGATGAAAATCAGTTGCGGGCGATCGAACAGCCGACGCTAGTAATTGCTAGTGGTAGCGATCGGCTCTTGCCTTCACTAGCAGAAGGGAAGCTTTTAGTCAAGGTAATTCCCAATGCTGAAATGGTGATGCTGGCTAACAGCGGTCATGCTTGTTTATTAGAAACTGATGTTGACCTTCATCGGATTATGGAAGCTCATAATTTCTTAAATAGGTCATTAGTTATTAGTCAATCGTAACTCAAATAAAAATTATTGCTAAGGCTTAATCATGCTGAATCTACAGCTTCCCGAACAAAGACGAAAACTTTACATTGAAATTGCACTGCGTAGATGCCGTCCCGGTAGCGGCAGTAGTCAAGATTTTCTGAATAAAAGAACTTGGAATCATCCCGTGACAAACATTAAAGCGATGATTCAAAAAACCCTTTTTGTAGTAGTAGGAGGAATTGCTACTCGGCTCTATATGCCTGAAAGAATGACAGATAAACTTGATATTTTAGCATTAACTCAAGATGCTGCTAATCTTTATCGAGAATTAGAGCAGGCTGGTAGCAGGAAAACGGGAGAACTGAGCATTGGTGGTAGCACTTGGGAATTGCCTGATGGTACTTATTTGGATGTAATTGAATCAAGAGATTCTTGGGTAAGAGAGGCAATTAGAAATCCCAATAAAGCCCCCGATGGATTGCCAATTATTGGATTGCCTTATCTGGTTTTGATGAAACTAAAAGCTAGTCGTGGTATAGATATAGGGGATTTAACGCGGATGTTGGGAGGGGCTGACGAAACTGCTTTGGGGTTGGTAAGAAGGGCTGTAAAAGATTTATTGCCTGATGCTGTGGAAGATTTAGAAAGTTTAATTGTTTTGGGAAAACTAGAAAGGAGTTAGTAATAATGGGGAATTGGGCATTGGGCATTGGGCATTGGGCCTGGAGCATAGGGCATAGGCTATTAGTCTAGTCATCTCCAGAAAAATCTTAATAATAATTATCAGGATTACCCGGACATCATGTTATCAATGACCAATTCCCGATGCCCAATTCCCAATTCCCAATTCCCAATTCCCAATTCCCAATTCCCGATGCCCAATTCCCAATGCCTAATTAAGATTTAGCCACTTTTGAGCATTAAGTCGTTGAACTACACCAAACACCATTAAATCTAGAGTAATCTTACGTTCATCTATCAAAAAAGGTTCGATAGTGCTAGTTTTGGTGTTGTTTTCAGCGCAAGAAAAAGCTCTTTGAGTTTGAATGTTTTCTTGAGGAAAATACAAATTAAACTGGCGCTGACCTTCTTGAAATCTACCAATTACTTGCCAACAATCTCCGGTGGAACCCATGCCAGAAACTGGGACTTTTTGCTTTGCCAAACTTACTTCTAAATCCTTAACGCCTTGCTTAGTCAAGGCTGTTTGCAAGGCTGGCAAATAATCTTGTTGAATAAATTCTGCAAATGGTTTGTCTTCAACCGCAGGTGCTTTTTCTTTTTTAGCTTTAGCTGGGGGCTTGGTAGCTTCAGCAGGAACGGGTGGTTCTGTGGAATTTGGATTTGTGCTTTCTTCTGACATTGATAATACCGATTTTTTGGGGAAGGATTGATGAGTGTTCTCAATTCCGGTTGCACCGAAATGATAGTTGACAGTTAAAACTGTGTGGGGGCGATCGCCCGATCGCCCCCAAAGCTCACAACTGCTTAATCCATTCTAAATCTCAGCAGCAGCTCTTTCAATCAAACGGCGGGCCAAAGTTTGAACACCAGTATGTTCATAGTAGTTGGTAGTCATGTCAAGGAACGCCCCCACATAGTCCACCTTGTCAGCAGAAATTTCGACAAAGCTTTGCAAATGGCCCATCACGTTTTGGGGAGTCAAACCGCGATCGCTCACAAACGAGGTCATCCAGCCAGTAACCGAGCCAAAGCTTTGCCCAATAAAGCCTAACTGGCCTGCAGGATTGCCACCAGGAATCATACTGCTGATCGAATTAAACGACGGATTCTCTTGCAAATCGCTAGGGGAAAGCTTCTCAATCCAAGACTGAGTTGCCATGATAAAGTCTGGGCCCAGGGGAATTAAACCATCAAAACAGACCAAAGCAGCCATCCGCATCAGAGACTCGCCACCGTAGTCGCCCAAAGCCCCGGCAAAATCGCCGATGCTGTCGCCTGGAATGCCGTTAATTTGGCAAAAAGCCAGCAACTCAGTGACTAATTTCAAAGAAAGGTCGATCGTTTGAGCTTTTTCAGGCTTGGGGGTGAGATTGCCAAGCATGGACAAAAACGGCACATTTTGAGCAACTTTGTTAGCCATTGCTGCTGCACCCAAGGCACTGCCTGCACTGTCGATGCTTTGGTATAACCAGAGAGCACGTTGATAGCCTTCAGATTTATCGTTGTAGAGGGTGATAGCCCGATCGCCAACTTGCTGGATCAGGTCTTCATCTGTTTCGCCAGTAACGGTGCGAATGGTATTGTCAAAACCAATTAAATTATTCCACTCACCGGGAACTACAAAGTCAAGAGCTCGTAGAGCTTTGACAGTCATGTTGTCTTTAGGTAATTGATCGACTAATTCAAAGACTGTTTTGCTCATAAAAAACTCCTTAATGTTGAACTCGACTCAAAGATAGCACTCTTGCTCAAGATTGCAAAAATCTCGCAAACTGATTGAAATGAACTTTGTTCAAACAGGATCAGACTTGAGTCTGACTCCAACTTTTACAAAGATCTAGCTACTTGAGGCTAGCGAGGCCACCGAGGTTGAATTTTGATAGCCAAGCTTCGCGATCGCTAGCACTAAAAGAAGTATCCTTGGATTGAATTTTCACTTGGTAGCGATTTGCCACGAGCACCGCAGTAGCATTAGCACCTTGGGTAACAGCCGGATAGCCACCGATTTGCTTGCTACTGCTTTGGAATTTATCGCCAGCCGACGGGTTTCCGGCGATGTCGTTGATGGAAAGCATCGCGACATTTTTACCACCTTTGTTAAGCTTTGCCAAAGCTGAACCTGTTTTTTCTTGAGAGAAGACGCGATCGAATCCGCCACCCGATGACGGGAAATATTTATTTAATTTGCCGCCTGCGACAGCCTTCTTCGGCAGGTTTTGATTTTGAGCGCTGGATTTATCAGTCTTGTTCTGGTTTGCTTTACCAGGTTTTTGGGTACTTTCCTGCTGAGCTTTGTCCCAACGAGAGGGCTCCGGGGCTTGACCACAGGATGTGACTAGCAACAATACCGATATCAGAAATGGAGCTAAAATTCGGCGCGTGGAGGATAATTTCATCCCTTTCTCCTGTAATATAATTTCCATTCACAATTGTGGCTCACGATTCGACAATTTGTCTTGTATGTTTATGGATCGGTTATCACGAATAACGAACTTCATACAATCCGCTAGCCTATGCTATTTCATCGTCGCACACAACTGCAACAGTCTGGTTTAGCCACTGGTTACAACCGTTCACTTGTCGCTGGAACTTTGAGCTGAACCAAGGCTTTTTGCAACACACTGGGTTTTACACTCAACCAGACTTGATGGCGAGCGTCTTGGGTATAACCCACAACAACAGCCCCTATCGGTGAACCTATATCTGGATACATTTCCGGGGTCATGTCTCCGGCGTCAACAAAATCAGTAATCTGAACAATACCCCGCACCGTTTCGTCGCCTATGTTTACGAAGATCCCGAACGGCGCATGATGCTCAACCTTGCCATAAATCAGTTGACCTAACGGATAGTTTGACTTCACCTGATTCCAGAACTGATCGCTCATTTTATTACCTTGCCTTTAGGACTCTAGCATATTGGTTCAAGATAGAAAACAAATCGTGAGGAATAGGCAATTCGACTTGTTCGCCCCCTTGATACGGTCTTTTTAATGGCTTGAAATACCGATCGTAGGTTACTGCATTTTGTAACTTCCAGAATTCCATCTTTGTAATATCGATTATATTCCTCAGCTAGACTTCTGCTATTTGTTGCTGCAAAGTAACATTTTCCATCACCAGTAGGAGGATGGTATGGAAAATCAACAGGTTGAAATCCCTGCTCCACAAACCGCTGTCCTTTTCCCTTTTGGGTTACTTTATAAATTGTAATTATATTGATTGTCTTCAAGCGAAAGTAAATATTTTTATTGTTAAATCAATTTGTGAGGCTCACACATTTACTTGTTAGGGTAGGTGTGTGAGCCTCACAGCAGTTGTCTGTCAATCGTCCAACTTGAGTTTTGCCCGATCGCTAAAATCAACGATTAGGCGTCGCTTTCAATGTGAATAAACAACAAACCCATTACCACAACTGGCATCAGCCAGGTAACTACGGGAATCAATATCCAAGGCAAGAAAGAAGCAGCGTATGAACCTGTCATAAAAAAATCTCCCAGCTAAAGTTAGTGTGTTCCAACAGAAATATTCGAGTTTTAGTCTAGTTGTTGACTAAGCCACGGAAAATTGCATCAACGCCCTTAAAGTTTTCGAGTAAAAAGTAGGCTGCAAAAACGCCACTCATTCCACCAACAAAGAAACCAGCGGTAAGCTGACTCCAGCCTTCACCAGTTTTCAGGGCTTCGGGAGTCATGGGATTGGCGCTTGGGTAGATGCTGTTGTCTTGCTTGAAAGATACCAGACCGTAGGCAGACATACCTGCTGTGCCTAATAGAACCAAGACCATTGCTGTAACCAATCCACCAAGATTAGCGGCTTCTGGATAGTCGCGCAGTGGTCCCAAAACGATTTCTGGGCCGACCAGGAAATAACCGTGTGCTAAGCCAATTTCTAGGCCTCGGACTAGGGGGGAGAGTCCTTTACGGTAGGCTGGCAAGTTGCCAATGAATGCTTTGGTAAAATCAGAAGCACTAATTGGGGTTGCTAGATGACCTGTGAATGGGTCGCCGTTAAAGGGTTGAATAAGTTCTGCATTTCTTGGATCAGCCATATTTAGTTTCTCCTCGGTATCAAAGAAAGTTGAGGCGTTCAAGTCATATTTTACGCAGGGACGTGTAGCCTATTTACATAATTGACAGCCAGCTTTAGAAAAGTTTACTTTTCTTTAGTTTTTAGAAGAATTTTTCTTTTTTCCTCTATACCATTCCCCAAGGCGATCGGGCGATACTCCCAGAAAATAAGCAATAATCACTATTTGATTGATGACAGTGGTTTTGAGTACCCCAACCTGTTGCCACCGACGGGCGGAAGTCAGCACCGCCTGGGGTAATATTTGGATGCGGCCTTGTTTTTTCAACCGGCGCACAAATTCAAAGTCTTCCATGACGGGTAAGTTGGGATAGCCACCAATTTGGTTAAAGGTACTGGTTTTGAGGAAAATTGCTTGATCGCCGTAGGGCATTTGCAGTAGGTGCGATCGGCAGTTTACCCCTATTTCTACTAGCCGCAGACTCAGTAAAGGGGCATCAATCTTGAGTTCAAAGGCTCCCGCTACTATGGACGGGTTCCCTAGTGCTTGGCGCACGCGAGTGTCATAGCCGTGAGGTAAATGAGTGTCTGCGTGGAGAAACAGTAGGATGTCTCCAGTTGATGCCGCAGCACCTGCATTCATTTGGGTGGCCCGGCCTGGAGTAGTGCAGATCACCCGATCGCTCAAAGATTTCGCTATTTCAACAGTACCGTCACTGCTGCTGCCGTCAGCGACAATTATTTCGACATTTTCGGCATTGCGGGCAGTGGAGATGACTTGCGCGATCGTATTCGCTTCGTTTAAAACTGGAATGATCATAGAAATTTTGAGATTGGCAGTTTCAACCATACAAAATATTGATATGTAAGCCGAGGAGATCCTCTGGTCGATCGATATCTGCCAAAGTAGGAAGAACCGCAATACTTAGATTGAGGTTTTGTGCGATCGCCAGCGTATCAGCAAATACTTCATCAGTTCCCCACTTCATCCCGTCGAACAATTCCGGTATTCTTCGACGCAACCCAATCAGATAATAACCTCCATCTTGTGCCGGCCCCAAAACTAAATCTTGCTCGCTGAGTTCATCAAAAGCTTTAGCAATAATTTCTGATTTCAACTTCGGGCAATCTGTACCGATAATCACGATTTTGTCAATCCCCAAATCCCAAGATTTTTGCAATGCTCCACTCATTCTTGCACCCAAATCTCCGTCCGACTGCTGGTGATAGATTATATCGGTTCCCAGCCAGTCTTGCATGAGTTGCTGGCTACTGCCTGTGTAGTAAATTGCTACCGACAATTGGCGAGATTTTTGGAGGACGAGGGAGGTGGCGATCGTCCGTTGGGCCATCAAGCGATGCAGATTGGCGGCACCTTCTTTTCCTAGTACCGGAATTAGTCTCGTTTTGGTTTTGCCCGGTTCTGGATAGCGAGTGAAAATAATTAGTTGTTCTGAAATCATTAAATTAATACGGGATGCGGGAAACGAGCGAGACTTCAGTCCTGAGAGGGAAGCGGCACGAGGGACTTCAGTCCCCGTGTTCTTTCTTTCTTTCTAAATATTTTGTCGCTCAAGCTTGAAATATCTAGTATAATAGCTAAAAGTAGACAAATCCACCAATGTTCAGAAAAATAGAGGTGACTAAAGCCCAAAAAATAATGGGAGTTCAGCAAGTATTGCTGTATCCTAACAAAGAAATTAAAGCATTATGCGTGATGGCGTTAATAAAGCTGCAAAGTTAATTGTCAACCATTGCCTAAAATTCGGAATTGGCACACTGATAGTTGGGTGGAATGAAGGTTTTAAGTCTAACAGTAATCTAGGTAAAGTGAACAATCAAAAATTTGTTCAAATGCCTTTAGGCAAACTGAAAAATAGGTTAAAAGAACTGTGTGATTTGCACGGTATCAGGTTGGTTGAAACTGAAGAAGCATATACATCGAAAGCTAGTTTTCTTGATGGAGACTCCCTACCCAAATATGGTGAAAAACCATCAGGGTGGAAAGCATCTGGAAAACGGATTAAACGTGGCTTGTATCAGTCAGCTAATGCTTCGATGGTGAATGCAGACTTAAATGGTGCTGCCAATATTCTGAGAAAAGTAGCCAGTAAGTTAGGTGTAAACCTTGACCAACTGGGTAGACGTTGCTTGACGAACGTAGCGAGAGTTAGACTTTGGGTATTACCCAAGCCTATTCTGTCCGCAGAATCTCAGTGTCTTTAGACCTGAGAGTGTCAATAATCTTCCATAATTTTTAAAGAAATGACCTAATGTCAGCCCTGCACCCCGATCGTCCTAAAACACAGCCGTACCCTGAGCGTAGTCGAAGGGTCAACTGTCAAAAGTTAGCTCATTTCTAGCATTCGCTGAATCGGCTTTAAAGCTGCTATTCGCAGATGTTGAGGCATAGTAATTTCGGGTGTTAGATTTTTCATGGCTAGATACAATTTCTCCAAGGTATTCAATCTCATATAGGGGCATTCGTTGCAAGCACAACTGTTATTGTTGGGAGGAGCGGGAATAAAGTGTTTGTGAGGTGATTGCTTTTGCATTTGGTGAATGATTCCCGGCTCAGTCGCTACAATAAAAGCTTGGCGGTCGCTAGCTTGAGAATATTTTAGCAAAGCCGTGGTTGATCCGATATAATTGGCATGGCGAAGTACGGGAGGTTCGCATTCTGGGTGAGCAATTATTTCGGCTTCGGGATTTTCAATTTTGAGTTGAACTATCTTTTTTTCTGAGAAGTTTTCGTGGACGATGCAAGCGCCTTGCCAAAGTTCCATGTGTCTGCCACTTTGTTCCATGACGTAGCGACCAAGATTGCGATCGGGTGCAAAAATTATCGGCTGATTTTCGGGAATTTGATTGACAATTTTGACGGCGTTGGAGCTGGTACAAATTATGTCGCTCATTGCCTTAATTTCAGCGGTACAATTAATGTAAGAAATTACCAAATGTCCTGGTCGATCGGCTTTGAAAGCTGCAAAGGCTTCAGGAGGGCAACTCTCGGCGAGGGAACACCCAGCATTCAAGTCTGGTAACAATACTAATTTATTGGGATTGAGGATTTTGGCGGTTTCCGCCATGAAATGGACTCCGGCAAAAACTATAACATCGGCGTTGGTGTTGGCGGCTTTGCGGGCAAGTTCTAGGGAATCACCAATGAAGTCTGCGATATCTTGGATATCCGAGTCCTGGTAGTAATGGGCGAGAATGACGGCGTTCAACTCTTGTTTGAGGGCGTTAATGGCTGCAAACAAGTCGTCGGGGAGTCTGGTCTCGGTCAAGTTTGGAGAATTTATGGTGGTAAACACAGTTAGAATATTCCGGGGAAGGTGATGAAGAAAGCTAAAGTGTAATTTGAATTATAGTTGAATTCACCAAAAACGACTGTCATTTGAGCCCATCTAAAATTTAAAATTTAAAATTACCTGGGGGAGAGCGCAAAAAACTGGTCGCTGTTTCCTATCCTGATAAGAGGGGGTAGCGATCGCACATGGGAAAGCAAATGAATCAGACTAAATCGATCAAAATTGCGGTTGTGGGGGATGTCCACGATCTGTGGGAACCAGAAGATGGCGAGGCCCTGAAGCATCTGGGCGCTGACTTGGTGCTGTTTGTGGGGGATTTTGGGAATGAGTCGGTGGAGGTGGTACGCGCGATCGCCCAATTGGACATTCCCAAAGCCGCCGTGTTTGGAAACCATGACGCTTGGTACACTGCAACGGATTGGGGCAGAAGTAAGTGTCCCTACGATCGCCAACAAGAAAATCGAGTTAAACAGCAAATAGATTTAATGGGAGAAGCCCACGTCGGTTACGGGAAACGAGATTTTCCCGAATTGGGTGTAACTGTGGTGGGGAGTCGCCCATTTACTTGGGGCGGATCGGAGTGGAAATACAATGATTTTTACTGCGAGTGGTTTGGGGTAGAAAGTTTTGCAGAGTCGGCACAACGCATTGCAGGAGCTGCTGCGGACGCAGACTGCGAAAATGTGATTTTTTTGGGTCACACAGGCCCGAAAGGCTTGGGAGAGGCTCCGGGCGACCTCTGCGGGCGAGATTGGAAGCCACTAGGAGGGGATTGGGGCGACCCAGATTTTGAAGAAGCGATCGACAAAACTCGTAATTCTGGCAAGCATATACCTCTGGTAACTTTTGGGCATATGCACCATCGACTGCGACACATGAAAGACCAGTTTCGGAAGTCGGTGGTGAGTGCTGAGGGTACTGTCTATTTGAACGCCGCCAGTGTACCGCGTATTGTGGAGAGAGAGTGTTCAAAACTTCGGAATTTCTCGATCGTCCGGCTGGAAACAGGAGTAGTCTCGGAAGTATCTCAGGTTTGGGTGGGTGAAGGTTTTGCTGTGGAAAGAGAACAAATTCTTTATCGCCAGACTGAATCTGCAACTGCTTGTAGTTAAAGACAACTACTGGTATGATGGGTTTCATGTGCCTGGAGAGGTGGCAGAGTGGTCGAATGCGCCTGACTTGAAATCAGGTGAACTGAAAGGTTCCGTGGGTTCAAATCCCACCCTCTCCGTTGAAAAATTCTCTTGTCCGTTTAGCTTTCGCTCACTCTCAGTATTCCCTAACTAAAAAACCCGCAGAGTGCTTTTGCCTGACGATGCAGCGTACTCACGGTTTATAGGTACTATCAATATCCTCGTAGGGACACGGCAATGCCGTGTCCCTACTGTAGTTTCTCTAGCCAACTGGCTTAACTAAACCCTTCCTCATCCGCTGGGTCGCCGTAGGGGTCTTCGCTGGCCGGGCTGATGTTGCCGAACTCTCCAGCATCCGCTACATAGTCTGCCGGGTCGCCGTAGGGGTCTTCGCTGGCCGGGCTAATGTTGCCAAACTGTTGATCCGCTGGGTCGCCGTAGGGGTCTTCGCTGGCTGGGCTGACGTTGCCGAACTGTCCAGAACCTGGGGGATGACCGTAGTTGTCTTCGTCCTCAGAAGGATTTTCGTTCTCCGACCCAACGATCGCATCTTTTATTTTTCGCAAAAAACTATCTACCATGATTAAATTCCTCTGGTTTATTTGCTAAAAGAACGGCTGTTTTAGATGGGGAAATGCCAGATTTAATGGAAAATGTTCGATCGTCCATCTAAAATCTCAAATAATTTCGTTACTGTGCAGGAACAGCAGTTTTAGCTTCCGGCAAGCTAGTGAGGTCTTTACCTGTAGTTTGGTTGTTGTACCCCTGGAAGTCTCGGTAAGCCGATGCTTCCGACTCCGGCACTTTAATTCCTTCAGGCGGTGGCGTTACCCAGTGAGCGCGATTTTGGGCATCGCGGTAGTAAACGCGACCGTTTTTGGAAAGGTAATGTTTTCCCTGTGGCCCCTGTTCTTGTTTATTTTTGTGCTGATTGTAGATGTAGTAAAGAGCTGCCGCTCCTGCTAAAGTAATCGCTACTTTTTGAGTATTGCTCAATCCTTTTTTCGCTTGGGGCGTTGGACTGGGGGTGCGATTTACGGGCGCTCCAGCGCGAGTATCGTCCACTGGGGGCGGGGGAGTAGAACTTTGCTGGCTGGAACCGCAAGCAGTGACAAAGGGAAATGTCAGCAGCGTTGTCAGCAGCAGTGCCATGAAGCGCGATCTTCTTGGTTCGGGGTAGACTTTATTCATTGCCGATCCGATTTCGTTGGGATTGCAGGTTTGTTTTGGCAGGGTTGAGGAACCTGAGCTGCTGCCAACAGTTTTTAGAGTAAATTAATTTATCAAACCAATTTTGACAACAAGAGTAGTTGCTGAGAATTTACAACAGCGCAGGTACGGTATTGCACTTCTAATCTTAATCATCGTCAAATTTTTAGAAAATTTCGTCCTTCTAGGGAGATAAATATATTTTTTTTTAAATCAGCCCACAGGTATATGCACGTTGCTTCTATTCTGCTATACAAATACTAGACAAGTCTAGACATTTGGTTCTTACTTCATCGGGAGCATGGGAGCGGCTATCCCTCGGTAAGCTTTCACGGTT
>NZ_JAKJHX010000002.1:74104-85913 GCF_021648855.1 Tychonema litorale BBK16 | reverse complement strand
ATGAAGATGAGCAATCTAAAGAAACAATTTTAGCAGATTTCCGTCAAGCTTGGCAGGAAGCAATGACTGGCAAAACAATTCCTGTTTCCCAAATCTGGGAGGGAATTGAGGATGCCTGAGCAACCATTGATTCAAGTTGAAGCTGCACCAACGTTTACCAAAAACTTACGCAACCTCGCCAAAAAGTATCGTAGTATTCGTAATGATATACAACCAGTCATCGAACAACTTGAACAAGGAGAACTACCAGGCGATCGCATATCTGGGACTGGTTACGATGTGTTTAAAGTGAGAGTTATAAATAACGATATTCAAAAAGGTAAAAGCGGTGGCTATCGTCTGATTTATTATGTCAAAACTGAAAACGGAATTATTTTACTGACTGTTTATACAAAATCTGTACAAGCTGATATTGCAGCCGATGAACTTACGGGCATAATTTTAGAATACGAACGACGTGCAGGTAAAGATGAAGAAGATACCTAAATTTTGAGTCATGGCTTTTGTACGATCTTCTGTTCAGGTATTATAATAGTATGAAACCTAATCCCAATAAACCAGCCATGCAACTTGAAGACTACTTCAACTTCCTCAGACCTGACGATATTCGACTCCAAGGTTCCCGCATTGGCATCGAAACAATTCTTTATGAATACCTGTTTCGGGCGCGCACTGCCGAAGAAATCGCCAACATTTATACATCCCTCACCCTCGAACAAGTTTATGCGACCATTTTGTACTACCTGCACAACAAAGAAGCAGTCGGTAAATACATAACTGAAGGGCTGGAATGGAGCGAGAGAATGCAAGAAGAGCAACGTCGCAACCCTTCTCCAGCGACAGAAAGACTCCGCAAATTTAAAGCAGAAAGAGATGCAAGGAGCAAGGCTGATGCCAATTCAGTATCTGTTTGATGAAAATGTCGATCCTGCGTATTTCAACCAAATTCGCAGGCGCAATCCCGATATAGTTGTTCTAGCAGTGGGAGAACTAACAGCACCTCCTAAAGGCACTCTCGACCCGGAAATTCTTATTTGGTGTGAAATTCACAATTTCATTCTTGTTACCAACAACCGCCGCTCTATGCCAGTTCATTTAACAGAACATTTAGAGCAAGATTGTCATATCCCAGGAATTTTCATCCTGAATACCAAGCTGACTATCGGTCAAAACATTGAAATAATGCTTCTGATTTATGAAGCATCATTTGACAATGAATACCAAGATAGAATTTACAATTTACCAGTGCTATAATTTCTAATGCAGCTTCAACATTGACAAAATTCCCCAAAGTCTTAAGGAAAATAAACATACTTTTGCCCCAACTTATGCAAACAATAGTTACAAAGACTAACCGAAACTAAAATTAAGAACGATGTCACAAGATACCATCGAATCAATCCTCCAAGAAAAACGCCTATTTCAGCCGCCTGCTGAATTCTCCGAAAAAGCTCACATCAAAAGCCTAGAAGAGTACCAAGCCCTCTATGATAAAGCCAAAGCAGACCCCCAAGCATTTTGGGCCGAACTCGCCACCCAAGAATTAGACTGGTTCCAAAAATGGGATGCCGTTCTCGACTGGCAACCGCCCTTTGCTAAATGGTTTGTCAATGGTAAAATTAACATTTCTTACAATTGTCTGGACAGACATTTGACAACTTGGCGCAAAAATAAAGCCGCCCTAATTTGGGAAGGCGAACCTGGAGACTCGCGCACTCTCACCTACGCGCAACTCCACCGCGAAGTTTGCCAAATGGCTAACGTAATCAAGGATTTGGGAGTGCAAAAGGGCGATCGCGTTGGCATCTATATGCCAATGATTCCCGAAGCTGCGATCGCCATGTTGGCCTGTGCTAGAATCGGTGCAGTACACAGTGTGGTGTTTGGTGGATTTAGTGCTGAAGCTTTGCGCGATCGGCTCAACGACGGCCAAGCAAAACTCGTCATCACCGCTGATGGTGGCTTCCGCAAAGATACCGCCGTCGGCCTCAAAGCACAAGTAGACAAAGCATTAGCAAATGATGCCGTACCAAGTGTTACCAACGTTCTCGTAGTACAGCGCACCAAACAGCAAATTGAAATGGCATCTGGGCGCGATGTTTGGTGGCATGAATTGCAAAAAACTGCATCAGCAAATTGTCCAGCCGAACCGATGGATAGCGAAGATTTACTCTTCATTCTTTACACTTCTGGCAGTACCGGAAAACCGAAAGGTGTCGTCCATACAACGGGTGGTTATAACCTTTATACCCACATGACAACTAAGTGGATATTCGACCTTCAAGATACCGATGTTTATTGGTGTACCGCTGATGTTGGCTGGATTACTGGACATAGTTATATTGTCTACGGCCCGCTGTCCAACGGTGCGACAACTTTAATGTATGAAGGTGCTCCTCGTCCTTCTAATCCCGGCTGTTTTTGGGATGTAATTGAGAAATATGGTGTCACCATTTTCTACACCGCACCAACTGCAATTCGCACGTTTATGAAAATGGGTGATGAGTTGCCCAATGCCAGAGATTTGTCATCTTTGCGGTTGTTGGGAACTGTTGGCGAACCGATTAATCCTGAAGCTTGGATGTGGTATCAGCGCGTAATTGGTAACTTGAATTGTCCGATTGTCGATACTTGGTGGCAAACGGAAACTGGCGGTATTATGATCACTTCATTGCCCGGTGCAATCCCTACAAAACCAGGTTCTGCAACCCTTCCGTTCCCCGGAATTGTGGCTGATATTGTTGACCAAGATGGCGAACCAGTAACTAATGAAAGTGGCGGTTATTTAGTTGTGAAACATCCTTGGCCGGGAATGATGCGAACTCTTTACAATGATGCCGATCGCTTCCGTCGCACTTATTGGGAGTATTTACACCCGAAGGATGGCGAATTTGTGTACTTTGCAGGGGACGGCGCGCACAAAGATAAAGATGGTTATTTCTGGGTAATGGGCCGCGTTGATGATGTGATTAATGTGGCTGGACATCGACTCGGTACGATGGAAATTGAATCGGCTTTGGTGTCTCATCCAGCGGTGGCGGAAGCTGCGGTTGTGGGGAAACCGGATGAGATTAAGGGTGAGGAAATTATGGCGTTTGTAACACTGCAAAATACTCAGCAACCTAGTGATGAATTGATTAAGGAATTGAAGTTGCACGTTGTGAAGGAAATTGGGGCGATCGCACGGCCGGGCGAAATCCGATTTACTGATGCTTTGCCGAAGACTCGTAGCGGGAAGATTATGCGGCGTTTGTTGCGTTCTTTGGCTGCTGGAGAAGAGGTGACTGGGGATACTTCTACTTTGGAGGATCGGACTGTTTTGGATAGGTTGCGGGCTGATTCGTAGGGGTGTTTTTGCGATCGCAGATGTAGGCAGATGAACGTGGATGAACGCTGATCAGATTAGATCTGCGTTCATCTGGGTTTAGTTGTTAATTCACTTATTTACCGCGCCACAAATGAACAGCATCGCTGTTGATTTGCGACCTTACTTGCAGCCAATCTTCTAGCAAGTAGTCATCATCGACTGCTTCGGAATGGTGTTCGTCTTTGAGAATTGCTAAGACGTGAACTCCTGATGAATAGTTGACATGACGGATTTCGGGGTCGTATCCTAGGTCTTGAATTTTTGCTAAAATGCGATCGACTGCGCCGGCAACAGTTAAATCAACTGCAAGAATTATTTGACCGAGTTTAGCACCAGGTTTTACATATTCTAGAACAGCCATTATTCTTTCTCCTTGTAGTTGCGGTTTAAGATAATTTGCTATTATATAACTACTAAGTCCGATATTACTCATAGAGTGAGTTATCATATAAATTACCTCAACATCTCTTGAGAAATGCTATGAACCCAGAAACCGTACAGTTGCAAATTCCTTTTCAAGTTTTAGTAGATGCGATCGCCTCCCTCAAAATCGAGGAAAAACGCCTGCTTTGGCAACTCTTAAATGCAGAAATCGATCGAGCAGAAACAAACCATCCCTCTCCTGTTCGGCTTCAAAATAATAACGGATCGGATTATCAACCGATAGGGGAAATCTTGACTGTGGAGGAAATACGCGATCGCTATCCCCGCGAGTGGGTGCTAATTGCTGATACTGAATCTGATGATTTATGGAATGTGATTCGCGGTGAAGTCTTGGCTCATTCACCGGAACGAGAGGAAATCGATCGAGCTTTGACAAAATTTCAAGATATACGGTCAATTTCTATAGAATATACTGGTCCTATTCCTGATGAATATTCGGTGGTATTGTGACTTCAAAAAGACTTTATCAATGTTCTCGTTACGGAAATTTACTCATCTTAAAAGCTGCTGCTTCTAGCACAAGTAATACCGTCAGACAATTCAGATTATTAGTTGATACAGGCTCAACTTACACCGTGTTACGGGTCAATATATTAGAAGCTCTTAATTGCGATATCCAAAATCCTCTACGCAGAATTAGGACATCAGCAGGTGGCGGTATTGTCGAAGCACCAGTAGTAGCGGTACCTTGGTTTAATTGCTTGGGCGAGCGTTTAGAAAATTTTCCTATAGTTGCTTACACGTTACCTGCAACCACTTTTGTAGACGGTTTGCTAGGGATGGATTTTCTTACTCCTATGAAAGCTGTTATTTATGCTCAAGAGGGAGAGATTCGCATTCGTTTATGACTTATCCAGAACTTCGGGTGTTCCAGAGGTTTGGTTTTGGGAAAATGGATTGCTGAAAATATATCATCTCCAAGACGGTAGCTATGAAAAGATCGATCGCAGTCAGCTACCCGGACTTAGGAACCTGAATCTCGATTTGTTCAAACGCTGCATTTTGATAGCCGAAACTGATGCTGGGGAAGCTATTAGAGCGTTCCGTCGAGAGATGTAGTCGATCGCAATTTAGCAAATTATGTATGACGGTAGCAGCCCATAGGTCATCAGTATTTTGATGCGATAATAATTTAAATTTTGATTGGCAAACCATCCTGAAATACCAGCAATTCTCCCACCTGAATTTGCGTCCAAACTTCATTGTCCGTAAGTGGAAAAGTAGCAATGACAGCCACACGATCGCCCTCATTTGTCAATTCCCGAAAATCCACAGTCACATCTTCATCTATCGAATGAGCGCTGGCAAAAGGTGCTTGGCGCACAATATAATGCAGATTGGTAGAACAATGCACAAACAAGTGTTCTCCATCGGAAAGTAAATAATTAAAAATTCCGTACTCTGCCAAAGTTTTAGTAATTTCGTTCAATACCGCGTAAAGTTCAGTCAAAGCAGGCTTTTTTTGAGGGAAACTTTCACGCAACTTTTCTAATATCAAACAAAAGGCTTTTTCACTGTCAGTGTTTCCTACAGCTTGGTAAAATCCTGCACTTTCAGGATGAAAATTTTCCAGATTTCCATTATGAGCAAACACCCAATATCGCCCCCAAAGCGCCCGAATGAAAGGATGGCAGTTTTCCAGAGCAATTTCGCCTTGAGTAGCTTTGCGGATGTGAGCAATCACGTTAGTTGAGTGAATCGGGTAGCGCCGCACCAAATCAGCAACGGGAGAATCAACGGCAGGTTTGGAATCTATAAAAACACGGCATCCCAAACCCTCAAAGAAGGCAATTCCCCAACCGTCTTGATGAACATCGGTTTTGCCGCCCCTCGCGGAGAAACCCTCAAAAGAAAAGCAAATATCTGTTGGAACATTGCAGTTCATCCCTAGTAATTGGCACATGACTATTAGTTTTATGAATTTTTGACTACTTATACCACAGCTATTGGCAGCTATTGACTGGCGCTCATACTATTATAGTAGTAAGAGATTTAGCATTTTCAAATTATTGACATAACAGAGAATTACTGACTAATCACAACTCGATCGCGCCCCCCAGACTTAGCTCGATAAAGAGCCTTATCCGCTGCTTCGATCAGCATTTTAGGCGAATTTTGCCCCTCGGAAATGCTAGCAACTCCTAAGCTGAGAGTCACGCAATCCGTGACAACAGATTTTTCGTGAGGAATCGCCAAAACTTTGACACGGTGACAAATCTCCTCAGCAACAGCCCGTGCACTCACAATGTCTGTATTTGGCAAAATTACCCCAAATTCCTCGCCACCATACCTAGCAGCCAAATAAAGGCGCTCTGCGGATGCGTTTTTGCAAGTATCCCCGATCGCCCGCGCCACTTGTTGCAAGCAAGCATCCCCAGCTTGATGCCCGTAATTGTCGTTGTAAAGTTTAAAACAGTCAATGTCACACATAATCAAAGATAACGGTTGTGAACTGCTGCATTGCTCCCATTCTCGGTTCAGAACCTCATCAAATCGGCGACGGTTTCCGAGTTGAGTCAGGCTATCTAAATTCACCAATCCGTCCAATCGTTGATTAGCTGCCGCTAATTGCTGGTAAAGTTGAGATTGTTCGATCGCCATCGCCACTTGAGTACCTAACTGACTCAGCAAATCCACATCAAACTTCTGCCATATCCGAGGTGCCGAACAGTGGTGTGCAATCAACAAACCCCACAATTTGGGTATGTGACAGGAAGTGTTACTTTCCCCAGGTTCCATACCCTGCTGGACAATTGGCACGACCAAATTCGCCTTCACCTGACACTCCGCCAAAAAATTAACGTGACACTCATCCAAATTAGAAGCGCGCACATCCTCTATGGCTCGAATTCTCCCCTTCAAATACTGTCCCACATAGGTGCTGGCAAAACAACAGTCATCAAAAATCTTCCCCAAAAGTGGCATCCATCCTTCCCCAACCGACTCCACCACCACATCTCCGTTCCAGTCTGGCCGGAAGCGAAACACAATCACGCGATCGGTTGCCAAAAACTCCCGCACTTCCGCTACCGTAGTATTCAGGATATCTTGGAAATCAAGAGAAGAACGAATGCGCGATTGAATCTGTGTAATTAGACGTTCCCGCTCTACCTGCTGTCGTAGTGCGACTTGAGCCTGCTTGCTTTCTGTAATGTCTCGACATTCTGGCAATAGCAATACAATTTTGCCAGTTTCATCCGCGACCGGCTTGAGAGAAAAATCTACAGTTGCAGTCCGGTTTGCACCTTTAACTTCCACTTCGTAGCGGACAAATTCACCGTTTGCCGATCGGGATATTGCCTCTTGCAACTGTTCCCTAATTTCCTGAGAACCCGCCCACCAAGGCCCTTCCCAAAACGGACGATTTGCCACATCCCGCAGATTAATTCCTGCAAAATCCAGAGAAGTTTGGTTAGCTTCCAATAGAGTACCATCCGGTTTGAGTAGACTCACAAATTGGAACGAAGAATCAAAAATTGCCCGAAAACGTCTTTGACTATCTCCCAACATTGCCGTCACCTTAGAACGGGCCGTAATATCGCGGAAGCGCCACACCCTACCAATAATATTTTGTGCGACTCGAATTGGCTGAGTGTAGCGTTCAAAAGTGCGGCCATCCTTAAATTCTAGAATGTCACAGATTTCAGCTTCTGCATCATTATAGATTTGTTTAATTCGGTACAAAAAAGCTTTCGGATCTTTGACTTGTTTGGTGAGAAATGTCAACCGCATATTTCGATCCATCGAATTTTTGATTTCTTCTGAAATTCCCCACATTTGGACTAAGTTTTCATTAAAACTAATCAATTCTCCTGCTGTGGTGACAGCAAGAATACCGTCTGCTGTTGCTTCCAAAGTGGCGTGCAAAACAGAACGCGACCTCTCTAATTCTGCCTCAATTAATTTGCGTTCTGTGAGGTCTCGCACCGCTTTTACCTGCACTAATCGACCTTCATACAGTACAAACTTACTACGAACATCAGCCGGAAAAGCCGTTCCATCTCGCTTAAGAAAAATAGTTTCGCAGACTGTATTGCTGGCTGCTGAAATCATTTGGGGTGCCTGTTTATAGGATTTTGGTGACAGTAGTTCCAGTAGACTCATCCCCACCATTTCCTCCGGCTTGTAACCGAATAACTCAGCAAAAATTTTGCTGACGTTCAAAATTGTGTCGCGGGATGCGACGGCAACTGCTTCAAAATAGGCATCAGATTCAAGCAAGGAATCTGTTGTATTATCATTAATTTCGTCTGAAGAATTAGGATTTTTAATTAGTTGCTGGAGTTGTGTATTTGCTGAGTACAAAGCAGCCATTGCTTGTCTATACATAGCAGTACGTTTTTCGACTTTCTCTTCGAGTCGATCGCGAGAATATCGCAATTTTTTTTCAACTCGGATTAAGTCGGTTATATCTACTGAAAAAACTATCACACCTGCGACTTTACCTGTTTCATCATGGTAAGGTATTTTGTCTGTGCGTACCCAGCATTTTTGACCAGATAAAGTTGGCAGCGCGTGGATTTTTCCCAGTTTAGGAACGCCGGAATTAATTACTTGTAAATCTTCTAAATAATATTGCTCTGCTTCGTCGGGATAAATTTCATAAAAAGATTTACCTTCTAATTGATCTGGGGGCAAACCTTTAGATGCCGCAGCAGCTTTGTTAATTCGCAGTAGATGGCTTTCGGTATCCTTGTACCAAATCATCGCTGGTATGGAATCAAGAATAATTTGCTGTTCTTGCTGTTTCTGACGAATTTCTACTTCTATTTGTTCTTTTTTAATTATTTTCTCTTCCATTTCTTGATTGATTTTTCTCAGTTCTGCTGTGCGTTTTTCTACTTTTTCTTCTAATTGACCATAGTATAGACTTAGTAAGTTTTGCTGCTGTTCACGTTGTATTAATTCTGATTTTAATTTTTCATCTTTTGCCAAACTTGTCGAGACAAAATCTGCCAATATTTCGGTAAATTCCTGCTCTGATTCCGTCCATTCTCTGCCAGAATTACCACGTTCAGCACTGACAATGCCTACCATTTCACCTGATAGCATAATCGGGTGGTTTAATAGGGAAGTAATGCCTCGGTCAGAAAAATAAATACCGGCCAATTCTCGCGTTCTGGGATCATTTGTTGCAGCCACCGCTGCGATCGTAGTTTCTGACTTCAATGCTGTAAAATAAGCTGGACAGTCTGCTGCTGTTATAATTATTTGGACGAAATGGAGTTTGGTATTTTTTTCATATAGATCGAGGCAGTGAAGTTGCCTACGGTCTTTACTGTACAGCCAAATGCTGGCTCGATCGCAGTTTAAGATATTGACAGCGATTTCTGTGAATTCTCGGATAAATGCTGCAATATTTGGGCCTTCAATAGCTTGACTTTTGGCTAGTTTTGCGATCGCCTGAGTTTGACTACGCCAATTTTTTTGAGCGTCTGCCTGGGCTGCTACAATTTTTGGGGATGTAATTTCTTCGCAAACTAATAGTACGCTTGGCAGTTGAAAATCCTCAACAGCTTGAGTGCTATTTTCCACTATTTCCCCGCCATTTGCTGGCATAGTTAATGCGGTTGCTTTTACCCAGATACTCTTGCCATCTTTGCAAATCAAACGACCTTCCCAAACATTAAGTTTTTGGTGATAGTCACTATCTCTTGGCTGTACAAACTCGGCAAATTCTGCTTGCAATTTCCCTTGATTTTGAGAGTAAAATATGTTAAAAATTGAATGGCCAACCAATTCTTGTTGCCTGTAACCGAGGCGAGATGCACCGAATTGATTCAGCGAGTAAACTCTTCCCAAAGCGTCTAGGACAAAGTAGATGCCGGGAAAATGATCGTAAAGAGTTCGATACCAATCTCGTTCAATTTCTCTGCTGCACAAATTTCCACCTTGTTTGAGCTCGTCGCCTGTGCAGATGGAATGAGAATTGTTTGTTTCTGGGTTGCTGGAATGATTTTTGTTTGCAAACACTTTTCACTTAACTCGATTGTAATTAAATGTATTTAATCGGGTTCAACTTTTTTTATGAAACAAAGCTAAGCCTATTTTTACAATAAAGCTGCTTATTTGTAAATTTGTTACAACTTTTTCACTGCGATCGTTTTCGCTTCCCAATGCAACCCCTGTCTTAGTTTACGGTGATATAGTTTTAAATATCTATCATAACACTGAAATATCTAGTTTTGGGATTGACCTGCTTGGGTTTCGGATTGGGATATTTACGGGGTTTGCGGACAAACCGGGCTCCGATTGCAATTGTTGGGTCAGCTTTTGTGATAGTTTTGGGCATACTCAATCTCAAAACCGTTTGGGGAGTGAGGACTTACGCACCCGTGACCATCTGCCCGTTGCGTAAGTCCTAGGGTTTATTTTATACTTAATATTGTTGTGGAGCAAACGCCAAGGAAGTGAGGAAGAATGAGTACCTTAAAACCTGCTGCTAAACCCAGGGTTAATTCTGCATTCAAACAACTGATGTCGGTGCACTGGGTGATGTCAGTTGGCTATTTAGTGCTATTTGTTGGCGGTACGTTTATGGCTAGATTGCCAAGAGAATTATTTATTCGAGGCCCCCTTTACGATTTTCACAAATCTGTGGGGGTACTAACAATGGCTTTGCTGACTTGGCGAATTTTGATTTTGCTGCAAGTGGGGTGGAAAAAGTATATGAAACGACAGCCGAAGTTTACGAAGGAGTGGTATAAAAAATTTGCTTTACACGCAAGTTTGTACGTTTTTATGTGGCAGGTTCCGGTTGCTGGTTTCTTTTTTTCTAACTCTTTCAGAAGTAACAATGTGAAATTTTTCGGAATTGTTTTGCCGGATGTGTTTCCACAAAATTCAGCAATGGTTGAGATAGGAAGGAGTTTGCATTTTTGGCTGGCGTACACGTTTTTAGCTTTCGTAATTTTGCATATTTTAAGTCAGAAGAAAGTTGTGAGGGCTAATTGGCGCAGGTTGGTAAATTTTATTCAGACTAAGTTCCCGAATCCTCAAAAGGTTGGATGAATTTGCGATGGGGTACTATTCTCAATTGGTAGCGGTAAGGTGCACGCTGCCCACCGTACATAATTATACCAAATCCGGGTTACTCATCCGCTTTATCCTATGGTATGGTGCGTCGCTCGATCGCTTTCTGGGCAGCAAGAATTTTTCGTGGCGACGCACCCTACTTTTACTATAATGGGCAAAGAAAATATCACCAAGTCATGAGATATGATAATCTTCAGGGATTCTAAAGATATCTATTATTTAAGGAACTATCATCCTCTTAAGTGGCAAGGCGAAGAGAATGATTGTTTTGATTACTTTAGTGAAAAAATACTTGAATTGAAAAACAAAGAAAAAACAAGTATTGATTTCTGGTTTGAGGAGCTAAAAAAGCATTTAAAGATGGATGAGAGCTTTGCCATTGCTGTAGTTCCTTCACATTCGTCAGGTAATCAAGTATTGGGTATCCATCTAGTAGCCCAAAAATTAGCTAAATCCCTCCCAGAAAAAATCACTGACGCAACTCTTTGCTTAATACGAGTTAAAAACATCGATCGATTATCTACAGGAGGCAATCGGGAACTCGACATTCATTTTGAATCAATGAAAGTAATCAATTTAGAATTGATTCAAAATAAAAATGTTCTTTTGCTCGATGATGTATCAACGACTGGTAATTCTTTACGCGCAGGCAAAGAGTTACTTCTGAAAGCAGGTGCTAGTAAAGTGAAATGTGTAGCTCTCGGAAAAACAGTCACATATTATGATTTTGATGATTCAGTTTACGAAAAAATCGGTAGGGATGCTAGTGGCTGTTTCGATGCTATAGACGACTGGGAAATTGAGGAACACGACAAAATTTGCAGGGATGCAGAAGAGTCTCACTTTTGTATTTGTGAAGAAGCTGAAGACCTACGAAAACAAATAAAAGATGAGGTAGAGTATGCTCCCGATGCTATAGACGACTGGGAAATTGAGGAACACGACAAAATTTGCAGGGATGCA
>NZ_JAKJHX010000002.1:0-74004 GCF_021648855.1 Tychonema litorale BBK16 | reverse complement strand
TGTGAAGAAGCTGAAGACCTACGAAAACAAATAAAAGATGAGGTAGAGTATGCTCGCGATCAAATACAAAGAGGTGCACATTATAGTCACCTCGAATTATGTTTTATACTAAATCCGGGTTAGATATCCCTGTTATGACTCGGCGGTTGAAACCGCGTCCACACGAACAAAGTCGGCAGTAAGGCAGACTAAGAGATCAAGGGGGTAAGAAACCCGGATTTGGTATAAAGTCTTTAGGTGTCTGTTTTGGGGACAATTGTAAAAGTCGCGATTTTCCAGGGCTCTATCTTAAATCCTCCTTCTTCTGGCAGCTTTTTCGACAAATTTGCAGGTCGTTCTAACAAATCTACTGGCTCTACAATCTCTAATCCCAAATCACTCTTCAATTCTAGCACAGCCTCCTTCCCCTCGGATTCGCAACACCGCAAAATCCACAGGTTAGAATCGTCTTCCGATTGTTTGAAAGCCATCAAAACTAAATTGTCCGCAGACAAATCCAAGAACTTCCCCACTGCGGGTAAACTCTTGTTTCGATTTTCTCCCGACTGTGGCAACACCTTTACTAGCAGCGGTAAATTCAACTCGTAGCCCTGTCGAACAGTATCAGCATCTTGCCAATTTCCGCTGTGGGGATAAACGGCATAAGTAAATTCGTGAATGCCGATATCTGCTTGTTCATCGGGCCAAGTTGAACTCCTGAGTAAGGTTAGCCGGATTTGATTTGGTTGAAGGTCGCAACCGTATTTGCAATCATTGAGCAAACTGACTCCAAAATGATCGTTGCTGATATCCACCCATCGTAAAATGGGCACTTCCCATTTGGCTTTTTCGGCCGCTGTTTGCGGTTTAGTTGTGCGCTCGATCGCACCACCGGGAATTTCGCAAGTTGCAAAATCTGCTTCTACATTTAACCCAAAGGCTGCTTTCACTAAAATGTGCTTTTCTTGCCAGTTTATAACTGTCTTAATTTTCAGCAGTGGTGAACCTATTTCTATTATATAATCTTGGCAAAACTCGGATTGGCCAATTTGTTGAATTACGCGCAAACTCTGCCGTATTTCTCCCTGGGCTATCCAGTAAATATCTTTGAGTATCGGTGTTGGTAATTGATGTTTTTGATAATTTGGATCGATGTTCCAAGCATCCCAATATTGACGGCTGTCTTGAAATGATTGGAGTTGATTCCCTCCTGCTATATTCAGGACTTCTCTGTTATTTATTTTATCCCAAATACTCGACAGATTTCCAGTTTCCCAGTCTATTGTTGCTCGGATAAATTCATTTTCTAAGACGTTTCTTGGGGCCTCAAAATGCGTTTCTTGACAAACTGCTATTTTTGGTGTTAAATGGTTTGTAACTTGCACTAAATATGTGTTTTTTGATTTCGGGGTCTGTGGGAACGAATTTTCAATGGTTTCAGGGTTTTCGCGACACAGCCAAAATACGCGGTAGCCGACAGCCGGGATATTATTTGCCGAAAATAACAGTGTAAGTTGTGGTTTCGGTCGATCGCATATTTCAATTTGCGTAACTAGCCGTTGTCCATCTAAGTCGTAGATTTGCCAAGTTTCAGGATTGGATTCAGGAATTGATAGGGCGACAACCTCGGAACGCGACCAATTGAGAGTGTTAAAGATGAGAATTGGTTGAGCGTCAGACTGCGGTGGGGAAGGTAGAGAAATTTGAGAGGCGATCGCATTCAAGGATTGTAGCAGGATTTGACGACAAGTGCGATCGGTCTCGGCAAAGGCTAGATTAGCATCAATGTAAACTTGCGCGATCGAAGAACCGGGCAAAATATCGTGAAATTGGTTAAACAAAACCTGTTTCCAGGCTATTTCTAACTCTGACTTCGGATAAACCGCGCCCGCACAAATCGTGGCGAGGGAGGAAAGCAACTCAGCTTGGTAGAGCAAATCTTCACAGCGACGGTTGTTCCGTTTTTGGTCGGCATGAGTTGTGTAGCAACCTCGGTGAAATTCCAGGTAAAGCTCATCTTTCCAAATTGGGAGAGGAGGAAGAGTGGAAGCATCGCCTTGAGACTTGGAATAGGAGATTTTGTCAAAATTGACAGATTCAGACTCATCCAAATTTTGGACAAATTTGTCTTGTCCTAAAATTGGATGACTTTCCCGAATTGAACTATCGCCTTCGGACTTAGCGCGTGAAACTTCCGGTGAAAATTGACTTTCAATCAAAGACAAATAATCCACCGCCTTTGTAAACTCCAAAGTCGGGAAAAAAGGCGACATTTCCCAGCGTTTCGCCACCTCCAACATATCACGAGTCGGCCCACCGCCGTGGTCGCCAACTCCCGGTAACCAAAAAGCCGATCGCAAACCAGTTTTAACTTGCCAATCAAAAAGATGATTAGCCATTTTCACAGATTCTATGTTTTCACCGATCGCAGCCGACATCATGCTAAATATTTTAGTACCATCCAAGCCTTCCCACCAAAACACACCGTGGGGAAATTCCGTTGTATCATTCCAGCGCAACTTCTGAGTCACAAAATAGTCAACTCCACCATCGCGCAAAATTTGAGGTAATTGCCATCCAAACCCGAAAGTATCCGGTAGCCAAACTACCCGCATCAATTCCCCAAACTTTTCTTGGGTGTAACGCTGTCCGTAAAAAACTTGTCGCACCATTGACTCAGCAGAAATTAAGTTTAAATCTGGTTCCACCCACATCCCGCCAACAACTTCCCAATGTCCGGCGGCCACCTGTTTTTTAATAGCTGCAAATAAGTCTGGCCGATGTACTTCTATCCAAGCATAAAGTGCAGGAGTTGAATGACAGAAAATTAAATCGGGAAACTCTGATTGCAATTTCAATGCTGACTCAAAAGTCCGTTGTGCGGCTTCCCAAGTTTCCGCGACTGGCCACAACCAAGCTAAGTCTAAATGTGCATGACCGAGTAAATAAATTTTACCTTTATATATAGATGATTTTTCGCTACTTTCTCCTATATATATAGATGTATAACCTTTCTCTGATAAGTTAGATGCTTTTGGGAATTGGGAATTGGGAATTGGGAATTGGAAATTGGATATACTGTGGTCACTTTTGCTAATCTCAAAAAGGTTTTTCTCTTTTTCTATCTCTGCTGTTCCATCGTTTAAATCCGCTGGAAAGCCCCGCAGACATCGGAGCAAGTTTTGCCGTAAACTAGAGAGAGAGCGATCGAACTTTTGCCGATCGCACACCATAGACCAATCAATCAAACCAACCGCCAATTCAATCTCAGACTTTAGCCTTTCCCCCTTGACGACGAAATTGCGATCGACTATATTTTCAGTGGGGAGGTATTGGGAATTTAAACTTTCTAAATTACCGGAGAGTGAATTATGCAAAATCTCCAATTCGTCAGCCACAAAACCGGGGTCGAAACAAGCAGAATCAGCAGCTTCATACACACAAACTGACCGCACCAAAGCACCGCAATCGTGGCTTGGACTAACCAAACGCAAAATTACTAAAAATTCGTCTCCCGGAATTGCTGAGTGACTTAGTAAAAGTCGAACTGAACAATCAAATAAATCTCCGACTCCGACTAACTCGCCATTCACAAAAAGTTGAGCATCTTCGGCCCACCAAGTCAAGCTCAACAGCAAGCGCAAGCCAGTCACAGGGTAGCCTGATAAATTGTCAGAAACTACAATTTTTTGTCCCAAATACAAAACTTGTTTACCAGAGGGCCAAGCAATATGTGATTTCTCGTTTAGTTCTGCAAGAGACCAGTTACAAATATTTACTGGATTGACAACAGCAGAGTCTGAGTTGCAGTATTTCCAGCCAGACTGAACATCCCATCGACTGAGACGACGCAACTTTTCGACAGTTGCGGAAATATTATTGCTAGCAAGTGGCACAGAAGCACTCATAATTGGCTAAAATTTAGAATTAGATAGAAACCAGGTTTTACCGACCTCAAATTAAATTATGTCTTCCACTAACTACGGCCCATACCAAAGCCGACTATTAAATTTTATATCCAAACAGTCCCGCCAAGTTGCCGATAATTGCGATCGCACTTGGCGACAAGTTCAATCTGCAACGCTGAACGCTACCCAAATTCTACTTTATCCAGCGTATTTGTTGGTGCAAAGTTCGCGGATGCTGGCGAGACAACTGCGGGAATCCAGTCAAAAAGTAGATTTGCCGGAATTGCAGGAATTTGTCGAGGGCGAAAATCTCAAGTTTTCACAGAATTCATCCCTAAATTTGTGGAATGAGGAAATAGAAGCGGAAAGTGCGATCGTAGAAATTGTACACCTTGCTGAAAATTTACTCCTCCCATCGCAAACCAAGACAAATTCTCACAATGTATCGTTTTTAATCAATGGGGAAAATCCCACACGTGATATTGGGCTACAACGGGAAACGCAATTTAGCAAAATAGCCACGAATAGACAAAAAAATCTAGTTTTAGAAGCTCAAGTCAAAATTCAAGTAGCCAAAATTTCCATAAGTAATGTCGCCACAATTGAAGCTAAACCTCAAGTTCGGGGAATTGCAACTTTTCTGCCAGCTCGTAGTTTAGTATTGGTGGGAGACGAAAATCAGATTTTAGATGTTTTAACTGTCGAACATCAGGAACTTCTGGAAAGTCGGATCACTTGGGAAGTGGCTAACTCCGGGCCCCAGCGGCGGGAAATTGCGAAAAAAGAATTAAAATTTAATCTCGGTTTAGAGGCGGCTGCGGAAAATTCGCAAATTCCGCCATTTCGAGCTTTTTGGCAATTGATGGCTTGGGTGCAGACGAGTCCGCTGGCGGTGAAAAGAAATCAGTTTGGAGAATCGATCTTTGCGGTGAAAAAGGCAATGAATGCTAATACCGATCGCCATTTAATCATATCTCAACAAATCACAGGAGTTAAAACCGATCGATCGGCAATTGCTTCTGGAAGTGCGATCGACTACGATATGTCAGAATCAATCAATAAGTTCGATCGAGCTAACAATTCTCCATCCTTCCTCAAATTACTCGATCGCGCCGCCGTTAACCTCGAAGAATTCAACGTCTCCGAAGTATCAAAAAATACCGTAGAATCAATCATTGGTCAGCCCGGAAAAATTGACACAGCCAGCTTAGACCCAAAACTCAGCCCGAACACCCGCGAAATTGTCGAAAACTACGCGCGCAATATCGAAGAAATGATTTGGTCATCAGTAGACTACCTCCTGGGCAAAGAAACAGCGGCTAGTGAAAATACGGAGAAGTCTGTTGCTATTAAGTATGGTTTAGAACAACGAGGATTAGAGAACACGGATAAAAACGGGGAAAAAAGCGATCGACCTTGGCTAAATTGGCAAGAATTATTTGAAGAATCAGAGCCAGCAAACTCATCTACAACCTCCACTTCACAAATTGCCACAAATGTCAAGCCTAAAATTGATGAAATCGAAAAAATGCCCGAAAGGCGATCGACACTCCCATCAACATCCCCTTACCCAGAGGCAATTCATACTCTGCTCACACAGCTAAAATTAAGCCTATTCACAAAAGTGTCAAAAAGTCAACCTCAAAAAGAATTAAATTTAGAAATCACTCAAAAAAATAGCTTAGTTCCCACCGTCAAGGAATCAACCCCCACCGCAGCAGAGGAAACTGAACTAGCCGAACCCAAAAAACCAGAAATCACCGGACAAACCAGCAAATTCGTCAGCATCGCCACAACATCAGAAAACAAAAGCTCAGACAAAGCACCAGACGAATACTTAGAAACAAAAGCAGAATCAATGGGATACATCAAGCACCCCCTAGAACAAGTGCTCGAATGGCTAGACCAAATTATGCTGCGGCTAGAAACAATCGCCGTACAACTCTGGGAATGGGCGAAAATAAACTTGCCAAAAATCATCAACAGCAAAGATAAAATTCGCTAATCTTTGGCATATGATAAAAAGGCTGCACTAGCAGCAAATCATCCAGTCCGATCGCATTCTTGGAGACTCCCACAGTGCTAACCCTCAAAATCGTAGTTAATGTAGTTGTGCTATTCTTTATTTCCCTGTTCATATTTGGGTTTTTGTCCAATGACCCAGCCCGGAACCCCAACCGCAGAGACATGGAATAATATCAAGTCTGTTTGATAGTTGACGGTTGACGGTTGACAGTTGACAGTTGATAGTGAGTCAAAAAACTGACAATTGCGCTTATGCTTTGGTGACTTTGACTCGACTTTACAATTCCGATGCCAGCGGATTAGATATAAACTGGAAATCCATCCAGCAGAGTAGGGGCGCATAACAGCAGTCCCTACAATACCTGACAAACGATCAAAAATTAGTTGTAAAAAAAACTTGACCTCGCCGGCAAGCGAGGTTATGTTGTGGCGAAAGTAAGTTCTCAAAGCAGCCAGACTCTGGCGTGCCGAAGCCACCGCAAATTTCAGATATCAAATTTATTAAATATTTTTTCTTCCCTCTTCCTTCTTCCCTCTTCCCTCTTCCCTCTTCCCTCTTCCCTCTTCCTTCTTCCTTCCGTTTTAATTATGCCCTATCCGGTACCACCACCAGAACCCTCTGCCCTCATCTACATCACAAAGCCCAAAACAGCCACCCTGATTGTGGCGGCCAGCGATGGAGATACCCGCAGCAACTCCACAGAAATACCGGAACCTAGTCCAGACATAGTTCTACCAGAACCAACACCAGCCCCGGAACCCGCAGCCTCAGCCGAACTCCTAGGCCCAACCGTAGAAATCGGTCAGCCGACCGAATTTGCCGACTCCGTAGCAACAGTAGGAGACGTCATCCCAGAGTTGCGATTTCAATATGAGGAACCAGTTCAAGAAACCGCAACTAGCAGAACTCAGCCAGATTCCTCGTTTACTACTTATGATTTTGCACCACCACAAAATCTCCTTGACAGTGAGAGTCAGAAACCATCCCCAGAGGCGCTATTAACGCAGAGAGAGCAGGGGGAGAATCGGAGCCAGGGGGTTCCGAGTTCTGATGGCATCGGAGTTCAGGCGAAGGGACAGCAGCAGCTAGAAGATAAATCTCCTCCCGAACCACAGGAAATTCCCGTTCCCGAACCGGTACAGGAAACCACACCTAGCGGACAACAGCAGTTAGAGATTCCAACTCCAGGTACCGCCCCAGCCCTGGGAACGCCGACAGCGAAACCGAAGCCCAAACCAGCCCCAGCCCCAGGCATCCGCACTGCACCTTCCCAGCGGACAGTACCTTTCCCGGTGAGTCCCGCAGATACCATCGAAATTAAGGCAGACCGCCAGGAATTTGACGAGAAACAGCAAATTGTGACGGCGGTTGGTAATGTTGTGGTGCGGTTCCGACAAACGGTGATTGATGCCGATCGCGCGATCGTCAATTTAGTCACCCGCCAAGTGGTAGCATCCGGCAATGTCGCCTATACCCGTGGCGAACAAGTAGTCCGCGGGCAGCAGATGGATTTCAATCTCGGTCTGAATTCCGGCGTAGTCGAAAAGGCCACAGGCGAACTTTTTTTGCCCAAAGCTGGTAGCGAGTTAACGCCCACATTGCCGACAGATATTAGTGCTGGGACGATTCTCAATCAGCCGTTGAGTGACCGGATTACCAGTCAACAACCAGTACGCGGAGTTCGATCGCCCGGAGCTGCTACATTCACGATAGGTGGTGGTGGACAATTAGCCGCCCCCCAAGTTACTGGGGCTGTCAATCGTGTCCGCTTTCAAGCAGAACGCCTAGAAATTCGTCCCGACGGGGTTCGGGTAGCTACCAATATTCGGATTACTAATGACCCGTTTTCTCCACCGGAACTGGAATACAGGGCCAAGACGGCAACGATTAGAAGCATTTCTCCTACGGCCCAGGAATTAGTCACAACGAAACCTCGTTTGGTGTTCGATAACAGGGTGAAAATACCTGTGTATCCCCGTCGTCAGGTGTTCGATAGCCAGCAACAGAATGGCCCGTGTTTGACCTTTGGGTACGATGTGGGCGATCGGGGTGGATTGTATGCTGAGTGTGCTTTACAGGCGTTTCAGGTAGGGTCGGTGCGCCTGACTGTGACTCCCCAAGTTTACATTCAGCGGGTAATCGAAAAACATGGTGGCAATCCATTTTTTCCCGATAGTTACGGGTTGAAAGCGAAGTTGACGGCTGCTGTCGGGCCGCGCACCAGAATCGATGGTTCGGCAATATTTGTGAATTTTGATAATTTCCCGAATTTAGCTGAAAATGCTTTTCGGGGTAATTTGCGTCTGCGACAGTCTGTTGGCACTCACACTTTAGCGGCAGAATATAGCTACCGCGATCGGCTTTTTAACGGTTCCCTCGGCTTTCAAACCGTCAACAGCAGTCTGGGAGTCGTCCTCACTTCCCCCATCGTCCCCCTCGGAAAATCCGGCATCAATCTCAGCTACCAAGCCGGTTATCAATTTATCAATGCTGACACAGACAGATTCGACTTGGTGGAACCTGTGCGGGACAACAACCGCATCGATTTGGGTCGCTTACAAGTCAGCGCAGCCCTAACCCGCGACTTTACCCTATGGCAAGGCAAAGCCCTGCCCCGCACTCCCACGCAGGGTTTGAAATACACTCGGACACCGGTGGTTCCTTACGTCAAACTGGCTTTGGGCCTCCGAGGTGTTGGCAGTTATTACAGTAGTGACGATCGACAAAATTCCCTCGCCGGTAGTGTCGGCATTATCGGGCAATTCGGTCATTTTTCCCGCCCTTTCCTCGACTACACTGGGTTTAACGTGACTTACACTCAGGTAGGACGGGATGGTCTATCGCCATTTTTGTTCGATCGGCTGGTAGATGTCAGAATCCTTTCCTTTGGACTTGTCCAACAAGTTTATGGCGGGTTTCGAGTCGGAATTCAAACTGGGATTAACTTAGATACCAAGGAAACAATTAGTACGAATTACACTTTAGAATACAGTCGCCGCAGCTATGCAATTATTTTGCGTTTTAACCCTGAACGTCAAGTTGGCAGCCTCACTTTTAGGATTAGCGATTTCAATTGGAATGGCACTCCAGAACCTTTTGGCGGCGATGTGGGAAGTGTAGAAGGAGGGGTGCGCTTATCTGATTAAAATTGGGAATTGGGAATTGGGAATTGGGCATAGGGCATAGGGAATTGGGAATTGGGCATAGGGCATAGGGCATAGGGAATTGGTAATTGGGAATTGGGAATTGGAACCAACAGTCAACAGTCAACAGCGGTGCCCTGCCCTTCGACTCCGCTCAGGAACCGCGTAGTCGAAGGGTCAACAGTCAACAGTCAACAGTCAACAAATGACAGTCAACAAATGACAGAAGTGGCGGCAATATCTGCACAAATAGCGGCTCTGCTGGTTCACTACGGTTTTGACCTAGGTGGCAAAAAAGCAGAAAAATTAGCGGGCGAATGGCTGACAAAGTATCCCAGCCATTGGCTTCGCTTAGCAGTGATTGAAGCGCTTTACCAAGGTCGCTACAAAGCCGTTTCTGTGGGACAAATATTGAGTATGTGGCAGCGTTTGAGCCAACCTCTCTATCATTTTAATGGCGAGTTTGAACGTTTAGTTTGTAGCAATTTTCCTCAAGATTCAACATGGGAAAGTGATGGTATACTATCCCAGGAGCAGAGATTTTCACCTAGTCCTAAATCGAATTTTGATGCTCTAGAACTAGATTTGCTTGCGTCCTCAGAGGTTGAGGTCGATCGCGTGAAAGATGCTGACTTCCCCAAAGTAGAGACTGAGGAAATAGCAGAATTGCCAGTCTGCGATCGCACCAATGAAAATTCAGAAGTAGTAATTTATGAAGATTTGGCAGTAACTGAAGTAGCCGATCGAGCCGAAGCCGATCAGTTGGTTGAAAAATCAGTCCCGATCGTCAAACACACTGATTTTCACTCCAAGTTAAAAGCTGTTGCCTCTGAAGGTACCAGAAAAAAGGGAGAAAGAAGAAAAAAAGTCTAATACGGGAATTGGGAATTGGGCATTGGGAATTGGGCATTGGGAATTGGGCATGGGATTGGTTATTCGTTATTCGTTATTCGTTATCAGAACGAACAAATAACAAATAACAAATAACAAAACTCTTAACTTTTGGGGCCTACTCCCATGCGAATTTCCGAACAAAAAGAAGCTTGTTCCGTACCGTTTGCTTGCTTGACAACACTGGTACGCAGTCGCAGATTGGGAATGAGATACCACAGACGTTCTTCGGCATGGATAGTTTCAGATTCCGTAATCAATGTCAGCACATCATCGCTGCCCATCACATAGCGGGTATTGCCCTTGTCTTGGAGCACTTTACCTTCGCTAGGGTTGTCGGGATTGGGTAAGATCGCTAATATTGTAGAACCGATTTGTTTTTGCTCAGTGCGATCGGGAGTGCCATCCCAACTCACCCGAATGCTGGTTAACCCAGTAGAAGTGGGATCGATCGAGTGATGTTGACACAGTTTAACGACTTCAGGTGCCATAGCCGTCAGTATTTCTATTTTCAGGTCAGATTTACCTGCCTGCAATTCCCCGGAATTGAGATTGTGTACAGTGCGCTGGGAAAACCACTTGCCTGCACTTAACTCAAAAAACTCGATAACATCCATGAATTTTGTCTCTAAACTCAATACTTTTCTATTTTAGATATTTTAGCAAACAGCAATTAAAATATGTCATCCTAAGAAAAGACACAAGTTTCTCGATCGGGTTTTTAGGAAGGTGCAGCTAGCCATCGCACACATTTGACAAAAACATCATAAATTTATGAGCGAATTTACACAAGATTCAGATCGGATGCAGCCCGCAGAACAGATGCAATATCTGGAAATCCTACCAAGTCAGCCAGCAACTCCTGGGGAAGCCGATCGACTATACAGCTTACTAACAGATTACAATTTTATTGAAGCCAAACTCTCCGCATCGGGAGTACAGCCACTAATAGAAGAGTATGACATCGCAACAAAAAGCGAAATTGCAACCTCAAATCAAAAAACAGAAACACTAAAATTAATTCAAGAAACAATTCGGCTTTCTGCCCACATTATAGCCAAAGACAAAACCCAATTAGCAACACAACTAATTGCCCGCTTGATGTGTTTTGAAATTCCAGAAATTCAAGCACTGCTAGCCCAAGCAAAACACCAGAAACATCCCTGGCTGCGGCCGCTGACCTCCAGTTTCACCCCACCGGGAGGAAGATTGCAACGCACCCTCACCGGACATACAGACTGGGTACAAGCTGTAGCGATAACCCCCGACGGTAAGCGGGCAATTTCTGCTTCCTCCGACCATAATCTCAAGGTTTGGAATTTAGAAACAGGAGAAGAACTTTTTACCCTAACAGGTCATCTTACCTACGTCAATACTGTCGCAATCACCCCCGATGGTACTCAAGTAATTTCCGGTTCCTGGGACAATACAATTAAGATTTGGAACCTCGAAACTGGACAAGAAGTATTTACCTTTGCCGGCGACACTTTTGCCGTAGAAGCTGTGGCAGTTACCCCAGACGGCAAAGCAGTAATTTCTGGTTCATGGGATGGCAGTATTAAAGTTTGGGATTTGACAACCAGGCAAGTAATTTTCAACCTCAAAGGTCATACAAGTTTTGTACAATCCGTAGCAGTGAGTCCAGATAGCAAACGGCTGATTTCCGGGTCTGGCGACAACAGCATCAAAGTCTGGAATTTAGAAACTGGCAAAGAACTCTTTACTCTCACTGGTCATACAGATTGGGTCAAATCCGTAGTATTTACTCCCGATGGACAAAGCATTGTTTCCGGCAGTTACGACAGCACTGTCAAAGTCTGGAGTTTAGCAGAAAGAAAGAGAGTTTTTACATTAGGAATGCACGGCAGTTTCGTTCAAGCTGTAGCAGTTACTCCTGACGGCAGCCGGGTAATTTCTGCTTCCGGTGACAAAACAATCAAAGTTTGGCATCTAGAAACAAGAGAAGAAATTTGCAGTTTTACCAATCACATCGCCCCGGTGAATGCGGTTGCAGTAACTGCGGACGGTAAGCGGATAGTTTCTGGTTCCTCTGACAAAACTCTCAAAGTTTGGTACTTAGAAACAGGAAAAGAAAATCTATCATTTATAGGTCATGAAGACTCGGTAAATGCTGTCGCAGTGACTGCCGACGGTACTAAAGCGATTTCTGGTTCTGGCGACAACAGCATTAAAGTCTGGAATCTGGCAAATGGAGAGGAACTTTTGACTATTCATGGTCATACAGATTGGGTAAAAGCAATCGCTGTCACTCCAGACAGCCAACGAATAATTTCTGGTTCCGGCGACAAAACTGTGAAAGTTTGGCATCTGGAAACAGGAGAGGAAATTTTTACTTTCACAGGTCATACAGACTGGATAAATTCTATTGCTGTGACTGCGGACGGAACGATGGCGATTTCTGGTTCAGGAGACAAAAGTATTAAAGTTTGGAATTTGGAAACAGGAGAGGAAATTTTTACATTTATAGGTCACACCGACGGGATAAAAGCTGTCGCAGTTACTCCTGACAGCAAGCGTTTAATCTCAGCTTCCGGCGACCGAAATCTCAAAATTTGGAGTTTAGGAAAAGAAAAAAATAGTTTGGCTGACTTGTGGAATTTAGTAGTAAAAAATCAACTTTTTACTCTCAAAGGTCATGAGAGTTTGGTAAATGCTTTAGCAGTTACAGCCGATGGCAAGTGGGTAATTTCTGGGGGCAGGAATAAAATGATTAAAATTTGGGATTTGTCAAGTAGAAAGGAACTTTTTACTTTGGCAGGTCATGCCGATGCGGTAACAGCTTTGGCGACTTTGGGAAGCAGGCTAATTTCTGTTTCTGATGATAATACTCTGAGAGTTTGGGATTTGGTAAGTCTAGAAGTAATTGCTACTTTTCGGGCTGATAGTGCGTTGAAATCTTGTGCTGTTGCACCGGATGGGGTGACAATTGTGGCGGCGGAAGTTTCGGGACAGGTGCATTTTTTAAGGTTAGAAAATTGGTAATCGGGCATGGGGCATGGGGCATAGGGCATGGGGCATAGGGCATAGGGCATTACCGATCACCGATTACCCTGTGCCTCACCCAACTGACAACTGACAACTGACAACTGACAACTGACAACCTACTTCCTGAGTAGCTTAATTCCGCGAATCGAATAATCCAAAAGCTCGATCGGGTGCATCAAAGAAACTTCCTTACCCTGCAACTCCAAATGCTTCTTAATTTGCAGCGAACAACCCGGATTAGAAGAGGCAATTAATTCCGCACCAGTATTGAGCAAATTCTCCACCTTTTGCACTCCCAATTCATCAGCAACCTCCGGCTGCAACATATTATAAACTCCCGCACTCCCGCAGCACAAAGCCGCGTCAATCGGTTCTTTCAACTTCACGCCAGGAATTTTTTGCAGCAACTGACGCGGCTGCAAACTAATCTTTTGTCCGTGCAATAAATGGCACGCATCCTGATAAACTATCGTTAAATCTCCGTCAACCAAAGGATGAAGTTGTGCAGTCAATCCGGCAGTTACCAAAAACTCTTGTACGTCCTTAACATTAGCAGCAAATGCTTCAGCTTTCTCGCGATATTCCGGGTCATCTGCTAAAATGTGACCGTATTCTTTCAAAGTGTGGCCGCAACCAGCAGCATTGATAATCACAAAATCAACACCAGTATTTTGAAAGCTGTCAATCATTTGTCTAGCCAAGGTTTTTGCTTGTTCCGCTTGTCCTTGATGTTCCGGCAAAGCAGCACAACATCCCTGACTTTTAGGAATCACAACCTCACAACCATTAGCCGTTAAAACTCGCACCGTAGCTTCATTAACTGGCGAAAACAATAGCCGCTGGACACAGCCTAAAATCACACCGACTCGATAGCGTTTTTCCCCTTGGGCTGGAATGATTTCTGGTAAATTATCCCGGAAAGCATCGACAGTAACTTTTGGTAAAATTGATTCCATTGCGGCCAAGCGGGGAAATACTTTTTTCAGCAAACCTGTTTTGCGAACCAGTTTTGGCAGTCCTAATTTTTGATAAATAAACAGGGGAATAAGTAAAGGCCGTAATCGGTGAGGATAAGGGAAGAGATTAAAAATTAGAGTGCGAATTACATTGTCGGAAAAAGTGCGTTTTTGATTGCGGGTAACTTGGTGGCGAGTTGCGGAAATTAACTTGTCGTATTGTACTCCCGACGGACAAGTTGTAACGCAGGCTAAACAGCCCAAACAAGTGTCAAAATGCTGCGAAGTTGCTTCATTCAAAGGTGCTTCACCTTCATTGATGGCATCCATTAAGTAAATGCGCCCTCTGGGGGAATCCATTTCTTTGCCGAGTACCCGATAACTCGGACAAGTTGATAAACAAAAGCCGCAGTGTACACAAGTATCGATTAATTTAGGATTCGGTGGATTGTTAGTATCAAAACCCTGCATTTCTGGAGATTGCAAGTGTGGATTTTGTGCCAAAAAATTGCTTTCTTTAGCAGATTTTAAGTTGTCGCTAGGAACTGTAGATTTTTCAGAAATTTGCATATATTTCTTGATTTTTGGGGTAGTAAAAACTTTAGTCCTTCAAAAACTTCTCTTCTTTTCTCTTCCTTCGCGGTCTTCGCGCCTTCGCGGTTCGTCAAAAAACAAAGACTGCAAATTTTTAACTACACACCACTTAGAAAACGATTAGGACTCAACATATTCTCCGAGTCAAACTGCTGTTTTATCCCGTGCATTAAATCGATCGCACTTCCAGTATAACCCCAAACATCCAACTCTTGCTTCAGAGCCGCCGGCGCTACCAAAACCGTGAGAAAGCCACCTTTCGCTTCGCACCCTCTGCGGATTTCCCCAATCATTTCCGCAGTCACAGTCTGATCAAAGCGCAAAATCCCCAAACCGCAGCCTGCATGAATCACAGCGTCTTGGATTGGGAATTCGTCCATGAGTTTGACTGCTTCGGAGGGTCTGATGCCTATTTTGCAGATAATTGCGGAGTTTTGGGGAGAATTCCAGATAGTTTTTGGCAATGTTTGCCATAACAGATTCTCATCGTTTTCGCGACAGATAGTTGCTTGCAAACTCAACTTTTCGCCAACTGACTGCAAGCGGGCTGATTGTTGTTTAACACTCTCTGCGATACTTTGAAATCTGACGATTAATCCTGTGCCTTTTCCTAAACCTAATTTGGCGACTAAATTAGGTGACAGCAAGTCAACTGTTGTGGGAGTCAAAGCGGAAGATAAGAGGATTTGAGTTGCTTGAGTTAAAGCATGAGTTTCCCCAGTTAATACTACAGTTCCAGAGGATTCAGGGAGTGGATAAACGCGGAAAGTGACTTGAGAAATGATGCCTAATGTGCCGTAGGAACCCGAAAACAGTTTCATTAAGTCGTAGCCGGCGACATTTTTGACAACTCGACCCCCGGATTTGGCAATTTGTCCGTCCGATCGCACAAAAGTCATTCCCAACAGCATATCCCGAACACCCCGGTAACGGTGTCGCAGGGAACCTGTGTCAGCAGTAGCGATAATGCCACCCAAGGTTGCCTGTTGTGGATATGCGGGGTCGATCGGCAAAAATTGCCCTGCTGCTGCTAAAGTCTGCTGTAAATCCGCAAATTTCATCCCCGCCTCCGCAGTCACGGTTAAATCGCCCACAGCGTGTTCTACGAGTCGATTCAGGCGCGAAGTGCTGACCGCCAAGAGTGCCGCTAAACCCGGAGATCCCCCTAAATCCCCCTTAAGAAGGGGGACTTTGACAACATCTTGCTCCCCCCTTGGTAGGGGCGGTGCCCCCGTGCCCGCCCTGGGCTGGGGGGGATCGGAGTCCAATTTAACTAAACCGCCCCAATCCAGTTTGCTGCCACTACCACAAGGCAAAACAGCGTGACCATTTTGCCTGGCCCAAGCAATGACAGCGGCGAGTTCTGCTTGAGTATTCGGGTAAACGGTGCAGTCTATTTTCGTGTTGGGGGCAAGAGCTTTTTGTATCTGTTCTTGCCAAAATGGCTGTGTATCTTGCCAGTGACAGATGCCAGAGGGGCCGACAATACTTTCTAGTTCTTGTGTGGTAACGTAATTTTCGGTAGAGAAAGATTTCATTCAGGTTATGAGACGCCCGGTAAAACAAATTATCAAAACACTGCCTAAAACCATTAAATATTAATACGGGCCCCATATTCAAAACATGAACAAACAAATATCTCAAAACCGACTTTCTGTAGGAGTTACCGGTCTCAACGAAGTGATTGGCGGCGGCCTGATCCCTCAACGCTCTTATCTGGTGCGGGGCGGTCTCGGTACTGGCAAGACAACGCTGGGCTGGCACTTTTTGACAGCGGGCGTTGAGTTGGGAGAAAAACCCCCTAAGTACAAATTGATCTTAACAGAGGAGAAACGACAAGAACTTCTAGACAAAACTCAAGCAGCAGCCAAAGGCATAGATTTGTTATTAGATGATGTTCTGCTGATCGGCTAGGTTGAGTCAGGAAAAGTGGGCTTTTGCCTATTGAGGCAGGGGTTTCAACCCTTGCCGGACTTATGACTAATGACTTCTTCAAAGTTCTAAGGGAGCAACAGCATTCAATAAGTGTTCTAATATAAATCGTAGCAAGGATTGAGTTGCTAATATCAAACCAAGTCTGGCTTGGGCGAGTTTGGGGTTTTCTATTTTCACTTCGCCCCAAATTCGGCACTGGCTATAAAAAGTCTGAAATGCTTCGCTCAAACTATCGGCTAATTTTAAATAATTGACTGGTTTTTGATTGTTATACTGTTCAATTATAGGGGCTAAACTGTCTAGAACTGTTAGTAGTTGTGAGATTAAATTGTATTCTGCTGGATGTACTAATCGCAGCTTTTTGTTGTCGTCCAGCCAAGGTATGGGGTTTGGGGTTGTTAGCGACCAAATTTGGGGTGTTGCGGGCGGATCGGGATTGCCGATCGCAATTAATTGATCGCGATTAGCCATTCGTAGGAGAGAACAACAACGGGCGTGGCTGTACTGAATCGGAAACAGCATCTCCTCAGCAGAATTAGATACAGCAGATTCCACATTTATGAAGTACGCCCCGGATTGATCGATCCCCGTAGGGACACGACATTGTCGTGTCCCTACAGATAAACCAGGGATCCGCTGCAACCATACAGCCAAAGCTATATCGGTCAATTCAAACTGAATGACACCTGACGGCGAGACTGCAATCACAAAATCTCGGCTGCATAGCGGTTTCAGAGTTTCGACCAATTTTGTGGCGATTACTTGTGGTGTCTGTTGCCAAATTTTAGCCAATTTAAGGGCGATCGCCGAAATGTACACCACTCCCCGACTATCCTTAGACCGATTTAAGGGAATTTCATCTAGTTTCAAAGCAGTTTCCGGCATATTAGCCCGATCGATCTGATATATTACACCATTCTCAATAGCCTCTAGGGGCGGGTTCGCCAGTAGCTGAGCGGGTTGCAGACCGGTTAAATAAACCCGCCCTCT
This sequence comes from Tychonema litorale BBK16, assembly GCF_021648855.1. GTDB lineage: Bacteria > Cyanobacteriota > Cyanobacteriia > Cyanobacteriales > Microcoleaceae > Microcoleus. The sequence goes on along the minus strand of NZ_JAKJHX010000002.1, from coordinate 56,576 downwards.
CCCACTCAGATCGATCGCACTTTGCAGCCGTGATAGCAACAGACTTTTGACTGTGAGTACCTCAAACTGCCAGTCATTTGCTGTTTCCATATCAATTAATTCTGGGAATTTTTACTCGAAACTCAAAACTTTCACTGTTACCAGTTTGAGTATTTTTGTACGTTAAACTGCTGAGACAATTCTGGCCGATCGCACTAAACAACGCGGGGCTTTATCGAAATACTCTGCTTTTTTGCCATTTTCTGACCCAATTACAATACTTTACAACCAAATATTTGCTGAATTCAACCATTTAGATGTATTTTTTGTTACATTAAATTTTTATGTAAAACCGAAAACAGCAAGCAGAGCTAAGCTATTGTAAGCTCGATCGGGTGTCAGTCATCTCACTTGGTATCGCACTTTGAGCACAAGCTGTTTTTCTGACTGGTAAAATATATCCTAAAGCCTCACCCATGCAATCAACTTCCACATCTCTAGAGACGATCGATCGACCGTTTATAACTTGGCAACGAATTATAGACTGGGCCCAGGAACATTACCGCTGTCGGACTTTTAACAAAGACGAGCGAATTCCCGCCAGACCGGGACTGCTATATTTAGTACAGAAGGGTTCTGTGCGGCTCGTAGGTAGCGCTCAAGTCAGCGCCACTGAAAAATCGTCGAAATTAACTCGCGAAGCCGCAGAAGAAGCTTTTTTGGGCTTTGTTGGAGCCGGTCAGCCCTTTGAACTGGTGGCACAATCGCCGTTTACTCTCCAAGCTTATGCCCACGCTGACCAAACTCACGTAGTGTGGATGTACTGGCACGATTTGGACAACTGGCCTCACTTCCGCAGAGAAATTTTGGATGCGTTTCGCTACCAACATCAGCGGAAACTGCTGTGGCTAAGCACTTTGGGACAACGCCGGACGATCGATCGTTTGCTGGGATTTCTGACTTTGTTGATTGAAGAGTTTGGGGAACCTTACGTAAGTGAAGCGGAACCAGATGTAGTTCGCGGTTATCGCTTACCTTGGGCACTGACTCATGCTCAAATTGGCAGTGCGATCGGTTCGACGCGGGTGACGGTGACTAGGCTGATGGGCAAGTTGCGATCGAAAGGTTTGATTAATACCGAGGATGATAATTTAATCTGTTTGCCAGCTAATCCTAATTCGTCCAAGGCAAAAAGTCAAAAGAACAACGCAGAAGCACCGATCGAATAATCGGGATCGGTCAAAAACAACAATCAAACAGCCAACAGTGAACAGTCAACAGTGAACAGTCAACAGCCAACAATCAACAGTCAACAAAAACGAGTCGTATTCTGCGACTTTGATGGCACGATTACAGTTGAGGAAACTTTTGTGGCAATGCTCAAGCATTTTGCACCACAACTGTCATCGGAATTAATGCCAGAAATGTATGCTGGAAGGCTGAGTTTGCGATCGGGAGTGCGACAATTATTGGAGTCGATTCCATCGGAATGTTATGGGGAAATTATCGACTTTTCCCGCCCCAAGCTGATGCGATCCGGGTTAGTAGAATTGCTGGATTTTTTGGATACGAAAAATGTGCATTTTGTAATAGTTTCCGGTGGTTTGCGAATTATGGTAGAAACCGTAATAGGTGATTTAGTCGATCGGGCTAAGGCTATTTACGCTGTAGATGTGGACGCGACAGGGCCTCGGTTGCAAGTAAACTCCCCGTTTGAGGGGGATACGGAATTGGTGTCTAAGGTGCGGGTAATGGCACTGTACGCAGCCGAGGAGCAGGTAGCGATCGGAGATTCGGTCACGGATTTTAACATGGCTTTGCAGGCTTCCTCTGTCTTTGCGCGCGATCGGCTAGCAGAATATCTAGACGAACAGCAAAAGCCTTATACTAAATGGGATAATTTCTTTGACATCCTAGACAATCTTTCCCAAAAATGGAACTGAAATTAAACCTTAAACAACAGAGGATTTATGAACAATGAGTGTTGATTTGAGAACAGACTTAATAGTCGCAGCCAAAGATTTTTACGATCGAGGTTGGATGGTTGGCACAGCCGGCAATCTTTCAGCCCGCTTAGAAGACGGCAGTTTTTGGATCACTGCTAGCGGCCGCCAAAAAGGAAAATTAACTGAAACAGATTTCATCAGAATCAACTTAGACGGCGCAATACTAGAACAGCCCCATCCAGATAGTCGCCCTTCCGCAGAAACCAGCATTCACCTAGCTGTGTATAATAGTTTTCCAGAAGCCCAAGCTTGCTATCACGTTCACTCCGTCGAAGCCAACTTAGTTTCTCGGCTAGCGGCGGGAGATGCAGTGTCCTTACCTGCGATCGAAATGCTCAAAGGTTTAGGAGTATGGGAGGAAAACCCCCAGGTGTCAATGCCCTTATTTGCCAATTATTTATCAGTGCCAAAAATAGCTCAGGAAATTTGCGAAGTCTTCGCCCTTTCGCCCCCGAAAGTACCAGCATTGTTAATTCGCGATCACGGCGTTACAGTCTGGGCAAACTCCCCCGCAGCAGCTTACAATTACATAGAAATTGTCGAATACATTTTTCGCTACATGGTGACAGCCAGTCAATCGATTTTAGATTATAAATTTTAGATAGCAAATTGAGGTAATAATTATGGCTAAATATACCAGAATTTTATCCATAGATGGAGGCGGCATTAGAGGGATTATCCCCGGACAAGTTGCAGTCAGCATTGAAGAAAAACTCCAACAAAAAAGCGGCAACCCAGACGCGAAAATAGCTGACTACTTTGATTTAATTGCCGGCACAAGTGCAGGAGGAATCTTAACTTGCACTTACTTATTTCCCGACCCCAAAAATCCCACTAGACCTCTGTGGTCAGCCCAAGATGCTGTAAATTTTTCGATCAAAAGTGGTCGCGATATTTTCAAGAATTCATTTTGGCAAACACTTACCTCTCTAGACGGTTTAGTAGATGAAAAATATTCCAGCATTGACCTAGAAAAATTTTTTTTAGAACACTTTGCAGATTGCAAGCTGAGTGAAATGCTGAAACCTTGTTTGATTACCAGTTACGATATCGAAAGAAGAAAAGCGCACTTTTTTAATCAAATAGATGCTAGAGAAAATGTCGAAAACGACTATCTTATCAGAGATATAACCAGAGCCACATCAGCAGCCCCCTCCTACTTTGAAATTCCCAAAATCTCCTCTTTGACAAACAAATCCTACGCTTTAGTTGACGGAGGAGTATTCGCCAACAATCCCGCACTTTGTGCTTATGCAGAAGTTAGACACAAATTCCGAATTCCCGACGACCGCCCCGATAGAGGCCCAACCGCAAAAGAAATGGTAATCTTATCCTTGGGAACAGGAGACGCTCAAAAAAAATATCCCTACCAAGAAGCGAAAGACTGGGGTCAAGTAGAGTGGCTTGAGCCTTTGATTAATATACTGATGACAGGAGTTGCTGAAACTGTCAATTATCAACTCATGCAAATTTTTGATGCGATTGAAAGACCAAATCAATATTTGAGAATTACTCCAGATTTGAGTTTATACCAAGAACCGCTACCCATCGATGATGCCTCGGAACCGAAGATATCACAATTGCTAAAAATTGGTAAGGAACAAGTAGAAAAGCATAATCAAGAATTGGATCAGTTTATCGACTTGTTGCTTGCCGAATAATTAGTCATTAGTTAGTAGTCATTAGTCATTAGTTAGTAGTCATTAGTCATTAGTCATTAGTCATTAGTTAGTAGTGTGCAGCAATCTCAAATATACAATGTAAATCATTGGTTAAAAAACACCAAAAAAAGCGGGATTATCATTTAGATGAAACCTTTAACAACAGATGGTTCCAGAGATTTTCTGTCACCTTGTTCCTAGGCGGACAAGTGCTATGGCGAATCCTCAGCGGCAAAATTGACCGCCGCAAAATCATGGAACACCTAGTAACAGTAGGGTTAGATTCTTTACGCGCTGTACTATTAATAGCTTTCTTTGCTGGCATGATTTTCACAATTCAATCAGCCAGAGAATTGATTCGATTTGGGGCAGTGGGGGCGGTGGGAGGTGCTTTTGCTTTGGCATTTTGCCGCGAATTAGCACCAGTTTTAACAGCCGGTGTTGTGGCGGGACAAGTTGGTTCAGCCTTTGCAGCGGAAATCGGGGAAATGCAGGTGACGGAACAAATAGATGCACTGTATATGTTGAGAACCAATCCGGTGGATTATTTGGTAGTACCGAGAGTGATAGCTTGCTGTGTAATGTTGCCAATATTAACGATTTTTTCGGTGGCGGTGGGGATTGTGGGCGGAGTGTTTGTAGCGGCTATTTTTTATGAGTTGGAACCGTCAGTATTTTTGGAGTCGGTGCGGACTTTTTTAGGGCCTTGGGATTTAGTAACTGTGGCGATTAAGAGTTTTATTTTTGGATTGATTATTGCGCTTGTGGGTTGCGGTTGGGGACTGACTACGACGGGGGGAGGTAAGGGGGTTGGACAAGCTGCTACGGCGGCGGTAGTGACTTCTTGGGTGTTTATTTTTGTCGCAGATTTCTTCTTGTCACTGTTACTATTTCATGAGTTAGGTATTACTAGAAGTTGAATGTTAACTGTTAACTGTTGACTTTTTTAGAAACAGGCAGGATGCCTGTTCCACAATACATTAAGTTTCTTGTGGGGAGTAGGGGTTGGGCATCTTGCCCGCCCCTGGGTTGCTTTTGGGATTTTTTGCTTCAGGCTTGTAAGGAGGGCGATAGACTCGAATTGCTTGAATAGGAACTTTCCCGTTAGCTTCAGGAACGATTTCCAAAATATGTTTGGAGTTGCTCAAATTCTGAGCCAATGTGGTATAATATTCGCGGGTTGAATCGGCAATTTGTGGTGGCACATAGTAGTCCACAAACATCGGTTTTATCTGCCATTTAATCTCGAATCCTTTGGGTGTTGGCTGTTTAGAATATTCGTAGGAATTTTTCAGCCACCAGTTTCTTGGTTCGATAACAACACGGCCAGAATTTGAGACAAATAATTGGTCGTTTGTACCGCTACCATCGTAACCTGTTTTGGAACCAAATACGTCAAACTTAAACTTGGTCGCGTCGCCATTTATCTCAGTAATTACTGCTTTCCAATCTTCAATAATGAGCGGTTTCTGATTGGATACTTGGATAATTGCAGGCCAACTGACTCCAACTGTGGGACTGGGGCGAGTAATGGCATAAAGTTCGGGAAACTTGGAGGGTTTTTTGCCGTCTATGGTAATGTTAGCAGGGGTTGCACTGGTATTGAGGGCTTGATCTGCGATCGCATCTATTCTATTTCCTTCAAATTCTAACCGTAATTTTCCATCTTTCCACTGGACATCACTGCCAACTGTATAGGTTTTGACTAAATCTTGCTCAGGTTTTTTGGGGAAATTTGGATTGTATCGCAGGTGGGGTTTGATGAGGGCTGCTAGGAGAAAGTTTCCCCAATCATTGAGGTGAATGGTGTCGCTTAATAGCTGTTTTGGTTGCAATTTATTTTCTTGCAAATACCGTCTCCAAGGTTCGCGAACTTCGGCGATTTCGCATCCATATTTAGCTGCAAGTTCAGGTAGCCATTTAGTAGAATGAGTATTGTGCCACTCGTATCTTTTGACGCTATCTGCATCGTCATTATTTCCCGTTGGAATCCAGTCGATGTGATCTGAATGTATTAGTATTTCGCTAGTGGTGCGGCGGCGGATATTGGCAATCATTTTCTCGTAATCTTGGTCTCCGCCGTAGACATGGAAAATTAGCAAGTCTGGATAAAAAGGATATAAATCATGTTCGCTAGGACGAATCAACAATGGGGCAGCAAATCCTCCGAGAGCTCGGTTTTCAATGGTTAAATCTGCATAAGGGAATCGCTTTTTGATGTCATTTGCTACATCTTGTGACCATTGTTGTTCGGTGATAGATTGGCCGTAAAATAGGATTCGTACTGGTTTGCGATTCGTTGGGGTGCTGCTAGCTAGCAAGCTCATTGTCCTTTGAATGTTAGCTCCAAAATTAGCGTTGTTGGCAATGAGTGCGGGTGGAGGGAATACTGGCTGAGAGTTGATTTTCTGGATGGTTGGAACTAACAGGAAACTCAAACATAGACCAAGTGTCCATAGGTAGGCGTACTTGTTCGATTTTTTGCTCTTTTTTGTGTGTTTTGCCATTGTTCAATCTAAAATGGATTGACATTAACAAATAATGATATAATGATTAAAGTTCGATCGCAGATCAAATGGATTACAAAACCGCCCGTAGTTTTCTGATAGACCAGGGAAGCGCCCTGGAAACCAAGAAAAATCCTGACGCTTTTTTGATGCGTCTCCAACAAGGTCTGTCACCTATCCCCGGACAGGTGACGGCGATTTTATTGGCTTTAAAAATATTGTTTGAGGGGTTGCAAGAATCTCCAATGCTCGATCGACAATTAATCTCAGCACTCCATTTACTGTCGGTAGAGAGTTTGCAGCAATTTGAAGCCGGACTTCGCAGAGGAGTTTCTTGGCCACCACTGCTGAAAGAAGACTTGAATCGAATTGCGATCGCAGTTAGAAATATATTTTCGGGTGTTTGGAAGTAATTTAGGTCACTTCAATCGCCGATCATTACTCGCGAAAGCTTTCCAGCGATGACAAAAGCTGTGGTAATCCTCTCAATGTTGCAGCCACCAAGGCTTCATCTTTATAAACTCGTTTTCTGACAAGATTCCTATTCGCAGCGGATGCTCCAGAACCTCTTAATCCGCTATTTCCGGCTTCGATTAGCTCTAAATTTCTGTCTTCTGATGTCAAGCAAAACATAGTAGTATCCTCAATTAATTCCTAGGTTGCCCTGGTGAAATTTCTCAGCGATTGCTCGATATTCCTATTATTACTCAGAATGGCAATAGAGATGAAACGATGCAATAATTATTCACGATAGCCAGGGATCAATATAAACTACATAACAAGTCTTATTAATTTGTTACAGATCGCGTCTGTTTCAGCCGATCGCCCGCGATGACACAAACAGCAGCAACCAAAAAGGCGATCGCCCCCACAATCAGCCCAGCCAGTAAAGAAGTAATAGCCAAAGCTAAGGTAAATCCAGCCATTAACAATTTAGGATCAACACCGATGATATGAGTTTGGAAAACATGGGGCAAAATCCGTTCTCCCATCGCCCGACTTCCCCAAGCAACAGACATTCCCGTTAGTGCAATTAATGCCAGCGGTGCGATCGCAACTTGCTCGGAAATTGCAGTATCCGGTGGCAATTCCGACACCACAGCATCAGGATTAACCGATCGCAAAAAAGCCACCGCACCCAACAATACAAACGAACCAATAGCGAAAGTAAAACCAGGCCCCAAACTCAGAATAAAATCTCCGGCAACAGGCCTTGTTGCCCCAACCAATCCCCCTACAAGCACCAATAAACTCATGGCTTGGGGCAACTGCGTTTGACTGGCATATTTGCCCAACAGCGACACTGCGGGCGATCGAAACATCGCCATTGCGATCGACCAAGCCACGATTACCACAGGCAAAATCCAGCGCAGAGGCGAGACTGAATCGCCGAAAATAAAAATAGCCGGAATCGCAATAAAGAGCAGCGACGACACAATAGTAGCGACCACAATCAGCGGAAAAAGACTGAGATTGAGAGTTTTTCATATTTTAAGGATATTTAATTCGATATTGTACGCGATCGGGAAAATGTTTGAGAGTTTTGGTAAATAGCCTCTAGACACTTTGTGCTTGATAAGTTTTAATATAAATAAGTCCTCACTTGTTGGGTCAATTCAAGCGATCGACACCAATCAATGTCCATTTAGACTCTGTTACCCAGATGAAAAAATCCCTTATCCTTGGATCGGCTATTGTTCTATCAACTCTGTTCTTGCCAACCAGTGTTTTTGGTAGTGTGTACATCCAATACTATAACAAAGACTCGAAAAAGTACGTCATGAAAGTAGAGATGGATGGTAACACCAAAGAAGTAACTTTCAATGCCAGTACCACTTCTGCCTCTACTGTACAGGGAACCGGCAAAGTCGGCATTATTGAAACACCTTGTGGCAAAGTTGAAATCAAAGATGGTGCTAAAATTGAAATCAAGGACGGCTGCATCAAGTTTTTGTAATGCCAGATAAATGCTAATCTAAAAATAGAGAAGACGGAGGAGACGGCAGTGCCGTGTCCCTACAATTTATCGCGGTAGGGACACGGCAGTGCCGTCTCCTCTATATCATTCCGGCGCACCCGGAATTGATATAACGCATAACGAATAGTAAATAACTGCTAACTGTTAACAAACTAAGAACTAGCATTTTTCAACTCTTCTTCGAGCATTTTTTTGTAAACTCTCGGCAAACTAGAACTCAGAGAATTGGTTTCAATACCATATCCCAAACTCGTCCAAGTTCCCGACAACATCCGCAAAACTTCAGTTAATTTGTCATCTCGCAACATTTGTGAAATATCAGCTTTCCAAAATTTGCGATCGCTCAACCAAGCATAAACCACAGCATCCTGATATTCTGGCTCAAAACTGTAATCTTTCCACATCATAAAATTAACAGGTTTCGGGTGATAGCGCTCAGCTTTCTCCTTCCAAGTCGAACTCAAAAATTGATACCTACCCGCCGCCGTAGTACATTTGCCTTGATTAGGGCCATTCACGATTTTCACGCACCAGTCAGGATGGCGACTCAAATCTAATATGTATTTGCCACCATAAACAACATGATAAGGTCGAGAAACATTCGATTCGCTAGCAGAAATAGTTCGCATCAGCGCCCGAATGTAAGGATCACCGGCTTTCATCGCCAAAGGTGGCTTCTTTCTGACTTCACTTGCTGGCTGTAAAAATTGTAGATTTCCCCGCAAATTGACAGCTACAAAAACAGCGCCACCAATCAAAATACCAATTAAAATTAAAAATCCGAAGATTTGAATTTCTGACTGTCTCAGCAAATTCATTTTTCGACGCTGGAGTTTCTTCGCTTCTAGCAAAGTGAGCTCCATTTCAGCAATTTCGGTCAATTTTTGAGCAACCCGCATTCGGCGCACTCGGAAATCGTGTTGATATAGTGGCGCTGCTAATAGGGTTAAACTTGATAAGGCTGCTGCTAATTTGATGAGCCAAAAATCGAATTCACCTGCGATCGCAACTTTTGTTAGAGTAGAGATTCCTGTGAATAGTTGCACTGGATCGATCGCCCGCGCTGGCCAATAAAAAAGCGCAATTTGCACCAATAGCGACAGACTAAATGCCAGAAACAAGACTACTACAGCGTTCAAACCTTCCCGGAAGTGCGATCTCATGCCAGTTTTTCGGCGCTGGAACTTGCGTTGGCGAAACCTGCCAAAAACCGTGAGTAAGGGATTTAAGATTGTGGCGGCGAAAAAGTGAGCAACAAAAAACAAAGGTAACTGAATTAGCCAAGCGGTTAGCAGTAAAGTCAGAAAGCCCATGTCATCATTGACAAGAGGAATACCTTTGTTTACTACGAAACTAAAACTCTGAGCGAGGACAAATCCCCGTAACCAGGAAATCGGATAGGGAAACCAAGCTGGCCACTTGAGAGTTTTCATGCAAAATCAATCGATTTTAGATTCTAGGCGGGCTTGCAACAGGCAAGATGCCTGTTCCACAATACATTAATTCTGGATACATTTGAACTGGTTCCCAGGCTCTGCCACTTCTCAGCTTGCAACAGGCAAGATGCCTGTTCCACAATACATTAGTTCTGGATACATTTGAATTGTTACCAGGCTCTGCCTGGTAACGAGTAGAGCAGACTTAATTCAATCAAATCACACTAGCAAACAACTGCTCGAAACTTTTTACCGAGGCTTCCGACTTCGCCACAATCTCCACTAACTTATTGCGAGAAGCCGGCTCAAAGAGTGCTTCCACACAAACTTCAGCTACCTTAGTACGAGGAATGCTACCATCTGATAACTTATCCGCTGACTCCATGACGATCGCATGAGAATTATCCTCATTTTTGAGACCACCCGGCCGGACAATAGTATAAGTTAAACCACTTTTTTGTAAATAATCCTCAGCTTGCTTTTTCCAAACCAAAATTAGCCAAAACAAATTGAGGGGGTGAAAAAAGTTAGAGACACATAGAGAAGTTACCAGCACAAAATGCTCAATTCCCTTAGCCTTAGCTGCATCCACCAAATTTTTTGTTCCCTCAAAATCCACGCGGTAAGGCAATGTCGGGTCAAAACCAGGGGCCGCACCCGTCGCACACAGTAACACCGTACTATCACCGATCGCATCGGCTAGCGAAGTCGCATTTAATACATCTCCTGTGACTAACTCAGCTTCCGGCGGTAAAATCTGCCTAGCTGTTTCTAAGTTACGGACTAGAGCACGTACGGGAATTCCGCGCTTTACCAATTCTGTGACAATTCGGCGGCCTGTTTGACCTGTGGCTCCGGCTACAAATGCTTTCATAAATCGAGTTATCCTTAACAAGGGTAAATTTTGTTGCTACCAGCAAGTATCCATTCTCAATTGTAGGGAATTTCCTTCCTTGCTACATCCCCAACCCGATCGATTGGCGTCTATAACAGGAGAGCGAACTATGAAGCAGGATTCCGTTGAATATCCAACCGTTGAGGCTTCTGATGAACTTTGGTATCCAGATGCGAGTTTGCAGCCACCGGAAACTGGAGGTGCAGATGTAGCCGAGGAAGTTGAGCTGATTTGGTTTAGCGCACATTTTGAAGACAGCATGGAGATGTATGCTGATGCTGCTACGGTGGCGGAGCATTTGAACAACCACAAGAGTTGGTTTTGTCAGTGTGCTTTGCCGATGAAGTCTGAACCGCTCGGAGAAAATGGCTATGATTTATTAATCGGGCGTTTTGGTGCTTTTGGCTACCGCGTTGAAGCCAGAATTGGTTTAGAGTTACTGCCGCCTAATAGTGAAGGCTGCTATTTGATTAGAACGATTCCGGTTCCGAATTATACACCACCAGGATATGAAGTTAATTTTTGCTCAGCTATGAATTTGGCGGAACTATCTGCTGATGAGTTTGCCCAAAAATGGTCGAGTTGCGATCGCTCTCAATTGCCGCCTATAATTACCATTGCTGGGTGGAAGCTGGATTTAGCTGTGGGAGTCTCTTTTCCTAAGTTTATTCGATCGATGTCTAAATCTTTAATTCAAAAAACTGGTGAGGGAATTTTGGAAAAGATTATCAAACAAGTTAATCGGCGTTTGACTTATAAAACTCAACTTGTTTTTCATGAAAGTTTAGGTATTCCTTTTCCAAAAAAGTCTCATAAACATTAAGTTAAGATATAGAGGACACGCCAATAAGATAGAGGACACGGCAGTGCCGTGTCCCTACCGAAAATAATATTCTAGGGACACGGCATTCCCATGTCCTAGTTTCGGCTAGTAATAATTCGGATGCTATCGGATTGGATATCAGAGAGATCACAAATTAGATCGATCGCCCTCACTGCCAAAAAGCCTCAAACTATGTCAAATTAAATAAATAATTTTAAAACAGCTCTTGCCAGATCCGTACAAAGTTATGACTACAAAACTAAGAGCTACCAACACAGAGGAAATGGAGATAGACTTGCAGCAGTTGAGGGCAGACCAAGAACTGATTCTCAACCAAGTAGATAATGCGATCGCTCTGTTCGACTCGTCAGACAGCTTAGTTTTGTTTAATCAAAAATTGGGTCAAATCTGGGGAATCGCCCCAGAATGGCTGGCAACTAAGCCCCAGTCCTACCTGCTGTTTGCCGAAATAGTCGATCGGGGTTACTGGTCACTTCAGCAGTCGGAACAGTTTCAGCAAGCACTAGAAACACCTAAAGATCAAAGTTTATCATTTTATTTCGAGCAATCCAATGCGGTTTGTTTGGAAGTGTGCGCCACGATCACAAACAGTGGCGGGCGGCTGTTGACATTTAGAGACGTTACAGTACACCACAATTCTCAAGTTAGCTTGAACGCCGAAGTCAGACGCTTAACATTTCTATTAGGTTTAACTGAACGGCTGCAAAACTCAAAAAGTTTGCAAGAAATAGGTCGATTTGCCCTAAGCTATCTGGTAGAAGCAATGAATGCAGCCTTCGGAGATGTGAAGGTGATTAGTGGCAAAGGAAATGAGCGCCAAGCGGCAGCGATTTCTAACCAAATTTCCACTCAATTCCTGGCTAGTTACGGGGAACCCGTAGCGGCTGGAATGCAAGCACTCCTCGACAAAGGTATTCCCTACGGCACCGGTTTGTTGTGGGAAGTAGTAGCAACTGGTCAACCTTTGTTTGTAGAGGATTATGCCAAACATCCCAATGCAGTGCCGCAATTTCGGCATCCGGGAATTGGTCAATTGGGCATTTTTCCGATCGCAGCCACCGACGGTACAATTATCGGCGTGCTGACGCTGGAATCTCGCAACGTCAAACAACTAAAAACCGCAGTACACCAAGATGTGCTCGAAGCTGCTTGCCGGACTCTGGGAGCAGCCATCGAGCGGGCCCAGGCACAAGAAGACTTGCGCCAAGTTAACCAACAATTAGAGTATTCTTCGCAGTTGAAATCCGAGTTTTTGGCATCAATGTCCCACGAATTGCGGACACCTCTCAACAGCATTCTCGGCTTTTCTGACTTGCTACTGCGCCAAACAGCCGGACAGTTGAGCAATCGGCAAATCCAGTATGTAGAATTGATTGAAAAAAGCGGCCAGCATTTATTGCAGCTCATCAACGATATTCTCGACCTTTCTAAAATTGAAGCGGGCAAAACAGAACTCAATTTACAGCCCGTGCGCGTTCATGAACTGGCGACAGACTGTCTGAAAATGATTCAGCCGCGGGCGGACAAAAAGCGCATTGCTTTGTCTTTAGAACTCGACTATCGGATTACTAAAGTTTTGATCGATGAACGGCGAGTCCGACAAATTGTGATTAATTTACTTTCCAATGCCATCAAATTTACCCCTGAACGGGGAAAGGTTAAACTCAGTGGCCGTCTCGCCTACGGCAACGAAATTAACGGCGACTATCGCCCTGATTGTTCACCTATAAATGCCAGTACGCCTTATTTTTGTTTTGAGGTCAAAGACTCCGGCATCGGCATTCCTGAAGACTGCTGGCACTTGCTATTTCGACCTTTTCAACAGGTGGATTCTTCCCTAACTCGTCGTCACGAAGGTACTGGTTTAGGTTTGGCTTTGACTAAGCGACTGGCAGAATTGCACGGGGGGACTGTTTCTTTTCAGTCTATTTGCGATCGGGGAAGTTTGTTTCGCGTTTGGCTACCTTTGACAGAGATGCGTCAAGAGTTGGCAATATCTGCTGCTTTTCCCCTAGACTCCGGTTTTAGCTCTGCCTCTGGGATGCCTTCACCGATTGGTAGCAAGCGGATTTTGGTTGTCGAAGACCAGCCTTTGAACCAAATGTTGATTTCTGAGGTGCTGGAATTGGAGGGCTATGCGGTAGAGATGATTGCGGATGGGAAGCTGATGCTCGATCGCATTGCCGCTACCAGTGCGTCGCCTTCGTTACTGCCAGATTTGATTTTGATGGATATTCAGTTACCGGGTGTGGATGGCTTTGAGTTGATGCGACGAGTTAAGGCAGATCCTCTGTGGAAGTCTGTGCCGATGATTGCGGTAACGGCAATGGCGATGCCAGGCGATCGCGATCGCTGTTTGGAAGCTGGGGCTTCTGACTATTTGAGCAAGCCGCTGGATCTGAATTTGGCGATCGTTACAGTCCGTTCTTTTCTTAGGTGAACTACCCGACCCTCATCCTACGGATAGAGAGCGGGCTTCCGACTTCGAGGGCGACCGCCTCACAGATGTCTTGCGACCCCTGCTCGGTCTTACGTTGCCTTCATCGGCAGTCTCGCTAGTTCCTAACGAGAGAAGTCTTAGACCCTCAGCCTTTAGGTTTTGAGCGGCGTTGACATCTCTATCGTGGTTAGTTCCACAACTAGAGCAAGTCCAATACCGCACATCTAAAGGCAAAGAGGAGACTCGTTGATAACAATTACTACAGGTTTTCGATGAAGGAAAAAATCTATCCACCTTGACCAATATTTTGCCAGAACGCTCACACTTATATTCGAGCATTCCGACGAAACTAGACCAGCCACAATCGCTAATAGCTTTTGCTAAACAATGATTTCTCACCATGTTCTTGACTGCTAGATCTTCCACAACGATGACTTGGTTTTCGTTCACCAGTTTGTGAGAGAGTTTGTGCAAAAAGTCTTGTCTTGAATTGCTGATTCGTTGGTGAATTCTTGCCACCAGTTTTCTAGCTTTATTCCGACTATTGGAACCTTTTACTTTTCGAGATAGTTTACGTTGTTTACGTTTGAGGTTAGATTGATGCTTTTTGATATGTCTAGGATTAGGGTACTTAGAGCCAGTGCTAGTGATAGCAAAGTTTGTGATACCCAAATCGATACCAATTACATTCCCTTCACTGCTAGGGGCGGGATATTCGCCTTCTTGTTCGGTAAGAATAGCAGCGAAATATTGACCGCTGGGATTTTGGGAAATAGTAACAGTCTTGACTTCTCCATCAATCGGACGATGCAAGCTAATTTTGACCCATCCCAACTTAGGGAGATAAATCAAATTATCGACAAACTTAGTCCCTTGAGGATATTGAATAGACTGTTTCCCATGCTTCGATTTGAAGTTAGGAAATTTAGCTCTTTTCTCGAAAAAATTGATAAACGATTTACTGAGGTTGAGGGTAACAGATTGCAAGACTTGAGAATGACACTCACGCCCGCCAATCAAACTCTTTCTTGAGTGCTGGCAACAGTGCATTGAGTCCTTCTCTAGACAATCCTTTCCCCGTCTCTGCATAGGTAGTAGTAGTTTCGTTCAGAGCGCGATTCCACCACCAACGAGCGCATCCAAAAAACTGAGAAAGCTTTTCGGATTGAGCATAGGTGGGATAGATTCGGACTTTGATAGACTGATACATCGTTGTTTATCACGAACTGTTTTTATGATAACATAGGATAAGTCAATGGATAAGCAAGGAATTTGTTCGTCTTCTCATGCCTGTCCTCCTTCGGAGATCTACCAATTGTTGGGATTGTCGGACAGGCAATCGTCGTCTCACTCGGCTTTCATCCCGACGCTCAACGATGCGTTAGAGCGCGGGACTTCCCGCCTGCTAAGTTAAAAATTATTACAATTTATAGTGATAAAGGCTAAACTCGATAGTAGAGAAATATTTAGCTTCTACTTGAATCACGGCTATTAAACCTAACTCAGCTATTTTTTTAACTTCAGGGGCATCAGTCTTGTCGATCGCTGACACACTTTAGCAATCATATTCCATGTCAAATAAATCGCCCTATATTTTGTTGGTTGATGATGAGCCAGCTAATCTGATTTTACTCGAAGAATTGTTGCACTTGAAAGGATACGCCACTGTCTCGGCCGCATCTGGCGACGAAGCACTTTCCATGGCTCAGGCCGATCAGCCTGACTTGATTTTACTGGATATTATGATGCCAGATCTGAACGGGTTTGATGTGTGCGAGCGCCTGCGAAAAGATACAAATTTGCAAACAGTACCAGTCATTTTTTTGACAGCCCTCGATGATGATACCTCTCGTCTCAAAGGATTAGAAATGATGGCCGATGATTATGTAACTAAGCCTTTTAACAGTCGCTTGTTGTTGGCAAAAGTTGAGAGTGTTTTGCAATTGAGCAAAATACGATCGCAAGCTGTCTCTTCTCAATTCAACCAGCAGGTAAAAGAGCAAAGCAAACGCCAAATCGTCGCAGCTTGGGAGGCTAACGAGTATCTGGCCGAAAAATTCCACCTATTTGTACCAGAACAGTTGCTCGAACGAATTGCGCCACAAGGAATAGAATCAATTCAGTTGGGCAATGTCACAGAAGAAGAGTTGACTATCTTATTTTGCGATATTCGCGGGTTTACGGCGATCGCAGAATCTCAAGAAGCCCGCGAGACTTTTGAATGGCTGAATGCTTTTTTTACTAAAATGAGTGATTGCATCAGTTTCAACGGAGGTTTTATTGACAAATACCTCGGCGATGCAATCATGGCGGTATTTGACAAGCCAAATTCTCACGCTAGAGACGCTATCGAAGCTTCTGTAGCCATGCAAGAAAGTTTGCAGGAATTTAATGCCGATCGCCATAAATACAATTTATCATCTCCCGTCAATATCGGTATAGGAATTCATACAGGTATCGGCATGATTGGTACTTTAGGGTCCGATCGCCGCATGGATTCTACGGTGATTGGCGATGTAGTTAATACAGCTTCTCGCTTAGAAAACTTGACTAAAATATACGGCTGTCAAACTATTGTTAGCGAAAATGCGATCGTCCATGCCAGAAAATTTGTCAACCCCACAAGTAACAATTATTACTATCGCTGGATCGATCGAGTAACGCCACGGGGAAAACAGCAAGCTATTGAAATCTACGAAATCTGGACTGATGCAAGTCCTGACTGTGAGGTAAAACAGCTTACCCAGGCACTATTTAACAAAGGAATTCAAGGGTGGCAATCGTCGAAATTTGTCGCCGCTTTGGGATATTTCCAACAATTAGCTACACAAAATCCTGTTGATACAGTCGTGAATCTTTATATAGAAAGATGTCAAGAAAAACTGGGTTTAGACACGGCATTATAGAGGACACGGCAGTGCCGTGTCCTGATTTCGGCTACTAATAATTCCGATAAAACCGGAATTGATATCATGTATAGCAACCGCCAAGGCGGTTAGGATATTTTGGTCACTGAGCCCTTCGACTACGCTCAGGATAAACTACGTCGAAGTGGACATTTCGACCCTTCGACCCTTCGACTACGCTCAGGGCGACGCTCCGCTCAATGACCAAACCGCCTTGACGACTGCTATATCAAACCGCAGCCAAAACTTGCTCTCTCAATTTCCCAATCACCTCATTTACACCACCCGAATTCAAACGATAACTCAAAGGATGACCAATCAAATAAGCCGAACTTTCAAACAAAACATCAATCTCGATTAAACCATTTTCCTGCAAAGTTTTGCCCGTCGCCACCAAATCCACAATTGCTTCCGACATTCCCGTAATCGGCCCCAATTCCACAGAACCGTAAAGCGGCACAATTTCCACCGGTAAATTTAAATTGTGAAAATATTCCCTCGCACAGTTTACAAATTTAGAAGCAACTCTACCATGAGGTGGCAAATCCACACTTCTGCGGTAAGAACTAGACTCTTTCACCGCCACCGATAGCCGACATTCACCAAATTTTAAATCAATTAAACTGGCAACTTTTGGCTTTTTTTCCCGCAACACATCATAACCAGCAACACCTAAATCTGCTTGGCCATATTCCACATAAACCGGCACATCATGGGTTCTGACTAGCAAAGCTTTGGCAGTTCCGGTAGGGTCATAAATTTGAAGTTGGCGGTTAGATGAATCCAAAAAAGCACTGAAGTCTAATCCAACTGATTTAAACAACCGAATGCTATCTGCTAAAAGTCCACCTTTGGGAAGTGCTACGGTAATCATAAAAATACTCGGTAATTGGGAAATGAATTTTTCCAAAGCTACAATATCACAAATTGTTCCAATCTAAAATCTAAAATCAGAATGCGAATTCTTTTAGTTGATGATGAAGTTGAGTTGACTGATCCTTTGAGTCGAGTTTTAACCCGCGAAGGTTACATGGTTGATGTGGCTTTTGACGGCGCAACTGGTAGCAATTTAGCAATTCAGGGCAATTATGATTTGCTAATTTTGGATTGGATGTTACCGAAGCAAACGGGATTGGCAATTTGTCAAGAATTGCGATCGCAAGGACGGAATACACCAGTCCTATTTCTCACGGCCAAAGATACCCTAGATGACCGCGTACAAGGGCTGGATGCTGGTGCAGACGACTATTTGGTAAAACCTTTTGAATTGCGAGAACTCCTAGCCAGAGTCCGCGCCCTGCTGCGACGACCCCCTACTTTTGATGCGGATGTGGCTGTGGGAAGGCTGCAAGTTGGTGATTTGCAACTAGATTATGACAATCAGTTGGCTTATCGGCGCGATCGCACCATTGACTTATCCGAAAAAGAATGTCAGTTGTTAGAATATTTAATGCGTCATCCCGGTCAATTGCTGACCCATGAGCAAATCCATCAATATTTGTGGAGTGAAACCGAAAAACCGAGCAGCAACGTATTAGCCGCTCAAATTCGCCTGCTACGTCGCAAAATCGAAGCCCCTCGCGAATCGGTACTAATTCACACCGTTTATGGTAGAGGTTATCGGTTTGGAGAAGGGAGTTGAAACTATGGTTAATATCAAATCCTGTGGCATAGAAATTAATATTACTCATAGCCAGCCGTCAGGACACGGCACTGCCGTGTCCGATTTCTCATTGACAAACTAAAGTAATTACCGTCACCTCCGGCGGACAAAATAGCCTTCCGGGTGCGTAGGTTCCCAAGCCGCGATTCACGTATAGCAAATTATTACCAACTGAATGTAAACCACTAGCCCATTCCCAATGACTAACTACCCGATCGCCAATTGACAGATAAGGAATCAAATTTCGGACTATTTGAGGAATAGCATGGCTGATTTTTTTTAGCCAAGCATAAAAAGGCCCGATACCAGGAATCACGATTTGACCACCGTGGGTGTGCCCCGACAACTGCAAGTCAATCCGGTACTTTTGGAGCTTTTCAGCAGTATCGGGATTGTGAGACAATACAATCCGGGGAATTGATTGATCTACTGATGTCATCACAGGTTCCGGTTGAAAATCCCCCGACCAAAAATCTGCAAACCCAACTAAGGCTAATTCCGGGCCGAAAGGGTAGACTGCTTCGTTATACAAAACCCGCATCCCGGCGTTATTTAAAGCATTCGCAACTTCTGTTTTTGCACCCGGTAAATAGTGGTCATGATTACCTAAAACAGCATAAATCCCCATCCGGCTTTGCAACTGTTTTAATCGTTGCACTAAGCCATGAATCGGCGCAATTTCAAGAGTAATAAAATCCCCGGTTAAGAAAATCAAGTCTGCTTCAGCTTCATTTGCCGCAGCAATGGCTTCTGCTAGCAAAGATTCTGACAGCCGCACTCCGTCGTAGTGAAAGTCTGTTAGTTGTACAAGTTTAGTACCAGATAGATTTGCTGGAAGATTGGCGATGGGTATTGTTAAATGTTCTACCCGCAGTTTGCCAGTGAATAACCTGTACATAAATCTAAGGTTTTTTGACAGAGTGCAATTTCTAGTTTAACAAATAAATGGTAAAATATTTAATAAAATCTGTAGGGGCGGGTTCACAGATAATTCTTGGTGCCAACAGATAATTCTTGGTGCCAACAGATAATCTTGATAAACCCGCCCGCCCTACGAATTCTTGATAATGAATGTAGAATATCTCATTTAAATCCGTTACAAGATTCGTTGCCGAACCTTCTTTTCAAGATACTGCTGGTGGTAATCTTCTGCTATATAAAATTCACCAGCGGGTTTGATTTCGGTGGCAATATCTTTATCATATTTACCAGATGTTTGCAACTTTTGTTTAGACTCGCGGGCGGCTTTTTCCTGTTCGGAATTATGATGAAAAATGACGGATCTGTACTGTTCACCCCGATCGCGCCCTTGACGATTAACTTGGGTAGGATCGTGACAATTCCAGAAAATCTCTAGTAGGGTCTGGTAACTAATTTGCGATCGATCGTACTCGATCAGCACTGACTCAGCGTGACCGGTGATGCGGGCGCAAACATCCAGGTAGCAGGGATTTGCCCAATGACCTCCTGTATAGCCCGCAGCAGTCGAGACGACTCCCGGAACCGTGCGAAACCTCTCCTCGACTCCCCAGAAACAACCGGCGGCAAATGTGGCTTTTTCCATTGTGCTATGCTCCAATCTAAAATTTATTGACAAATTTCCATGAGTGTGCATTCCCAAACCAATCTGGGCTGCACATAGTTGAGTAAATATTGTCGGGCTTTTTCTAAGGGCTCTAAGGGCGATCGGCTAATTCCCCCTGCTAAAAATTGTTGCCAATAACAGTGCTGTAAATAATCTATTAACCATAACTGAGATTCGGTATCCAAAGTTTTATCAATTTCCTTAGCCAATTCTAAAGCCGATCGCAAATTTTGAGGAAGCCGCTTCACCTTTTGCAGCAAATCATCCGGCATCGATTGCAGTTGCTGCCAAATCGCAATTGCCTCTCCAGGACTGCCCTGAGCCATCCCCATTACCTCTGAATTCGACAAAATCTCTCCGAACCCCCCTTGCTGCAATACCAGTGTCATAGCTGCGGGATTCAGTCGATTAAACTGGATCTTTTGACACCGCGAAATCAAAGTTGGTAGCAAAGAGTCAACACTTGGAGCAATTAAAATTAGCGCCGCTTTTCCCGGTTCTTCCAAAGTTTTTAATAAGCCATTTGCCGCGCCTTCACCCATTGTTTCAGCTTGTTCCAAAACGACTATTGAGCGGGCAGATTCTAGCGGTGGTCTACTGAGAAAACTACTGATTTCTCGTACCTGTTCTAAGCGAATTTGCGGCGGCGATTTCCGCTTCAAACCAGCTTCTTCTGCTTCCTTTGGTGACAGCCGTTTACCTTGGTTCATGTAACTTGGTTCTACCCACAGCAAGTCCGGGTGATTTCCCAAACGCACACGATTTTTTACGGAGTCTATTAATCGTGGTTCCGTAAGATTTGCGGAGAATAAAAGTTCAATAAAAAACCTCGCAGCTAAGCTTTTGCCGATACCGTTAGAACCCACAAATAAATAACCAGGAGCAATGCGGTTTTGAGAGACTGCTTCAGTAAGTAATTCTACTGCTTGAGTTTGTCCGATTAAGGATGTGAAATAATCCATAATTCAAGATGCAGAACTGTTTGAATATCCCCAAGCTGCTAGCCTAGCATTGAAAATAGTTTGGATTTCCTTGGCGACCTCATATTCAGCGCGATCGCCATTAATCCGCACAATGCGATCCGGATTTTGTCGGGCTAACTCTGTAAAACCTTGTTGTACCCGCTGGTGAAACTCCAAATTTGCTTGTTCCATGCGATCGCACTTTCCCCTGGCCTTTACCCTAGCCAAACCTGCTTCGACATTGATATCCAGCCAAAAAGTTAAATCACTTTGCAAGCCGCCAGTCGCAATTTCGTTCAGTTGCTGAATTAAACCAAAATCAAGACCACGACCATATCCCTGATAAGCAATAGTAGAATCAGTAAAGCGATCGCAAAAAACCATTGTCCCGATGGCCAACTTCGGTTTAATAAAAGTTTCGACGTGCTGAGTGCGATCGGCAGTATACATTAACAATTCTGCTCGATCTGATACTAATTCATCCGAACTTTGTTCAAGCAATAAGCTTCTTAATGCCTTTCCTAACTCAGTTCCCCCAGGCTCACGAGTAGCAACCCAACCTTCTATATTAAAGCATTTTACTTGGAACCAATGTATCAATAGCTGCATTTGTGTAGTTTTTCCCGCACCTTCAACTCCTTCAAACACGATCAGTTTTCCGTTCATTACTTTGCCTTTCAAATTAAAAAAAATAAATCATTATTTGCCTGGATATCTTTTCTAGATTCTGTATGATAATAAAGTGTCAATGCCTCACGGTTGGAATTTTTTATGGCTCGCTATACTGGTTTTTTTATCGTTGCCGTTCCCATCGACCGTCTCCGTCAATCTTTGATAGAGATTTTAGAGTCATGCAATCTTGATATTATCTACAATACAGGAGATTCTGTCATGGCTCGCGAACTTCCTGGTCAAGTTTCAACACCTAAGCTGGTCATCGCAGAAGTCCTGATCGATCAAAACATGAGCAGTGAATCAGAGGTTCGCATCAACTTCGTGCTGAAAAATGATGAACTTCCCCTCAAAACCAATAACCACTGCCGTCAAATGTTTGAGCTAGTCAGTCATTCAATCATGAATAACCGTAACTGGCGGCTCTTAGAAAGCATGGCACTTTAGTCATTAGTCATTGGTCATTGGTCATTGGTCATCTCAAATCCGGCTGAGCCGGAATTAATATAGAGGACACGGCAGTGCCGTTTCCCTACGCCAGATTAATTGTAGGGAAACGGCACTGCCATGTCCTGATTTCTTTTATTGCCGTGTCCTGATTTCTTTGACCTACAAACGATAAATTCAAGGTTGAAATCTGCGGCGCAGTAACAAAGAATTGGTAACGACGCTAACAGAACTAAAGGCCATAAATGCACCAGCAGCAGCAGGACTAAGTAAAATTCCAGTTGCAGGGAGCAAAAGACCCGCAGCCACCGGAATTCCTAGAGTATTGTAACCAAAAGCCCAGAATAGATTTTGGCGAATCTTATTAAAAGTAGCGCGACTAAGCTCGATCGCCTCTACAACATCCATCAAAGCATTTCGCATCAGCACAATCTGAGCAGTTTCAACTGCAACATCAGTCCCACAGTGGAGCCCAATACCCACATCTGCTTGGGCTAAAGCCGGGGCATCATTAATTCCGTCACCCACCATCGCCACTTTTCGGCCTTCTGCTTGCAAAAGTGCGATCGCCCTTGCCTTTCCTTCTGGCCGAACTTGAGCCAAAACATCCGTTGGTATCAACTCTAATTGGTTTGCGATCGCGATCGCCGCCCCAGCCGTGTCCCCAGTCAACATGATCACCCGCAATCCCATCGCCTGCAAACGCTCCACCGTCGCCTTAGCATCCAGCCTTAGAGTATCTTTTAGCCCAATTACCCCCAGCAAAACGCCCTCACAAGCCACATAAACCGCCGTTTTGCCTTCAAAAGACCCAGAAAATTCCGTGGCAATAGCGACCCCCTGCTGGCTCATCCACTCAGCATTCCCCGCGAACACCCGGCGCCCTTCCACCACAGCCGAAACCCCAAATCCCGGTTCCGTGTAGAAATCCTCAGCAGCCAGCAGTGGTAAAGCTTGTTTTTCGGCTTCCAGCAAAATCGCTGCGGCAATGGGATGACAAGAACCTCTTTCGACAGCCGCCGCAATTTGCAGCAATTTTGAATCAACTGTGCAGTTGCTAACATCAATATCCGAACTCATATCCAACCCAGAACTCTCAAAAATCGGCAAATAATCTGTGAGTGTGAGAATTCCTGTAGTCAAAGTACCAGTTTTGTCAAAAACCACCGTATCTAATTGATGTACCCGTTCCAAAACATCACCACCGCGAATCAAAAGTCCCCGTTCCGCGCCGATACCAGAACCAACTAAAATTGCAGTTGGGGTAGCAAGTCCCAGGGCACAAGGACAAGCAATGACTAAAACTGCGATCGCCAATTTCAAACTTAATAATAAAGGAGATTGGGAATGGGGAATGGGTAATTGATTTCCCATATTCATTGCCCCATGCCCCATGTTCATTGCCCCGTCTGTTAAAAGCACGGATGGCCAAAGATGAGTTCCGGCAAAATACCAAAATAGGAAAGTTAAAGCCGATATCGCCATTACCCCATAGACAAAATATCCTGCGACAGTATCAGCCAAGTTTTGAATCGGCGCTTTGCGAGTTTGGGCTGCTTCCACCAAAGCCACCATTTGAGCTACAGTTGTTTCCTTGCCGGTGCGAGTTGCCCGAATCACAATTGCCCCAGATTGATTGATCGTTCCCGCCGCAACGGTATCTCCTGTTTGCTTCACAACGGGCATCGATTCACCAGTCAACATCGACTCATCTATGGTTGTTTTACCTTTGCAGACTTCGCCATCTACTGGAACTTTGTCCCCTGGCAAAACTTGTAGCCATTCTCCGACTCGGACGCGATCGGCTGGAATTTCAATGTATTGTGAATTGTAGACTGAAGGTGTCGAATTCTGAGGCAATTCTTCAGAGTTCAAATCTAAAATCTGCAACTTAAAATCAACTAAACGGGCAGTAGCTGGTTGCAATGCGATTAAAGCTTGCAGGGCTGATGCGGCGCGTTGTTTAGCTTGCTGTTCCAGAGTTTTCCCCAACAAAATAAACCCTAAAAGCATTACTGGTTCGTCAAAAAAACATTCCCATCCCATCTGGGGAAATAGCAGTGCGGCATTGCTAGCGGTGTAAGCTGTGACAGCACCTAAAGCAACGAGAGTATTCATATTTGGTGCATTTCGCCACAAGCTGCGACAGCCATCAATGACAATTCGGCGGCCCGGTAATAGTAAAGCAAGGGTGGCGAGTCCCCAGTGAAACCAAATATTGCTTAAAATTGGGGCTTTTGTTCCCAATACGTGACCTAAACCGGATAGAATAATTAGGATTAGCGCGATCGCCAATTGCTGTATTTGAAGTCGAATTTCTTGTTGTCGTCTTTCAATTGTGGCAGCCTCTATTTCCCGCTGATTTCCACCTGCGCGAGACTGACTAGGAAATCCATGATCAGTTAATTTTTTTGCTAAAGCTTCAGCATCGACGACACCCGGTTCGCACTCAACCGTTGCCACTTCCACAGCTAAATTAACGCAAGCTGAAATCACCCCTGAGTGCTGGATTAGTTGGCGTTCAACCGCCTTGGCGCAGCCTGCACATTTCATCCCACTGACATCGAAAGTCACAATTTCAGGTGGTGGGGATTCTTTGACTGAGATGATTTGCGATCGCACTTCAGGAACTGTTTTCGGTATAAATTGCATGGGAATTTTTGATGAATGATTATAATATAGCCTTTCTCAGTTAGGTGAGGGAATTGGGAATTGGGAATTGGGAATTGGGAATTGGGAATAAAGATCGAACCATGATTTAGCGCCACCATCCATCCACAGTCGGATCGATTTGTTGCGAATGAATTGACAAATTCTAATCGCTTCATCGACTGCCTGAAACTGACATGGTTTTGCGTAAGCCTTGAATTCGAGAACGAGCATCTTCTTTTCCTCCTTTTCCTATGAAAACACATTTATCATAGGAACGCCTGACTTCCTCTAAAAATATGGAGAAAGTCTCCCTAGAAGGGGGAGGCTCTAACCCCAATTTTCTGGTAGCTAACCCAATTACCAATTACCAATTCTGCAATTACCAATTACCAATTACCGTGGTGTAACTCCTAGTTTTCCTCCACACATACGGGCAACAACTGTCACAATCTCTGCGGGATCAACGGGCTTAGCTAAGTGGGTTTGAAATCCAGATGCGATCGCCTCCCGTTGCTCCGATTCCCCTGCGTAGGCTGTCAAAGCGATTGCTGGAATCTGCCGGATTCGATCGTCTAGGGATTGGCGAATCTCACGGATGAGCGCGTAGCCGTCCATCTCTGGCATTCCAATGTCACTGAGGAGAATATCGAAGGGTGTGATTGAGAGTATTTGCAACGCCTTGAGCGCCGAGCCAACGGCAATCACTTGGGCTCCCGCTTCTTTCACCACAAAGGCTACAAACTCGCGGGAATCGGGTTCATCATCCACAACCAACACATGGAGATTTGTTAGGAGAAGATCGTCAGATTGAGCTTCAGTTGTGTCCGTAACTTCCTCGACCAGATTTGCGGTTTGCAAGAGGGGCAATTCAACAGTGAATATTGCTCCCTGATTTTCACCCCTACTCTCCGCCCAAATTCTGCCACCGTGCAGTTCCGTAATTTGACGGGCGATCGCCAATCCCAGTCCCAAGCCACCAAACTGGCGCGTAGTGGCTCCATCTTCCTGCCGGAAATGCTCAAACACATAGGGCAGAAATTCCGAGTTGATGCCTTTGCCTGTGTCAGTTACTTGCAGTTGAACATGATGATTAGTCTGGGTGAGACGAACTGTCACCCGTCCGATCGTTGGAGTAAATTTAACTGCATTTGACAACAGGTTCCACACCACCTGCTGCAATCGCCCCGCATCCCCGTAAACTCGTCTGATATTGGGTTCAACTTTAACTTCAATGTGAATCGACTTGGCTTCTGCTGCTAGTCGTACCGTTTCGATCGCGGCCGAAATCACAAATGACAAATTCACTGGCACTGGAACAAGGGTTAGTTTGCCACCCATAATGCGGGAAATATCCAGCAGATCTTCGATTAACTGGCATTGAAGTTGGGCGTTGCGTTCGATCGTCTCCAGTGCTTGTGCTGTTCTAACTGCATCCAGCTTGCCACGGCGTAACAGTTGTGACCAGCCCAGGATCGGGTTGAGGGGCGATCGCAACTCATGAGACAAAACAGCCAAAAACTCATCTTTAATTCGGTTGGCATTTTCGGCGGCTTCCCGTGCGGCTTGTTCTCGTTGCAGGACTTGTTCGCGTTCAGCTTCGATGCGCTTGCGATCGCTAATGTCATAGGAGATGCCAATCAACCCAATCACAAGTCCCGCCTCATTTCGGTAGGGCGCTTTCATGCCCAGAAATGTCCGAATGCCATCAGGAGATTCTTCAACCACCTCCGTTTGTCCAGATGCCATAATGCGTTGATCGTTTTCCATGATTGTTGCTCCCAACTCCGGTGACGGATAGAGATCGCAATCGCGATAGCCAATGACCTCAGAAGCAGATTTACCTAGCACCTCCAGCGTGGCTGGATTGGCATAAATCATCCGCCCTTCTCGGTCTTTGACAAAGATTGGCGAAGGTGCTGACTCGTTAATCACCTCTAAAATGGCGTTTTTTTGCCGTAGTTCTTCTTCAACTCGTTTGCGATCGGTGATATCTTTGAACAGAATGGCGACTTTTCGCTCGTCGGGCGGCCCGATGCTGAAGGCATAAACATCGAACCAACGATTTATCGCTTCGGAACCATTCTCAAAGCGCAGAGATTCCCCCGTCAGCACGACTTTACCGTAAATTTCAACCCAGTGATCTTCAAGATTTGGAACGAGCTGACGTGCAGTTTTACCCGTCGCCTGTTGCAGTCCCGTTTGTTTCTCAAATGCTAGATTGACTTCCAAAAAGCGGTAATCGATCGGCTTGTCGTTCTCGTCAAACAGCACTTCGATGACGCTAAAGGCTTCATCAATCGATTCAAACAGCGTTCGATAGCGTTCCTCCGATTGGCGTAAGGCAGACTCGGCTTGTTTGCGATCGGTGATATCTCGCGTCACGCCTGCCACCTCTTCGACCGTGCCGTTTTCGTCTCTGAGCGGGACTAAAATGTATTCATAGGCGCGTGTGCCAAATGCGCTCGTGTAGGGCGTTTCGTCCTTGAGCGGTTGCCGCGTCTCGATGACTTGCCGAATCTGATTTTGCAGTCGGCTAGCTAAATCTGTTGGATAATTCAGGTCAAAAAAGTTTTTCCCCAGAGCCTCGGCCGAAGTTTTCTGCCAGAGATTGAGCAACGCCGGATTGACGTAGGTGAACCGTCCCGCCACATCTAAGGTGTAAATAAAATCTGGGACGGAAGATGCGATCGCGTCGAACTTTCGCAATTGTCGTTCCAGTTCGCCCGACATTTGCCACAAAGCTTCTGCTCCTTGTTGGCTGTCGTCAATATCGACCGAAGCACCGAGCCAATGCGTGATTTTACCACTGGCATCTTGTGGCAAAGCTAATTCGGCCATCTGACGCAGATGAATATTCTGCAAAGCTGCCCCAGCCAAGCCTGTCAGACTGGTCATCAATCGTTGGTCTTCGCGATCGAACTGATGCTGATCATTGTGAGAAATAATCCAAATAGTGCCTAGCTGTCGATCGCCCACACAAATCGGAAACACCAAGCTTTCAACGATCGGAAACTGTGGATGATGCAGATAAGTAAAATACAATTCAGGATGTGCATATAGTTGTGGCCCCCCGCCATGAATCATCATGCCACAAGGACTAAAATTACCTGGCATAGTCGTTTGTTCCCAGGATTCTAATGCACCTGCGATCGCCACCCAGCGAAAGACAGAAGTGCCATCTGCTAAATTCTCCAGCAAACTGACCCCAGCAGTATCGGCTCCACAAAGCTCCTGTGCAATCCCAACCAGAGTTTTCAGCATAGACTGGGGATCGTCTGTCAGTTGTCCAACAAGAGTATGAAGGGCTTGGTTTTGGGCAGCGAAATCTGGTTGTCTTGCTGGGCGATCGGCCAGTGCTGCTGTAATCAGGACATCTGCTTCACTAATTTCCCGATCATGACGCTGGAGGTTAGCAGCCATAAAAATACTCGCTCTTCACGCTCAAAAATACTTACCTATTAACATATATTAGTTTTCAGGTTTATGAAGTACACCCCAGATATTTCTATCCCCGTCTATCGTAGGGACACGGCAATGCCATGTCTCTACAAACCTGAAAAGTGCTGTATATCAGTTTTCAAGACTCATAGCTTTCAAAGCTTCTTTCATCTCCTCCACAGTCGTCGTCGCCGTACCGAATTGACGCACCACAATACTAGCAGCCAAATTCCCCAAAACCGCCGCTTCCCAACCAGATGCACCTACGCACAAAGCTAAAGTCATAGCCGCTACCACTGTATCCCCAGCACCAGTTACATCAAATACATCAGTCTTATTAAAAGGTGGAATATCCCAACGTTCAATAGAAAATTCCCCATCTTCGCAAATAGATGTTGGAGATGGTGAATTTTTGATAATTTCCCCATTCACTTTTTCAAATAAACTCATCCCTTCATCACCACGAGTAATTAAGATTTTTTGAGCTTGAGTTAAGTTCAATAAATCCCGTCCTGCTTGCATCAAAGCTTGATGATTATCGATAGAATATCCGACTGCTTGTTCGGCTTCTGGCAAGTTCGGAGTAAACAACATTGCTCCAGAATATCGCTGCAAATCTGTTTGAGCATCTACAATTGTTTTACCACGAACTACCGCCGATGCGATCGCCAAATTAGTCAAAACTCCATCACCGTAGTCCGAACAAACCACCGCATCTACCATCGGTATTTGCTGCCGGATATAATCTGCTAACTGTAACTGCAAATCCAAATCCGGCAACTCGTCCGATTTGCGATCGACTCTGACAATTTGCTGAGTCACCGACTGCCGCGCGTGTCCAGAAATGCGCGTTTTCGTGACAGTGGGACGCTGCGAATCCACAAAAATGCCAGCCGTATCAATTCCCGCAGCCTCAAAAATACCGCACAAAGCCTTTCCTTGGTCATCCTTTCCCACCAAACCAGCAACTTTTACCTTACCTCCCATTTTGGCTAAATTATAGACAGCATTTGCGCCACCTCCCGGTACTTGCCGAGTATTTTCGTAGCGCAAAATCAACACAGGGGCTTCGCGGGAAATTCGCTCTACTTGTCCGGTAACAAACTCGTCCAAGGTCAAATCTCCGATCGCCAATACCTGTGCTCGATCGAAACAGTCTAATCTTTTCAACAATTGCTCAGTTGAGGCACGTAGTTGAGGCAAAAAAT
Organism: Tychonema litorale BBK16; assembly: GCF_021648855.1. Classification (GTDB taxonomy): domain Bacteria; phylum Cyanobacteriota; class Cyanobacteriia; order Cyanobacteriales; family Microcoleaceae; genus Microcoleus. The sequence goes on along the minus strand of NZ_JAKJHX010000002.1, from coordinate 27,297 downwards.
CGGAATAGTCGTTAGTCATGAACAAAAAAATGAGACTGAGGAGTTGATAATTGAGTGCGGGAGGATCGGCAAATAAAAATGCTCACTTAAAGACTAATAATATTTTCCTCCCTGTTTGAATTTTTAACTTTTAATTCATGTTCTCACTAGGAGTGAAAACCAGTTGCAGATCGATCGCTTCACAGGACTTACCACAAGATGGTGTATCAAAGAAAACACCTTTAGACGCAAGATCAAGTTTCAAGGTGTGACTTTTGGCTTCCGCCTTCAGAAAGCAGAATTATTTCCCCGCTTTCATTTGCTTGATGATAGTAATCACCTGAGTCATTTGTTTCTTGAGTGCATCAATTTCCGCCTGCATTTTCACCATTTTCTGGGTCATCGCCTGAAGTTCGGCGGTGCCACCAGATCCAGATGCGGGCGCAGCAGCGGTAGCCGGGGCTTCTGGTACTGGTTTCTTTTTAGCCAATACCATCGCTGATTTAATCGCCTCAGTGAGTTGTTTCTTCTCAAAGGGTTTGGCGATAAACGCAAAAAAATGCTTCTCAAAGGGTTTAGGAATTTTCTCCATCACCTCTTCTTCCCGCCCAGACATGATCACCAAGGGTATCTTGGAAAGTTCGGGATGGGCTTGAACTTTTTGATACACTTCCCAACCACTGACCTTGGGCAGTAGGAAATCTAACATAATTAGATTGGGACGGGCTTGACGGATCAGTTTTAATCCTTCTTCCCCGTCTTTTGCTTCTAGAACTTCAAAGTTACCTTGGGGTAACATCTCTCGGACTCGGACGCGGATGACTTTACTGTCATCAATGACTAAGATTTTTTGACCAGCCACGACTGACTCCTTCGGTATTGAATGAGTGATGATTTGCAATCTTCACTATATGTCTAACAGAATTTTACCCAGAATCTTTCCTAACTTTAGTTTTTTGCGGTGACAACTGAGGGCGATTTTGATTTTGGGCAAGATTCCCACAAGTTCAGGAACTTTGATTTCGGATACGATCGAAAGCATTAACCGATCGCACGCACTTAATTGTATGCCACTCCAAACCCCTCAAACTCCCGCAGCCAAATCAATTATCTCCCAAATGCGAGCAGAAATTGAGCTGATGCCAGAGTGGCTGCGCCGCCCCCTCGGCAAAGCTAGCGAACTCTCCGAAGTCCAAAAAATTATTAAACAGCGGCAAATTCACACAATTTGCGAGGAAGGCAGATGTCCCAACCGCGCCGAATGCTATGCCCAAAAAACCGCAACTTTTTTGCTAATGGGGCCGACTTGCACCCGCGCCTGTGCATTTTGTCAAGTAGATAAAGGTCATTCTCCCATGCCCCTCGACCCCGAAGAACCGCAAAAGGTAGCCGAAGCAGTGAACCTGCTGGGTTTGCGCTATGCGGTGCTAACTTCGGTAGCCAGGGACGATTTGTCCGATGGTGGCGCTAGTTGGTTTGCAATTACGATCGCCCAAATCCGCCTTCTCAACCCCCATACTCAAATTGAGGTACTAACACCAGATTTTTGGGGAGGTGTCGTCTCCGCAGCCCAAACAGGTAGGGGCGGTGCCCCCGTGCCCGCCCTCCCCCTAGATGAATTGCAGCGATCGCGAATTCAGACAGTAGTAGCAGCTAAACCAGCTTGTTACAACCACAATATTGAGACAGTACGCAGGTTGCAAGGGGTTGTGCGGAGGGGAGCCAAGTACGATCGCTCGATCGACGTTCTCCGCATTGTCAAGCAATTTGACTCCAGCATTCCCACAAAATCCGGTTTGATGTTGGGCCACGGGGAAACCGAAGCTGAAATAGTCGAGGCGATGGCCGATTTGCGAGATGCAGGATGCGATCGACTCACCCTCGGTCAATACATGAGACCATCTCTAGAACACCTTCCCGTGCGAAAATACTGGACTCCCGCCGAATTTGACCATTTGGGGGGAATAGCCAGGGAGATGGGATTTCAGCAAGTGCGATCGGGCCCTCTAGTGCGTAGTTCCTACCACGCCGGCGAGGACGATTAAAACTCAGCTAAATTCGAGTCGGTATCAACTTCTTAGTTACAAAAAATAACACTCTTCGGATGCCAATGTGCGACGCTCTCTGCTATTTGTAGTAAATACAGTCACATATTAATTAGGAGCTTGACCTATGGTAGAGATAGCAAAGAATCAATTAAAATCCGAATCCGTGATGAAAACGGGCAAGCCACCTTACACTTTTCGGATGGCCTGGTTTTTGGTACTACTAGGTATCAATTGTCTAGTTGCAGCCTACTATTTCCATATCATTGAATAGTTCTGCAACCTGAATTTTAGCAGCCCTCTGCTGTTCTCTGCCTGTACTTAACCGTGTTTTTGGCTAGTGGGGAACAGCAATTGCATTCTGAATAAGATCTCCGGCCGATTCCACAATTAATTAAATTCATCAAATCCTCTTCTCCTCTCCCCATTCTCCCTGCCGTTTGTATGGTATTTATAATTTTCACCCAAAAGGGTGATGAATTGTCACTTTAACCCACAATAAAATAGTCGTCAATTAATCAGACCTCTATTTTTGACGCGACGATTTATGAATATTCCTGAAACATTTCCATTGTTTGAAGTACCGAAAAACAACAACTCCGACTGCTTATTAATCCCCGTTAGTGTTCTTAACGATGACGGCACCCTAAGTAATAAAAGCAAACTTACTGAGTTCTGTCCCATCCCCGTTAAGGACGGGACTCCCGGCAATGATAACCTAATCGGAACTCTCGGCCAAGATATCCTGAACGGTTTCGATGGTGATGACATAATCATCGCCAAACAAGGCGACGATTACTTGTACGGAGGCAATGGCAACGATATACTGAATGGTGGCAAAGGTTCCGATCAACTCACCGGTGGTTTGGGAAACGATACTCTCACCGGTGGCGCAGGTAGTGATTCATTTACTATCGGTTTGGGGTTGGGAATTAAGACTATCTCTGATTTCACCAACGGCCAAGAACGCATATTTCTGAACGGCCCCGTCTTTGAACAGCTATCAATTTCTTCTGTAACTAATGGTACTTTAATTAAGGTAGCTAGCACTGGTGAAGTTTTGGCTGTTTTAACAGGAGTTACTCCCAACTTAATTGGCCAGGAAGATTTTTTGGTTCCGACATTATTGCCTGGTTTTTAGTTTGAGGGTAGGGTGCGTCGCTTTCTATATCTACAAGTTTTATCCCAGATATAGGAAGCGACGCACCCTACTGAGAGTGACAGATTATCTATACCACATATACATGGAGTATGCTGTATCATTCCGGTGCAGCCGAAATTGATATCTATCAATCAAGCATCTTCTCCCCAAACCTTTAGTTGCAAATAAACTAATCCCAAAGCCACAGCCATCAACAAAGTTGCCGCCGCCGCTGCATAACCAAAATCAAATTGCGAAAAAGCCTGATCGTAAATATAATAAACTAGCAGATTAGTAGAATTCAAAGGGCCGCCGCCAGTAATCACATAAACTTGCTCGAAACTCCGCAGCGTAAAGATAGCAGTAGTAACCGTAGCAAACACCAAAGTCGATCGCAAACCAGGTAAAGTAATGTACCAAAATTGCTGCCAAGCATTCGCTCCATCCAATTCCGCGGCTTCGTAGCGATTGAGCGGAATTGCCTGCAATCCTGCCAAAAATACTACCATATTGAAGCCTAATTGTTTCCAAATACTTAGCAGAATGATGACTGGCATTGCCCAAACTGTGCTACTGAGCCAAGGTATCGGATTTATGCCGATCGCCATCAATAGCCCATTCACCGGGCCCTCAGCTTGAAATAGCCACCGCCAACCCAAGCCAACCGCCACTAACGACGTAATCGAAGGTACAAAATAGGCAGTGCGGAGAATCCCTCGCCAAGCAAACGAGCGATTGAGCAAAACTGCCAAACCTAAAGGAATAACGATACTGGGAATGACCGTAAAAGTGGCAAAATAAATGGTATTTTGAAGAACTTGCCAGAAATCGGGGTTCGTGACTAAACGCCAATAATTTTTCAGGCCCACAAAATGTATGCCCGATCGCGTAAAACTGCCAGTGGTAAAGCTAAGGTAGAATAAATAGGCGATCGGGTAAATCAAAAAAGTACCCAAAAACAACAAAGCTGGGGCTAAAAAAGTCCAAGCTGCGATCGCAGGATTGTCCAACCAGTTAAAACGCCCAGATTTAATCGGAACCATTAGCTTGTAAAATTTATCTTTTAGTTTTAAACTCTATCATAATACAGCTCAATCTTAAAATGCAGCTTCTAGATATACTATCCAATTTACCCACTATAGAAACTGAGAGACTCCTGCTCAGAAAAATCACTTTAAACGATGCCAACGATATGTTTGAGTATGGCTCAGATCCCCACGTATCAGAATACACAACCTGGTCAACTCATACCTCCATCGAAGACACTAAATATTTCATCAAGTCCCTGCTAAAAATGTACAAAAAACGAGAACTTGTAGATTGGGGAATAGTTCATAAAGCCGAAAAAAAATTTATCGGCACTTGTGGATATGTGGGATGGAGCATGACACACAGTCGCGCTGAAATGGGATACGCACTTTCTCGCAAATATTGGAATCAAGGATACATGAGTGAGGCTGTCAATGCAATGATGGAATTCGGCTTTCGGGAAATGATGCTGAATAGAATTCAGGCTAAATGTCAAGTCAACAATATTGCTTCAGCCCGCGTGATGGAAAAAGTAGGGATGCAATTGGAAGGAATATTGCGACAGCAGCTATTTGTCAAAGACCAATATTGGGATCTCAAAATTTATTCGATTCTCAAGGATGATTTTTTTGCCACTCGACCATATTAGAACTCTTTGTATAGCCTCTCTCAGAAAAATGAGGTACTATCAGGCATGGGGCATAGGGCATGGGGCATAGGGCATAGGGCATGGAGCATGGAGCATAGGGCATACCTCACTTTTTCCAGAACAGCTTTAGGTGCTAAAATTATTTTCTAGCATTTGATATAACAGTAAAAATTGCATGATAATAGCCAATACTAATTCCAGAGATTGTTTAATTGTTCCCGCAATTCCTCCCACCGACATAGAAAAGAAATATTCTATTAGTGAGCCATTAAAACTAGGAATTCTCGCATCAGGAAGTGGTAGCAACTTTGAAGTAATTGCCCAAGCAATCCAAAACCAACAGCTCAACGCCCAAGTCCAAGTATTAATTTATAACAACCCCGGAGCTCAAGCAGCAACGCGAGCCAAAAAATACGGAATTCCTTCCATTCTGCTCAATCACCGCGACTACAAAAAACGGGAAGAATTAGACACAGAAATTGTCAAAAAATTCCAAGAATATGATGTTAAATGGGTGATTATGGCAGGCTGGATGCGAATAGTCACCAAAGTTTTACTCGATGCTTTTCCAGACCAAGTTATTAACATTCACCCCAGTTTGCTGCCAAGTTTTCCAGGAATCAGCGCTGTCGAACAAGCACTTGCCGCCAAAGTAAAAATCACTGGATGTACAGTACATATTGCCCATTTGGAAGTTGACAGCGGCCCAATTCTCATGCAAGCAGCCGTACCCGTATGGCCCGACGATACGGCAGAAACTCTGCACGCTCGAATTCAGGTGCAAGAGCATAAAATCATGGTAGGCGCGATCGCACTGATCGCCCATCGCTCTACCGTGATAAATACTATTTGACAGTTGATTAGCCATTTGGCTAATCATCTGTTGGCTAATTGGCCTAATCAGTTAGTCAAAAATTTTACTATGCTAGTGTTAGTCAGGCTTCAGTATATATAGTGCCATCTGTCATATAAATATCATGCTCAAAATTTTGGTCATTGAAGACGACGAATTGATTCGGGAAACTCTTCTGCAACTCCTCGAATCTCAAAACTATCGGGTCATTGTGGCCCAAAACGGTCGAGTAGGCGTGCAGATGGCACTTTCAGAGATTCCCGATTTAATTCTGTGCGACGTGCAAATGCCGGAACTCGATGGCTACGAGGTTTTACGAACTCTACGCCAAAACTCCCTAGCTGCAACAATTCCCTTTATTTTTCTCACAGCTCAAGGTGCCAAAGCGGATTTTCGCCGCGGGATGGAATTGGGGGGTGACGATTATTTAACCAAGCCGTTTACTAAAGCAGAATTGCTGGGAGCGATTTCTTCTCGCGTCTCCAAACGACAAACAATTACTCAACCCCTGACTGTCGCACTCCAACAAGCAGAAGCCAGACTCAACGATTTAGTAAAGGACTCGACCACCTCCAACCCTGTCTGTCCTCAAAAAATGGCTTTGGAAGCTTTGCTACGTCGGGCTTTAGCACAAGGTGAGTTTCAGGTATACTATCAGCCACAGGTGGATATTGCTACCGGACAAATTATCGGTGCAGAAGCTTTGGTGCGCTGGCAAAATCCCGATCGAGGTATAATTTCTCCCATGGAATTTATCCCCCTTGCAGAAGAAACAGGCTTAATCATTCAGATTGGGGAATGGGTGCTGCTTTCAGCTTGTGCTCAAGCCGCCAGTTGGCTAGAAGCTGGGTTTTCGCCCTTCAGAATATCAGTAAATTTGTCGGCCCGACAGTTGTCAGACCCCCAACTCAAAACGCGAATTGTCCAAATCCTCGAAACTACTGGCTTGGAGCCTGCTAATTTAGAGCTAGAAATGACTGAAAGTGCTTTGGTAGAAAATGCTACTGTCGCAGGCGCTACTCTAAACGAACTCAAAGCTCTAGGCATTCGGATTGCTGTTGACGACTTCGGTACCGGCTATGCTACTTTAGGGTATCTCAAGCAATTTGCCTTTGACAGTTTAAAGATCGATCGCATTTTTGTCCGCAACGCTAACGAAGATGCTCAAAATGCCGCTATCACCACTGCTGTGATTTTACTCGGCCACAGCTTAAACATGACCGTAATTGCTGAAGGGGTAGAAACAGAAGCCGAACTAGCCTTTTTGAAGAAACATCAGTGCGATATCATGCAAGGATATCTATTCAGTCGTCCCCAACCAGCACCAATATTTGAAAATTTATTGGTTGCAGACAAGCGTTTGTTGGAGTTACCGACGGCGACATTATCCAGTCAGGTTATCTCTTTTGTACCTTTTTCCGATCGAGAAAAACCTAAAAACCTCTCAATGTCAGCCGATTTTAGATTTTAGATTTTTAGATTAACGAGTTACAGTTGCAATAACTGTCAACGCGACTTGGTGCAAGGCTGGCATGGAAAGAATATTAGTTGTTGACGATGAAGCAGACTGTCAAACAGTCTTAGCAATGTACTTGGAAGGCCAAGGATACCGGGTTCAATGCGCCACTTCTGCCATTGAGGCACTCTCGATTTTTGAGAATGACCCTCCAGATTTGGTGATTTCTGATGTCATGATGCCCGAAATGGACGGCTTTGAGTTTTGTCGCCGCTTGCGGAATACCCATTTGGGAAAGTTGATGCCGTTTATATTTTTGTCTGGTCAAGGTGAGATAGGATCAAAAGTCGAAGGTCATTCGATCGGAGCAGATGATTATTTAGTCAAACCTTTTCAGTCTGAAGAAATATTAGCCAAGGTCAAAGCGCAATTAGAACGCTCTCACCGCATTCACGCCGAGATTGTCCGACTCCTTCAAAATTCCACCTCACTGGCAATCAAGCCAAAAACCTTGGCAGTAGCGCCGCCACCACCACCTGCACCCTTGCCTTTAACACCAGCAGAGGAAAGAGTCTTTTGGGAAGTTATTCAGGGCTACACGAACAAACAAATTAGCCATAGACTGTTTATTAGCCCCAGAACTGTCCAAGCTCACTTAGGCAGCATTTTTAGCAAATTACACATAGAAAATCGGTCTCAGCTTGTAAAATTCGCCCTGGAAAGGGGGTACAAACCCCCTCAAAGTTAACGATAGAGTCTAACATTTATATATTTTTTTAATTAATTAGTCTTAATAATTCAGAATTACTGCAACCTTATTTCCCCAAAAAAGCATATGACCGCAATAATTCCTTTTGTAATGTACGGCTGGATTCCAATTGTCTTATACCTATTTGTAAGGTTTCCACCTCAACGAGCAGTGATCGTAAGTATGATTGTAGCGTGGCAGTTTTTACCACAAGTTGCTCTGAGCATCCCTGGATTGCCACCATATACCAAGATGTCAGCAGCTTGCTACGGCGTTTTACTAGGTACTCTTATTTACGATACTACCCGGTTTGCATCTTTCAAGCCTGGTTGGATAGACGTGCCAATCCTAATTTGCTGTTTATGCCCCATTGCTTCGCAAATTACTAATGGCGGCAGCCCCCTATCTCCAACTTTAAACCAAATCGTTACTTGGGGGTTGCCTTATCTTTTAGGACGCTTGTATATCAATAATTTAGATGGCATACGACAGTTGGCAATCGGAATTTTTGCAGGTGCTTTAGCCTACATTCCTTTCACGTTAATTGAAGGAATTAGAGGCCCAATTATGCACCAAACAGTTTACGGCGTTAATGCTTTTAACGACTGGAGTCAGGCTAGGCGTATGGGGGGGTGGAGACCCGTAGTATTCATGCAGCACGGTTTGATGGTGGGGCTATGGATGATGACGGCTGCCTTAATAGGATTTTGGTTGTGGCAAACCGGGGCGGTCAAAAAATTTCAGGGTCGCAGTATGAAAATGTTGGTAATTGTACTAATTATCGCTTTTTTCTTGTGTCGTTCTACAGGTGCCTACAGTTTATTTGCAATGTCACTGATTGTATTATTCTGCGCCAAACAGTTTAAAACATCTTTGCCCTTATTGTTTATCATTGGATATATCATATTTTATCTGTATCTAGCTGCATCGGGTCAATTTTCCAGCGCTGAAGTTATTAGCTTCATCTCTCAAGTGTTTGGCGAAGAACGAGCGGGTTCTCTGGGGTTTAGATTTCAAAATGAAGAGATCTTAGGGGAGAAAGCGCGAATACAATTTCTTTTTGGCTGGGGGGATTCTGGTGGAAATCGCGTGTATAATGACTATGGTGATGATATAACTGTGACCGACAGCTTGTGGATTATTGCATTTGGCGTGAATGGTGTAGTAGGTTTAATCAGTTTATTTGCTTCTCTCCTACTTCCTGTGCTCGTCTTGTGTTTCAAATATCCAGCCAGAACCTGGTCTAATCCGAAAGTCGCGCCAGCAGCGGTACTGGGAATAACTTTAACCATGTATGCGTTTGACTGTGTTTTGAATGCCATGACTAACCCAATTTTCATGCTCATCGCTGGAGCAATATCTGGTCTGGTAGTAAAAGCTCCAGAAAATCTGAAGGCAAAAAAAATTAGTTCAAAAACAACTAAACGGTCTTTGACTCCACAAAAATTACCATAATTTATGGTGACTGGAGGAAATCTTAGAAAAGTATAAATTGATAACTTATGTTGTGAATTGTAAAAAAATATATTTTATAATCTTTCTTATAAAGACTAATTCTTTACGAAATCTTTAAAATTAGTTATTAAAGGGGTAGGGTGAACAGGATATACTGAAAAAAGTTTATTCACCAAAGCATCCAAGTATTGCAAATACAGCGTTGTACCGTGAGTTTTACATTAGTATAAAACATTGAGGTTGATTAAGGATGAAAATTGTTAAGTTATTGAATGTTTCCGTTGATAATTTTTCAATCACAGAGCTGTTTGAGAGGCTAGAAAACGGAGGCGGTGTCGTATTTACGCCTAATGTAGACCATTTAATTAAATTGCAGTATGATAGAGACTTTTATGAAGCTTACAATAGCTGCGATTATAGAGTCTGCGATAGTCAAATATTGATGTATGCTTCCAGATTTTTGGGTACTCCCATCCAAGAAAAGATTTCTGGGTCTGACTTGTTCCCGGCATTTTATAGCTATCATAAAGATAATGAAAATACTAAGATTTTCTTGCTAGGAGCAGCGGAAGGAGTTGCTATTCAAGCTCAGGAAAAAATTAACCTAAAAATTGGCAGAGAAATAGTAGTTGCAGCCTATTCTCCTTCCTTTGGATTTGAAAAAAATTCAGAAGAGTGTGAAAAAATAATTGACATCATTAATCAATCAGGGGCTACAGTCTTAGCAATAGGGGTAGGAGCGCCTAAGCAAGAAAAATGGTTGGTTAAATATAGACACAAGCTGACAAACATCAAAGTTTTCTTAGCAATAGGCGCAACAATTGATTTTGAAGCTGGTTGTAAAGCAAGGTCTCCCAAATGGATGAGCGAAGTTGGCATAGAATGGGCTTACCGACTGTTAAGCGAACCGAGAAGGCTGTGGAGAAGATATTTGGTAGATGCTCTGCCTTTTTTTAGATTGATTGTAGAACAAAAATTAGGTTCTTATAAAACGCCTTTTTTTGATGGCTAAGCAATCTAGAGTCAACAGTCAACAGTCAACAGTCAACAGAATTTTCAGACAGCCCATGACAATTGCTTATTTAGTTAATCAATATCCCAAAGTTAGCCATAGTTTTGTCCGCAGAGAAATTTTGGCTGTAGAGAATTGCGGATTGAAAGTTGCCCGTTTTTCAATCCGCTCCTGCGAGTCGGAACTTGTGGACGAAGGAGACAAAAGAGAGCAAGAACAGACCAAGATTGTTTTAGGAGTTGGCATTCTTGGCTTAGCATCGGCTTTGCTGCGGGTGGCGATAACTAGACCGATTCGATTTGTCGAAGCTTTGCGGTTAATGTTGAAAGTAGGTTGGCATTCCGATCGCGGTATTGTACTTCACTTCGCTTATTTTGCTGAAGCTTGTGTGCTATTAAACTGGTTCTCCACCCAGGGAATCAAACACGTTCACGCGCACTTTGGGACGAATTCAACCACGGTAGCGATGTTGTGTCGCGTGCTTGGTGGGCCTACTTATAGTTTCACGGTTCATGGCCCTGAAGAATTCGACAAGGCTACGGTGATTGGCTTTGAGGAAAAAATCAAGCGGGCGGCTTTTGTGGCTGCGGTTAGTTCTTTTGGCAAAAGTCAATTGTATCGATGGTGCGATCGGGCTTTTTGGTCTAAAATTCATGTAATTCACTGCGGTGTGGATGCTGCATTTTTGGATTTACCCTATGTTCCGGTAACTTCTGAACCCCGTTTGGTTTGCATTGGCCGACTCAGCGAACAAAAAGGTCATTTGCTGTTAATCGAAGCTGCGGGTAAGTTGGCTAGCCTTGGTTTGCAGTTTAAGTTAATATTGGTAGGTGATGGGCCGTTGCGATCGGATATCGAAAAGGCGATCGACCAATACGGACTACAAAATCATTTAGAAATTACAGGATGGGCCGATAGCGCTCAAGTTCAGCAGCAAATTTTAGCCGCACGAGCAATGGTTTTGCCGAGTTTTGCCGAAGGTTTACCAGTAGTAATTATGGAAGCATTGGCTCTTAGCAGGCCTGTGATTAGCACCTATGTGGCTGGTATCCCGGAGCTCGTGGAGCCAGGTGTTTGCGGTTGGTTGATTCCTGCTGGTTCTGTAGAGGCTTTGGCTGATGCAATGCTGGAGGCCTTGGAAGCGCCTGTGGAACGATTGGAACAAATGGGAAAGACGGGAGCTTTGCGGGTTGCGAAACAGCATAATGTGGCTTTGGAAGCGAAGAATTTAGTGGCGTTGTTTCAGAAGGCGATGGCAGATTCTTAGTAACCGAGGAAACGGCACTGCCGTCTCCTGATTACTGCTATAATAGAGAAAGATATAACTCTCGTTATAAAAAAGCAATGTCTGAAATTACTCTAGACGAAACCAAACTGAAAGAATTGCTCAAAGCGGCTATTTTTGAGTTATTAAAAGAACAAAAAGAAGTATTTTCGGAAATTTTAACAGAAGCCCTAGAAGATATAGGGATGGAAAATGCTATCAAAGAAGGCGAAAATAGTGAAACAGTCAGCCGTGAGCAAATTTTCAAAATTCTGAAGGGACAACAATGAATGTTGAATTTAAAAAGAGGGCGTTGCTGATTTGAAGTATGATTTTCCTCCGAAATGTAGGGGCAATTCATGAATTGCCCCTACATTTCGGGAATTGCCTAAGCAAGTTAATCATACCTAGATTCAGCAACGCCAAAAAGAGCTTTGAAAAGGATTTGATTAAGATTCTTGATGCTGAATTGTTTGAAAGAATTCGGGAAGTGATAGAACAAGTTGAGAAAGCAGAAAAATTAAATGAATTCAGCAAAGTGCTGTATCAACTTAGATCGATTTTTTGCAAACTTATAAAAATGCAGTTGATATTTTTCCGAGGTATTAATTCACGTTTTCCAGTTAACAGATTTTGTTTAATGATTTGTGGAAGATTAGGGCAAGGTTGAATTTTTATGTCTTCAAGTGGAGGAGAATAAACTTCAAAATCATCTCGGTTACTGACTTGTTGTTTCAATTGATCAATGATGCTGACATTTTGTCGATAATTTAAGTCAATAATTATTATTACACTACCTACAGGTATTTCATTCAGCAAGAAATTGAGATTGGCTTGAACTGTAGATATATTATAAATTTCATTCAGACAATTTTGAAAAATGAAAATTTGGCTTTTTTTAATTGTGGTCTTGATTGAGTGAAGAGAATTAGATTCACATAAATCTAGGTAATTACTATTTAGTTGTAAATCTCCTGACCAATATTCCGGTATAATGAATTTTTCGGTAATATTTCTGCTTAAAGTCCATTCGTCAGAAGCAATATCATATACATTAACAGTTAATTTTTTAATATTTTGATACTGTTCTGATAAGAATTTACTTATACCTACAATTTCTGGACATGGGCCGGCACCAAACAAGCAGACTTCTAGTGTTTCATTTATTAAATTTTTAAATGGATTTTGACCATGTATAATTTCTAATATTTGAAAATTCATGTAAGCATAATGGGGATAATAACGCATTAAATAAACTGCTTGAATCGACGGTTCAGAATAGCTTACTTTAACCTGATTGGATCTGTAAGAATGCCACAGTTGTTCTGCGGGTTTTTGTAATGATTGCAAATAGCTTTCAAATGTGCCGTGATTGTTTTTGTTATAAAAATCTATGGAGTTTTCTAATCCCTCTAAAATGCAATTGTACAATATTGTGTTTTTTGTCTTTTTGATTGGTCTTGCTATTTTAGTTTTAAAACTAATTTTTTGTGTGATTTTTCTGTCTTGGATTTCAGGATTAACAAGTAAATTTCGTAGATTTTCTCGCTGCGTATTTAGAGATTGAATCTCTTCTTTAAGTTGTTCAAATTCTATAAGGATTGAGTTGTGTTCTGCTTCAATGGTTATTTTTGCTTGAGTTTTGCTATCAATTGTTTGTACAAGTTCTCTCCTTTGATTCTTCAGGCTTGAAATCTGTTTTTCAATGCTTTTTAAGTTATCGGTATGGCTATGGGTGCTTTTAAGTTCTCGTTCAGATTTTTTGTTTAAAACGAAGGTACTACTAAGGGTACTAATTGTTGCTATACCGCCTATAATCGCGCTTTTAGTAACATCTTTTTCTATTGCTAGACCTAATCCAAAAGCAATACTAAAACTTAATGTTCCTAGTAATAATAAATTTTTCATAAATTGATTAAATTTTGTTTTCTTTATTTTAAACTAATTTGATAACCCTAAAAGTTAGATTGATTCTGGGATCAACGAATTTAGCAGTTTTAGCGATTTGATGTTTCCAAAAGTGCTGGGTTTCACCTTTCATCAATAACAAACTACCCTTGGGTAAATCAAGATCGATTTTGTAGTCTTGTGATGTTTTATGTCTTAAGGAAAATCGGCGAGTCCCCCCAAGGCTAAGGGAGGCTATAATCGGATTTTCTCCTAATTCTGGCTCGTCATCGCTATGCCATGAAACGCTATCTTGACCATGACGATATAGATTGAGAAGAACGCTATTAAAAGTAACTTCTGATATCTCTTCAGCCTTTGATTTAATTGAAGTTAGTGTTGGAGTCCAAGGTTCAGGATGGTGTTCTATACCCGAATATATATAGGATTTACCTTCATCTCCATACCAAGCTGTAAGTCTAGGTAAAGGTATCTTTTTTCCATAAATATGAATGGTATCGTGTCTCCATTTAATATTAGAATCTAAATCGGAAAAAAGCCGATCGCTCTCTTGGATGCTAAACACATTAGGATAAAGTATAACTTCACCATCGGTATCAATGACTACAGTTTTTTGTGGATTGCTGCTATCTAGTTGATTATCCCAAGGTTCGATCTGATGATACATTTTGATTGCCAGAACTCCAGTCGGTGATAGTGGAATGAGGATTTGATATGACTATTGTGATTTTAGCATCGGAGATATCAATCAGAAACATTATGGCATAGCTACACTCCGACCAAAGAAACCGGGTTTTTCATGAGTTAAAGGCTCTGATGCAGTATCTCGGTACAAAAACCCGGTTTCTGACTACTCGTAAAGTTTCAAATAGCACAATTATCCCCAAATTGACACCTAGCCACAGACATATCTATACACTTCCGACTGTAGGGGGATGCTTTAGCTCGTTAATCAGGTGATGCTTGGCATTGAGGGCCGAAAACAGAAACTATACATTAGCCGATCGCGCGCCAACTCAATTATGCGAACCCGCACCTGAACGAGGAATATACTATGTATCAAAACTTGCCAATAACTTCACAATTGTATAATATCAGCCACTGGCTGGCCCAAGTGCCAGCAGAGCGGACGGTCAACACCGCAGAAGACGCTGCACTCCTCTATTCCGGGCCACAATTTTTTATCGCCTTAATCGCAGGAGTCGTGCTGGCTTTCGCCTTCCAACTTCTGCTAACCAACTTATCAGTAGCCGCGGGTCTTTCCTACATGGGAAATCAATCCCACGAGAGTTCCCCTTCTCACAGCGATAGCCCCCAAGTCCGACACATCGGTAAAAAGGTAGGAACTTGGACGCTAATCACCGTTACGATCGCCCTATTCTTCGCCTGCTTGCTAGCAGTTAAACTGAGTTTGATTAGCAGCCCCGGTTTAGGTGCGATCGTCGGTTTAGTCGTGTGGGCCACGTACTTCTCTATGCTGGTGTGGGTGAGCTCCACTACCGTCGGTTCCCTGATTGGTTCCGTTGTCAACACGGCAACATCAGGCTTTCAAGCGATTGTCGGTACCGCAGCGGCCGCCCTGGGCGCTAAAGCAGCTAGCAATCAAGTGGTGGCTACAGCCAAAGCAGCAGCCGCAGCAGTGGGTCATGAGCTCGGTAGTGCGATCGATCCTACAAGTCTGCGGGAAAACGTCGAAGACTACATTCAAAGCCTCAAACCGCCTGAATTAGACATCAAAGGGATGCGGAGTGAGTTTGAAAAGTTGCTAAATGATCCGCAACTCAAGTCTATTGCGGGCGAAAATTTGCCAAATCTCGATCGCCAAACTCTGATAGATTTAGTTAGTTCGCGATCGGACCTATCAAAACGCGATGTCAACCGCATTGTAGACCAACTTCAAGATGCTTGGAAACAAGTCGGAAAACAAGAACAGCCAACAGACGGTATTGCCCAATTAGTAGAATATTTTAAATCTGCAAAATCGGGAGAATTGCTCTCAGACAAATTGACAAGCAGAGTAGAAAAAGCACTGGGAAATCTGGGTGGTCAAACTCCAGGACAAAGCCCGACTATGATGTCCCAAGCAACGACAATGGCAGTCAATGCTTTAATGGGAGTAGTATTGGGACGCACAGACATTTCCGACTTTGATGTGGAAAAAGTAGTCGGTCAGCTAAAAACAGCTAAAGACAAAGTTGGCCAGCAAACTGATAAAATTACTGCTCAAGTCAAAGGCGAACCAGAACCTTACAGCTCCATTCGCGCCGATGTAGAAAACTACTTACTGAATGCTTATTCCTGGCAAATGAACGCGCAAACTATCGAGCGCGAGTTTCGAGAAGTTATCTACGATCCTAGCGCCGATCCGGGAACAGTTCGGCGCGAATTAGAAAAACTCAAGAAGTCACACTTTGCGGAAGTTCTTGCTAGCAGAGGAGTTTTTGCTCAAAGCAAAATTAAAGAAATAGTCAATGAGTTGGAAGCAATTAGACAGCGAGTTTTAAACACTGTTATTTTTGCAGAGGAACAAGAAAAAGTCCGTGATTTACAGTGGCGATTAGAAACTTATTTGAAG
Source organism: Tychonema litorale BBK16 (assembly GCF_021648855.1). Taxonomy (GTDB): domain Bacteria; phylum Cyanobacteriota; class Cyanobacteriia; order Cyanobacteriales; family Microcoleaceae; genus Microcoleus. The sequence continues at coordinate 11,183 of NZ_JAKJHX010000002.1, read as the reverse complement.
TTAACGCCAAAAGAGGAACTGACAGCAACAGGCATTGGTAAGGATTTCAAGAAAATTCTTGAAGATTCTGATGCTACTTATGAGCAGTTGTCCGATCGGCTTTCTCCTTACAATCGCGATAGTTTTGTGCAAATTATTCGAGGTCGTGAAAACTTCGGATTCCAGGAAGTAGAAGAGATTGTCAAAGAATTGGAAAGCACAAAAGGTGTAGTTTTAGCAGATTCCAAAGGTCTACAAGAAGCAGCTAAAGTTCGCATCGACAATCAATGGCAAAAGGTGCAAGAATACTTGCAGTCTACGGGCAAATCAGAACTCAATCCCGAAGGTATTAAGCGGGATTTCAAAACCCTGCTAGAAAATCCCGAAGCGGGAATATGGGCGCTGAGGTCGAGAGCTTCTAAGTTCGATCGCGAAACCTTGGTAAAATTGCTATCTCAGCGGAAAGACCTCAGCGAAGACCAAGTGAATCAACTTCTAGACAGCGCTGAAGACAATTGGCATAGCGCGCTGAATGCACCGCAAAAGATTGCTGACAAAGCTAAGGAACAGTACGACGAAACAACTACTGCGCTGGCAGATTATCTGCGAAATACGGGCAAGTCTGAACTGAATCCTGAAGGGATTCAGCGGGATTTGACTAAATTGATGGAAAATCCGAAAGAAGGAGCTTTAGCGCTGCGAGGTCGTCTGTCTAATTTTGACCGCGATACTTTGGTAAAACTGCTTTCTCAAAGAGAAGATTTGACTGAGGAACAAGTTAATCAAATTATTGACCAAGTGCAAAATACGATCGGCTCGATTGTGAAATCGCCGCGTCGTTTGGCAAGGCGGATGCAAAGTCAAGCGCAAGATTTTCAGGGTGTTTTAGAAGATTATTTGCGGAATACTGGTAAGGATGAATTGAATCCTGAAGCTATTAAGCGCGATTTGCAATTGTTGCTGCACGATCCGAAAGTCGGGGCTTATAGTTTGGGTGAACGGCTGTCGCATATCGATCGCGCTACAGTCGTTTCTCTGCTATCTCAGCGCCAGGATATTTCGGAAGCGGAGGCGAATCGCATTGTGGATCAAGTTTTGTCGGTGCGCGACCAATTCCAACAGCAAATTCAGAAAATTCAGGAGGGAATTCAGTCGGTAATTGACGGGGTTTTGGCAAAGGTGCGCGATTATCTCAATTCGCTCGATCGCCCTGAACTCAATTATGAGGGTATCACGCGGGATGTTCGTAAGTTATTTGATGACCCACAAGCCGGATTTGATGCTTTGCGCGATCGGCTGGGACACTTCAACCGTGATACTTTGGTAGCACTGATTAGTTCCCGCGAGGATATCTCCGAAGCAGATGCCAACCGTTTGATTGACCAGATCGAAAAAAGCCGAAACACTGTTCTGCAAAGAGCTGAACGCTTGCAGCAAGAAGCACAACTCCGCCTGGAAAGTATTAAATTACAAGCGGAAAAACAAGCAGAAGAAACTCGCAAAGCGGCAGAAGTTGCGTCTTGGTGGCTGTTTTTTACCGCACTTTCCTCGGCAGCAGCGTCAGCCGGTGCTGGTGCTCTAGCTGTGATCCGTTAACTGCGATCGCAATTAGGCATTTCTAATTCGTCCTTGGTCAGAAATCGACTTAAGTCGATTCAACCTAAATAGGAAATGGACAACGATCATTGTTCCATTTTCTATTTTTTTGTGGAGGTAAAGCAGTAGGAATGTATCAAAGGACACGGCAGTGCCGTTTCCTTACCCCAAGTCAAAGATTATGGGCTGGGGATTTCCGCCTGTCGAGCTAAAGGTATTGAAATAGTAGATTAGACTGTGGTGGTGAATATACTTGATACCTTGGGGCATAACAATGGCTTTTCCAGGTCACCCCAACCCAGTTAAAATATACAAATTATCCCGATCGAATGCTGAACGACTTAGATCTCAAACCAAACCAGGCAAATTGCCTACTGGCATCTTGAGGAGAGCCACACGATGCAACTCCGAAAAAAAACACTATTAATCGTCGGTGCAGCCCTAATTTGCCTAGTTGTGGTTCTCTATGCCACGGCATCGACCATTTTGCTGCACGATTTCCACAATCTGGAGGCGCAGTATGTCCGTCAGGATGTGGCGCGCGCTGTGGATGCTTTAGATGACGATCTGTCGAATTTAGAGACTAGCGCCCAAGATTATGCCGAGTGGGATGACACTTACTCTTTTGTCAATACACAAAGTCAGGATTTTGTTAAATCAAATTTTGTAGATTCTACATTTATTTATTTAAGGCTTAATTTATTGGTGGTGTTGGACTCCAAGGGTGAAACGGTTTTCAGTAAAGGTTTTGACCTGAAGTCGAAAACCCAGACTCCGATTCCAGAAAGCTTGAAACAGCACCTGACTGCTGCGCTGCTGGACTTTGGGGCAGAGCCTGGTGGTGTCCCATCGGCAAAAACAGGTGTTCTCACTCTTCCAGAAGCCACGCTGCTAATTAGCTCAAGGCCCATCCTCAACAGCAATGTGATCGGTCCTTCTCGTGGCACTCTGATAGTGGGACGCTACCTAGACAACACTGAGGTCGAATTGATCTCAAGACTGACCCACTTATCCGTGGACTTTAGGTTGCCGAGTTTAGATTTTCAAGTCGAATCGACGAGCGACTACAGGCCTGGAGCGAAAACGAGGGTTCTGTCTCAGCAAGAATTGGAAAATCTCAAAATCAGAATTTCTAGCCTCAAATCAGTAGAAATTTTAGTCGAGCCGCTGAGCAACAGTTTAGTTGCAGGATACGCTTTGATCCGGGATATCAGTGGTAAGCCAGGACTGATGCTGCGAGTAGAAGTAGACCGAGTAATTTATAGTCAAGGTCAAGCGACCTTAGAACTGTTTACTTTATCGATATTGGCAGTAGGTTTTGTGTTTAGCGCGATCGCCCTACTATTATTAGAAAAATTGGTCTTAGCAAGATTGCAAGACTTGAGTACCAGCGTCAGCAACATCGCCAGCAACGGCAACCCAGACTTGCGCGTTCATATGCCGGGATCTGATGAACTATCGAGCTTGGCTGAAACCATCAATCAGATGCTTGAAACCTTAAACGCTTCTCAAGTCGAACGCAATGAAAGCGAAGACCGCTATCGGTTGATGGCTGATAACTCCACCGACATGATCAGCAGACACAACCCCAAAGGCATTTTTGTCTATGTATCTCCAGCTTGTAGGGCTTTGCTGGGATATGAACCGGAAGAACTGGTTGGCAGGTTTCCGAAGGATTATTTTCACCCAGAAGATTTAGAAAAGCTAGCCAAAGCGCACATGAAAGTAATGGCGCTGGCAGTAACTTACACCCTCAGCTACCGTATCCGTCGCAAAGACGGCAAATATATTTGGTTTGAAACTACCAGCCGCACTATTCGTGACGAGGTTTCCGGCGAAGTCGAAGAAATTATCGGCATTTCCCGCGACATCAGCTTCCGCAAGCAAACAGAACAAGAACTGCGAGAAAGCGAAGCTGCAATTAAAGCTTTGTATCAAGTGACCTCAGCTCCTCGTACAGACCCGCTCAACAGCCTCTCTACCTTCGATTTGCGGCTTCAAGAACTGCTGACTATGGGATGTAGACAGTTTGGGATGGAAGTGGGGGTTTTGTCGGCTATTGAAGGCGAAAATTATCAAATCAGGGCGGTTAAGTGTCCAGATAATTTGATCGCGATCGGACAAGTCTATGATTTACAAAAAACCTTCTGTGTTGCTACAGCAAAGTCAAAGGAACCGCTTCATTTTGAGTCAGTGAGGTTTTTGTGTTTGTCTTTTGATACCTCCGATCCCTCATTTAATAACGAGTCTGTGTTCAACATAGAATCCTACATGGGCATTTCTGTCTTGGTGGCTGGAAAAGTCTACGGTACTCTGTGTTTCTGGAGTGCGACTCCCCTGACAGAACCTTTCCGAGTGGTAGATAGAGAATTGGTGAAATTGATGGCTCAGTGGGTAGCTAGCGAACTGGAACGCCAGCAATCAGGCATCGATTTAGCAAAAGCCCGCGACGAAGCACTGGCCGCCACGAGAGCTAAAAGTGAATTTTTGGCAACGATGAGCCACGAAATTCGGACTCCGATGAATGGAGTTATCGGCATGACGGGTTTGTTGCTGGATACTGGCTTAACTTCCGAACAACGAGATTTTGTAGAAACTATCCGCAGCAGTGGGGATGCGTTGCTGACGTTGATAAACGATATTCTAGATTTCTCGAAAATTGAATCGGGAAAATTCGATTTGGAGGAACATCCCTTTGATATCCGCACCTGTATTGAGGAATCTCTAGACTTGGTAGCTGCTAAGGCGGCACAAAAAAAACTCGAATTGGGTTATTTGATAGATTGTTCTATGCCGACAACTGCGATCGGGGATAGCACTCGCTTGAGGCAAATTTTAATCAATTTGCTCAGCAATGCAGTTAAATTTACTGAATCTGGAGAAGTTGTGGTTGTCATGTCGGCAAAAAAGATGCCAATGCCGATCGCGAAACAACAGCCAGCATTTGATGGTCAACCATCACCAATTGACCAAATATACGAAATACAATTTGCGGTCAAAGATACGGGAATCGGTATTCCCAAAGATCGCATGAACCGACTATTTAAATCTTTCAGTCAAGTTGATTCTTCTACAAGTAGACACTACGGCGGTACAGGATTAGGCTTAGTAATTAGCAAGCGTTTAGCAAAATTGATGGGCGGCAGGATGTGGGTGGAAAGCATGGGGAATGTAGCTGGCAATCCTCCAGAAGGTTTTAAAGTGGGAGTTTTGGATGGGGAATTGGGAGAAAATGGCGATCGAGCAGAATGCAGTGAAATTGACACTGAAACCGCTAATCTCAAGTCTGTTGGCTCTACTTTTTACTTCACTGCGATCGTTCCCTGCTGTAACTATTCATTACCAGTTAGTTTGAGTAATTCTCAACCAGAATTAGCTGGCAAGCGAGTCTTGATTGTCGATGACAATGCCACCAATCGCCAAATTTTGACCCTGCAAACTAAGTCTTGGGGGATGGTACCGACAACTGTGGCTTCGGCTCGTTTGGCCTTAAATTTGCTCGCTGCCAAAGAAGAGTTTGACTTGGCAGTTTTGGATATGCAAATGCCCGAAATCGACGGGTTGACTTTAGCAGCGCAAATTCGGATGTCAGAGGCGGGCGCACAGTTGCCGTTGGTGATGCTGACTTCGATGGGTAGGCAGGAAATTCGCACTCCTATGATTCAGGTGAATTTTGCTGCTTTTTTGAATAAGCCGATCAAACAATCTCAACTTTATAATGTTTTAATCAATATTTTTGGGGAATCGACCAGTGAAGTGAGAGTGCAGCGCAGTAGTGGGCGTTTCTCCAAAAGTATACCAATGATTGCTCAGGAGTTGCCACTGCGGATTCTTTTGGCTGACGATCATTTGGTGAATCAGAAGGTGGGTTTACAGATTTTGCAGCGGATGGGCTATCGCGCGGATGTGGCGGGCAATGGCAAGGAAGTCCTGGAAGCTTTGCGCCGCCAGCCTTACGATGTCATATTGATGGATATGCAAATGCCGGAAATGGATGGCTTGGAAGCTTCTCGACTGATTTGTCAGGAATGGGATGTTGCTGCAAAACCTTGGATTGTGGCAATGACGGCTAATGCGATGCGGGGCGATCGCGAAGAGTGTATTGCTGCGGGGATGGATGATTATTTGAGCAAGCCGATCGAGATTGATGAGCTGGTTCGAGTTTTAACTGCCTGTAAGTCGCGATTACCTATCGAGTTCGATCGCTGGCAATCGATGATTTCTGTGACTTCCAATGCTGAAGAAATCGGAAAAGCTGTTGAGGGCACGCCAGAAAATCGCAACTCACTTAGCCAAAAAATTATTGATGGGCTGCGGGAAGTAGAAGCTCTTGATGAGGCGATCGAGATTTACCTCGAAACAGCACCTCAATTGCTGCTGGGCATCTCTGGGGCTGTAAATAGTGCTGATCCGCTGGCTTTAAGGCGATCGGCTCACTCTTTAAAATCAATTAGTGGTACTCTCGGTGCTTTTCGGTTATTTGAGCTTTGCGAAGAACTTGAATTAATGGGCAGAATGGGGACAGATGCGAACAAGTCTTTGCCTACGAAAGCCTGTGTGGTTTTAGAACAGGTTGAAGCGGAGTATCAAAGAGTTGAAGAGGCCTTGAAAAGAGAATTGGTGTATAGCCAGACAATTAGCTGTTAATCCTAATTTCTATCGTAGGTTGGGTTAAGGCTTTGCGAAACCCAACAATCAATTAACGGGACTTAAACAAAAAATACGATAAAAATACGTTATAACGGGACTTAAACAAAAAATACGAGATAAATATGTTATAATGCTTGCAGAGCAAGCATTATAAGGTTAAAAAATGACCGATGAAAGAGACAACCCCTAGAATTTATGTCAGTAATGCGTCAATAACAAGAGGATTTTCATCAAACTGCTTCAACCCATCTTTAGTATATTATCAAGGAGATTTATTGTTTTTTTATCGTTATCAGTTTAAGCGCGAACTGTTTAACAATATTGGTTTTGTGAAATTAGATTCTAATTTTAAACCTACTAGCAAGCACCAGACTCTTAAAATTCCAAAAGTTACAGAAAAAATTAAATCATGCAGCGACCCTCGTGCATTTGTCTGGAAGGATAAATTGTACCTTTCGTGCCAACAAGAAAGTTTTGTAAACAATGCAGGTTGGTCAACCTCAGTAGTATTAGGAAATGTAGACTTGAATAATGGTCAACTAGATAATATTCACGTACCTAATTACGGTAAAAATTTCAACTACTGTATTACAGATGCACCACTTGCATTTGAAAGGAACTGGACTCCTTTAATAGTTGATAATGACTTTTACATAATTTATCGAATCAATCCTTTAACTGTAATAAAATTCTGCCCTCAACAACAAATTTGGACAGAAGTAGAAGTAACTCACAAGTATTCGATAATTCCATATCAAACTTACGTGTCGGGTGGGACACCTTTAATTCCATGGCGTGGGTCCGAGTACATCGGGTTATTTCATACTTATGTGAATACAGATGAAAATAGACGTTTCTACTCTATGGGTTTTTACACTGTAGATGTAAATGAATGGCGTGTGACAAGTATTTCTCCTAAACCAATTCTGACTCCATGGAAAAACAAATGGAAAGATAGCAGACGACACATAGTGAAAAGGATGTTTGTAGAAACTCCCAGTTATGAGGTGGTATTTCCTGCAGGTATAATTGATTGTGGTAATGCCTGGGCTGTAAGTTATGGCTGGAATGACTGCCGTTGTTATATAAATATTTATGAAAAAAATATGGTTATTGAATCTTTAATACCTTGTTAGGCTGTGCGGCGAATCAACCTGTGATAGCAATATACCCCTCCCAAATTATTTTCTGCCGAAACTGACAAAAGAGGGATACAGCAGATTCGGAGTTTATGAGGTACAAACATGAATATCAAACCTTTGTAGTCGGGCATCTAAGTGTGCCTCACTTAGCTCAAATCTGCTGTATTTTCGATTACATCTCGTAAACATATCTATATAGCAACCGCCAAGGCGGTTATGGCGTAAACTGAGAATAATCTTCTTTGTTGCGGAGCGATCGCACGTCATGCCCCAACCATACAGTTACGACCTACGTCAGAAAGTCATTCAAGCTATCCAACTAGATGGGTTAAAGATTATTGAAGCAAGTATATTGTTCGACATCAGTCGCTCTGGCGTTCAGGCTATGGCTGAAGCGACAAGCCCAAACAGGAGACTTTCTAGCATTGCCCAACCAGCCTCCCGGTAATGGTCATAAAATTACCGATTGGGAAAATTTCGCGAGTTTGCCTCATCTCACGGGGAGAAAACCCAAGTGGAGATGGCGCAACTTTGGGATGGAGAGATTAGCGATCGCACAATCTCACGAGCGTTAAAGAAAATAGGTTTTACTCGAAAAAAAAGACTTATGGCTACCGTCCGCTTGATGAAGCCAAGCGCCAAGCTTTCATAGCAGAGTTGTCCACCATACTCCCGGACAAAATTGTTTATGTTGACGAATCAGGAATGGATGACCGAGACCAGTATGATTATGCTTGGAATAAGCGAGGTCAAAGGTTTCACGCACTGAAATCTGGGCGACGTCAAGGTCGAGTCAATATGATTGCTGCCCTTTGCCAACAAAAATTGAGTGCTCCTTTTACGATTGAGGGAGCGTGCAATCGAACAGTTTTTGAAATGTGGCTAGAAACTTGTTTGGTTCCAACATTGGTTACAGGACAAGTGGTGGTAATGGACAATGCCACATTTCATAAAGGCGGTCGGATTCAGGAATTGATTCAAAGTGCAGGCTGTAGACTCTTATATTTACCACCATACTCCCCAGATTTCAACAAAATTGAACAATGCTGGTCTTGGTTAAAAAGTCGCATCCGCAAACAGAAGAATCAGTTTAATTGTTTGCGAGATGCGATCGAGGATGTCTTGCGTCTTGCGTCCTAACCGCCTTGGCGGTTGCTATAGAAGTAGTAGGTTGGGTTGAGGCTTTGCGAAACCCAACTCTTCTAAAATCAGTGTTGGGTTTCGCAAAGCCTCAACCCAACCTACAGAATTTCGGTGTTGTTCAAATATCCAAACAATCAACAGTGAACAGTCAACAATCAATTAATCCTTATTTCTATTTGTGAAAAAATCAGAATTCGACAATCACAGGGGCGTGATCGCTGGGTTTGATCAATTTTCTAGGATTAATATCTATGGTACAATTCTTAGCTTTTTCGTACAAGGGAAAGCTGAGATAATGGTGATCAATTCTCCAGCCATTGTTGCGAGGAAATGAGGCAGCGCGATAGTCCCACCAGCTATAATGGCCACCTTCTGAGGTAAACTTACGAAAGGGGTCGTTCAATCCTAATTCTAGGATTTCTTTTAGTGCAAGGCGCTCTGGGACTGATAGTCCGGCGGAGTTAGCACAAGCTTTAGGGGCATAAATATCTAGATCGCCCGGAACTATATTGAAGTCGCCACAAATGCATAAATTTGGTGATTTATCAAGAGCAACTTCGAGGTATTGTTGTAACAATTTGAGCCAATATAGTTTGTATTCATATTTATCGCAGCCAACTTCTGAACCGTTGGGAACATATACACAAATGATCCGAATATCGTCGATTATTCCAGCGATCAGGCGTTTTTGTTCATCAAAACTGCCGACGGTTTCGTCACCGAGAACGGGTGCAAATCCGGCGCTGACTTGCTGCATTGGCACTCGACTCAAAATCGCCACGCCATTGTAAGATTTTTGACCGGAAATGTAACAGTTATAACCTATTTCGAGAAAGGGTTGCAGGGGAAAATCTTTGTCTATAACTTTGGTTTCTTGCAGACACAGAACTTCTACAGGGTTTGCTTGTAGCCAGTCAATGACGTGTTCGATGCGGGTGCGGATTGAGTTGACGTTCCAGGTGGCGATTTTCATCTAAGTAGGAAGAATGCTTATACACTGGGCTTTTTTAGCCATCTGTATTTTACGTTGGATTCGGCAATGTGGAATAATATCTGTGAGCTGTTCGGCATTTAAAAGACGATTGTAGGGTGCGTCAGTTTTAAGGTATTTCCCATGTATAGTCAGTGTTCTGGCTGACGCACCCTACAGGCCTCGTTAATGGTTTAAATGCTCCACAGCTTATCTCAACTGCGACACGGCCTTACGTGTGTTAGATTAAGCTTAATTATTTGAACTCTTCTCCTCCGGCGTCATACAGATGGTTATCACAAAACGAGAGCTCCTTTTAAGTGCTGCGGCAGTGGTGCTCACTGCTGTAACTTTTGCCAACACTGGTTGCAGTTCTAAATCTCTGGCTTCTTTTAGGGGAAGTCCTACTAAAGAGTTGATTGATCAAGTTTGGCACATTATTGACAAAAGTTATGTTGATGGCACTTTTAACCAGGTTGACTGGAAAGCGGTGCGGAAGGATTATTTGAGCCGGACTTATAGCAACGATGAGGAAGCTTATAAGGCGGTTCGGGAAATGCTGAAGAAGTTGGACGATCCCTATACGCGGTTTATGAACCCGGAAGAGTTCAAAAATATGAAGGTTGACACTTCTGGAGAATTGACAGGAGTGGGGATTCAGTTGACTCAAGATGAGAAAACTAAGAAGTTAGTGGTGATTTCTCCAATCGAGGATAGTCCTGCTTTTAATGCTGGTATCCAAGCGAAAGATATTATTAGTAAAATTGACGGTAAAAAAACCGATGGGATGGATACGAATCAAGCGGTAAGTTTGATTCGAGGTCAGGTTAATACTGAGGTGACGCTGACTATTGTTCGCAAAAATAAGGAAATAGAATTTAAGCTGAAGCGGGCTAAGATTGAAATTCATCCTGTGCGGTATTCGGTGCAGAAAAGTTCGATCGGGGAAATTGGGTATATTCGCCTAAATCAGTTTAGTGCAAATGCTGCATCGGAAATGCGATCGTCGATGGAGGATTTGGAAAAGAAAAAGGTGACAGGCTATATTCTAGACTTGCGTTCCAATCCGGGTGGCTTGCTGTACGGGAGTATTGAGATTGCTCGGATGTGGCTGAAAGAAGGTACGATCGTCTCTACGGTCGATCGCGTAGGTGAGACCGATCGACAAACTGCCAATAAAAAAGCGATTACTGACAAACCCTTAGTTATACTGGTTGATGGCGGTTCTGCCAGTGCTAGCGAGATTCTTTCTGGTGCTTTGCAGGACAACAAACGCGCAGTTTTGGTAGGAACAAAGACCTTTGGGAAAGGTTTAGTACAGTCGGTAATCAGCGTGGGAAATGGTTCCGGTTTAGCAGTTACCATCGCTAAATATTTTACTCCTAGCGGACGTGATATCAACCATTTGGGTATTGAACCGGATGTTAAAGTTGAACTCACTGATGCTAAAAAAGAAGAGTTGAGGCGCGATCGCGATAAAATCGGTACGACAGCAGATCCACAGTATGCCAAAGCTTTGGAGGTTTTGACCAAAAAAGTGACTGGCAAAACCGGAGATCAGAAAGCCCAGTCTAAACCGAATGCTACCCCAGCTAAAATGAACGTTGCACAGCCCAAGCCTAAGTAGCTGTCAGCGACACAAAAATTGTCGGCGTTGCTGAATCTAGGTATGATTAACTTGCTTAGGCAATTCCCGAAATGTA
>NZ_JAKJHX010000001.1:41150-107722 GCF_021648855.1 Tychonema litorale BBK16 | reverse complement strand
TTGGTTTTCGTTGACTATTTTGGTTGACAATTTGTGCAGGAAGTCTTTGCGAGTATCGGCAATTTGATTATGCAGCTTGGCAATTCTAATTCGAGTTACATTCCTTCTTTTGGAATCTTTTGGTTGACGTGCTAATTTCCATCGCTTCATTATACCATGTATTATCAACACAGTTAACACAAAATAAAGATAATTAAAGCCGTCCTAGAAGGCGCTGTGCTGAGCGTAGCCGAAGTGACGGGGCTTCAGACCCAGTTCTTTGGTGAAATCCCCCGCAATGTAGCACAGGGGATGAACTCAAAAGTTATCACATCTGCTCTACTGGCAAAGTCGAAATGGTGCTAACTCAGTAGGAATTTTTGAAGCATTAGGCACACTAGCACTTACTGGAACAAAGATTCCCATACCAAAACTGCAACCCTCTGCATTTTTGCATTCCCCAGGCCTAGCAGTGATTTGATATTCACCTTGGGATGGAGGAGTAAAAGAGATTGATGCCATTTCACCCGCCTTTTGACTCGCAGCGATTTCCGTGCCGTTGGCATCCTGGAGAGTTAGATTTAAACCCTGGCAATTTCCGTCACAAGTAGCTGCGAAAACATACTCTACATCAGGATGTAGCGTAGCTCTAAAAGGAGATGAAACTTGATTCTTGACAGTGCCTAGCAATGGCACAAATACTAATTTTTGACCGTTATTTTTCCGTTGTTCAACTTCTGTTTTTAGGCGACAAGTAACAGTTTTTTGCTCGTTAGTGAGTTCTTGGGCGATCGCATTTCCTACCATTGCCGTACCCAAGAGCAGTGCAATACCAGAAATAACCAGATGTTTGATATTCATTGAAGATGTCCCCTAAAGCTAATTTATCTGAAGCCTATCACATTTGTTGGAATGGGGCATTGGGAATTGGGCATAGGGCATGGGGCATAGGGCATGGGGCATGGAGAACTGGTAACAGTTAACAGTCAACAACAAATAACTAAATCATTTCTTGCGAAAATCCCAAGCTGGCACAAACTTAGAATCTCCCCAAACACCACGGCGACTTTTCTTAGCTTCGGCTTCGGCTTTTTCCAGAATACTTGCACTCGGACAATTTTTCAAGTAAGGACGGTAAACCATTGCTAGTCCCTCGCGAGTCAAAACTTCTTGTACAAATGTGCCGTTTGGCAAGCGGACTTCGCTGACTTGGCGGCCATAGCGATCGGTATCTGTAACAGTTAATACTACCCTACTACCTCCTTCTTTTACTAGCTGCTGTGTTCTTTGTAATGCTTGATTTCCCCACTTGAATTGATTTTTATTTGATGCTTTGCTAATTGGTTCGCCGTGCGAGATTTCTGGTGCATCAACACAGGCAAAACGCACCTTGATATCTTTTCCAGCACTATCGCTGGCGACAAGAGTATCGCCGTCGCTGACTCGTTTTACAGCATAGTTATTCGGTGCGTAACTCTGTGGACAGCCGAATAGTAGCAACACCAAAATAACTGGACTTAAGTTTTTAATTTTTGGGAAAATGGAGATTTTATTTTGACTCATGGTTTTATATTATTATTTGGTTTCCATCCAATTTTGCCCCGCATGAATGTCAACTATCAACGGTACGCTCAAAACTAGAGCATTTTCCATTGCAGTTCTAATTTTTGGCTGCAATTCTTCCCATTCCTGGGGAGGTACTTCAAATATTAATTCATCGTGAACTTGCAAAAGTAATCGCGCCTGATAGTTTTGCAAAACTTTGTTGACTTCAATCATGGCAAGTTTAATGATATCAGCACTGGAGCCTTGGATGGGAGCGTTAGCTGCTGCCCGCAAAGATTGGGCGTCATCTCTGCTGAGAGATTTAAATATCTTGGAGTCAATGTCTTTGGGATTACAGCCTTTTAACTTGACGAGGCTTTGGCTCTCGAACTTTAGATAGCGGCGGCGGCCGAGTATAGTGGAAACGTAACCAAGTGCGATCGCCTCTTTTTTCACGTGTTCCAAATATTCAAACAGTTTACTATAGCGCTGGTTAAATCGTTCAATAAACTTTTTACCATCTGCTGCACTTTTCCCCATCGATTTGCCAAACTTAATCGCCCCCATACCATAAACTACCCCAAAATTAATCGTTTTGCCAAACCGTCTTTCATCGGGCGTGATTTCCTCTTTTTCAAACAATAGTTGAGCTGTCACAGTATGCACATCTCGATTATTTTGGTAAGCTTCAATTAACACAGGTTCTTGACTCAAATGAGCTAAAATCCGCAACTCGATTTGAGAATAGTCAGCCGATACCATCAACCAACCTTCTTCGGGCAAAAAAGCCTTGCGAATTTGTCGCGAAAATTCGGTGCGGATGGGGATATTTTGCATATTAGGATTGGAAGAAGAAAGTCTTCCCGTACCTGTAGCAGCTTGGTTGAAATCTGTATGGACTCGCCCGGTATCTGCACGCACTAACTGCGGCAAAGCATCGACATAGGTTGATTTTAATTTGGATAATGTTCGATGTTCTAATAAATCGTCTACAATCGGGTGATCTCCTTGCAGTTTATCCAAAACAGCAGCATCGGTGGAGTATCCTGTTTTGGTTTTCCGAGACTTCTTCTTGAACTCATCGGGGATTTTTTCTAATAAGATTTCGCTGAGTTGCTTGGGCGAACCTAAATTGAATTCTCTTCCTGCTGCTTTATAGGTATTTGCTTCGAGTTCGGCTAATGTTTTTTCTAGCTGTTGAGATAGTTCTTGCAGATAAGCTGAATCAATCCGAACTCCGCAATGTTCCATTTCTGCTAAAATTGGTTCTAAAGGTTGTTCTACTGCTAGCAGCAACTCGTGCAGAGATTTTTTAGATGGCGCATTTTCATCGGCTGCATCCAGTTCCGCTGTGAGTTTATTTACCAATTGAAATGTAGTGTAGACATCCATGCCGCAGTAGTCAGCTACTTCTCCAATGCTGCTGTCAGCAATTGTTTTGCCTTTTGTGACTAATTCTTTGTAACTTTTGGCGACAATTCCTAGGTATTTACTTGACAATGAACTGAGGCTATGACTGGTTTCGGGATTGAGTACATAGCTGGCTAACATTGTGTCAAAGACGACTCCTGTTAGTTTGATTCCTTGACAGCGCAGGATCGATCGGTCAAATTTCGCATTTTGCAGCGCCTTGGGATATTTTTCACTTTCTAAAATTGGACGCAAAGCATTGATAACTATAGCTTTGTCTAAGTTTTTGCCCGTTTTATGTGCGATCGCAATATAGGCCAAATCTGTTTCGCCGATTCCCCAACAGCAGCCAATTCCAACTAATTCGGCATCTCGTGGTTCGAGGGCGGTAGTTTCAGTATCCCATGCCACGGGTGTAGTTTTATCGGTACAGGTTTGCAGCAGTTCGACTAATTCATTTAGTTGTTCAATGGTTTGAATTATTCGGGGTTTGATTGGTAATTTGTTTGCTTGTTGGGCGGCTAGGGTATCAGGATAAGTCCAAAACCATAAGGCATTTTCTTCTGAAATTTCAGAAGTTGGAGGTGACTTATCTATTGTGGGGAGTAGGGGTTGGGCATCTTCCCCGCCCTGTTCCAATGGCTTTTCTACACCCTCCAGTGTCTGTTCTAGGGGGTTTTCCGACGAGGCAGATCCTCTAGATATGCGTTCCAAGGCAGAGCCTGGGAACGAGGATTCTTCTTGTGTTTTTTCCTTCTCTTCTACGCCGCCAAAACGCTGTTGAATTTGTTTAACTTTATTTAAAATATTTTTAAACTCTAATTTTTCCAGCATCGGAATCAAAGATGATTCATCAAAACCTTTCAACTGGCAATCTTCTAAATTAATTTCCAAGGGAACATCTAGGACAATTGTCGCCATGCGCTGAGAATGATAGGCTGCTTCTTTCCCCTCTTCTAACTTTTTCTTAGTTGCCCCTTTCAATTCATCTATCGCAGCATAAATTCCGTCGAGAGATTGGTAAGCATCCAACAATTGAATCGCAGTTTTGTCGCCAATGCCTTTGACTCCGGGAATGTTATCGGATTTGTCACCACAAAGAGCTTTGTAATCTATTACTTGTTCCGGCAAAATGCCAAGTTTTTCCTTAACTGCTTCCGGCCCGAATTCTTGGGATTTACCTTTACCCGATCGCCTTAATTCATCCGTACTCAAATATAAAACACTAATCTGTTTTTCAGTGTCTACCAATTGAAACAAATCGCGATCGCCACTCAGGATTTTGACCCGATAACCCGCCTCGCTAGCCTTTTTCGCCAAAGTTCCCAAAATATCGTCCGCCTCGTAGCCTGGAGCCGTAATTGCGGGTAAATTGAAATAGCCGAGGAGTTCTTGCAGGTTTTTCAGATCGGGGATAAAATCTGCTGGAGTTTCAGGGCGGCCGGCTTTGTAGGTGTCGTCAGCTTCGTGGCGAAATGTCGGTGTCGCGAGATCAAAGGCGATCGCCATGTATTCTGGTTCTTGGGCCGCCATCACTTCCAGCAGCGACTTCAAAAAGCCGAAACAGACGCTGGTGGGAATTCCGGTACTGGTTCGCAAACCTCCATCCCGACTTTTGGCAAAAGCAAAGTAGGAACGAAAGGCCAAGGAGTGACCGTCAACTAAGATGATGGTGGGTGTTTGATTTTCCGACACAGATGCAGTTACCAATGGCATGAAACTATTTTTTGATTGTACTCAGTTCTCATCTAAAATCTAGGATCTAGAATCTAAAATCTAAAATCTAAAATCTAAAATCCATTGGCTGACATTGACCAATACTATCAAATCCTCGAAATTCAGCCTGGAGCTTCCCTAGAAGAAGTTAAACAGGCTTACAGGGATTTGGTCTTTGTGTGGCATCCCGATCGCTTTGTCCACAACGATCGCCTCCAACAAAAAGCTCAACAAAGATTAACAGAAATTAATCAAGCTTACCAGCAATTGCTGTTGTTTCTCAGTCAGCCTGAATTAAAAGCGATCGAGCCACAGTTTCAGCCACCGACACCCCCAGCACCTATCCGTGAAAACCTCAACAGAAAAGGCTATAAAAAGCCCGCAGGCAGGTCTGGTTCCCCAAAAAGTCAAAAATATCGAAAAGGTACATCTAAAAGGCAGAAAGGATTTAAAACCCCAAACCGTGAAACCTTTCTAGGAAAGCATAGTAATTTCAAAACTCCAAACCGTGCGAACCCTACCCCGAAAAAGAAGAAACAATTTTCAACTCAATACTCAAAACCGCGAAACTTCCCCACGGAAACTCGACAATCTCAAAAATATTCCAGCTTTCCTTGGTGGCCATTCGCGATCGCCCTGGCCAGTTATGCTTTGACTGGCTGGATTTTGACCAAATCTGCCGCCCCGCTGTGGATGTGGACTTTAATCTGCGGTGCCGATGGGCTGTGGGCCGCGATTTTGGTGGCGGAGGGCTCAGCAACCCCTAGAGTTTGGCTGGCAGCTTTGGCTTTGGCTGGATCGGTGGGGGGTGCGATCGCGGGTTTCCAAGCAGGAGGTGTCGTGACAGGGGTGGTTTGGGCGCTGGTTGGGGCTGGCTTGGGGGCGATCGCCAGTTCTGAGGCTGAGTCTAGGGCGGTAGCGGCAGTCGTGGCTGTTGCGGGAGTCGCGACAGTAACGGGATTGATGGCAGGAACAGGTTCTGGAGATTGGATGAGAACGCTGGCAGGAGGTATCTGTTGGGGATCTGTGGGATTGATCTGTGGGCTAATGGCGGAAGTAGGTGTTAATTATCAGGGCCCTAGGGGGCTTGCAGGTTTAATCGGGTTAGGCATTGGGGCTGGGGTGGGTGCGGTGGCTATAGCGGGTTCGGGGGCTCTCGCCCAAGCTTTAGCCATCGCCGGATCTAAGGCTGTCTATGGGGCTTGGGCTGCGATCGGCATTATTGCCGGAATTGTAGCTAAGATGGTAGTGGCTGAAAGGGCGATCGGCTCTGGTAACGGGTTTTACACGTCTATTCTGTTAGTGGCGACTTCCAGTTTTGGGCTGTGGTTGGGCTATTGGTTGGGCGATCCTCTTCGAGGGCTTCGCTAACGAATTTTGCCAACAAATTTGTAGATAGAAACGGAGGATACGGCAGTGCCGTTTCCCTACCATATTCCCTTAAATTGTAGGTTGGGTTAAGCGTAGCGAAACCCAACCTACAGATGCCAGTGCTTACCACTTTTTAACAACTCTTCAAAATCAGCCCTTGGCAAAGCTTTACTAAAAAAATAGCCTTGAATTTCATCACAACCATGCTCACACAAAAAAGCTAATTCCCGCTCATCTTCTACCCCCTCAGCAACCACCGTCATATTCATGGAATGAGCCATTTGAATAATCGCTATTGTAATCGCCGCATTCTGACGATCATCTGCAATATTATGAATAAAACTCTTGTCGATTTTGAGAAGATCAAACGGAAATCGCTTGGAATAACTTAACGAAGCATATCCCGTCCCAAAATCATCAATCGCCACCCTAATTCCCATATTTTTCCATACACTAAAAGCCTGAAACACTGCTGCTTCATCTTGCAACACCAGACTTTCCGTCAATTCTAATTCCAGATATTTAGGATCAAGACCAGTTTCTGTCAATATTTCACAGACTCTTTCAATAATATTTTTTTGCTCAAACTGGCGGGCTGAAACATTCACAGCTATTCGCATTGGCCCCAAACCCTGCCCTTGCCAAGCTTTAGTTTGCCTGCAAGCAGTCTCTAACACCCATTCACCGAGAGATCCAATCAAGCCAATTTCTTCAGCCATCGGAATGAATTCTCCAGGCGAAACCCGCCCTTTTTCTGGATGATTCCAACGCACCAAAGCTTCTGCACCAACAATTTTACCTGTCTTTATTTCTACTTTTGGCTCATAGTAAACTTCAAATTCAGAATTCTTCAAAGCATTACGAAGACTGTTCTCTCGACTTAACTCATCAATAGAATAACAGGCAATATTGTGAGTATAAAACTGATAATTATTACCACCTTTTTCCTGAGCATGATACATTGCTATATAAGCATTTTTTAGCAGCTCATCTGCATCGCAGCCATCGCCCGGAGACAAAGATATACCGATACTAGCAGTGACATAAACTTCGCAGCTTTCTACAACAATTGATTGGGCTAGAATTTCCAAAATACATTGAACAATATTGATAGTATCTTGCTTCTCTTTGACTGGTTCCAGTACAAGCGCAAATTCAGCAGCTTCCAAACGAGCAACAATATTAATTTTGTCATTGCATTTATTAAGTCGCTGAGCAATGCTACAAATTACAAAATCACCGACATCATTTCCCAAGGTACTATTAATTCGGTTAATTTTATCTAAGCTAAGAGTGATCACCGGAATCACTCCTGACAATCCTGTTTGATTACTTAATACTTCACTTAATCTCTCTCGCAAAAATGAACGATTTGGTAGATTGGTCAAGCAGTCATACTGATCTCGGTGCAGAGCTAGTTGAATAGTTGTGTGCAAGTTCTTTTCTTCAAATGGTTTGACAATATAGCCGAAAGGTTTCGTAGAATTGACTCGCAGCAAAGTATTTTCATCGGCATAAGCTGTCAGGTAAATCACTGGAATCTGGAAACGCGATTGCATTTTTGCTCCTGCTGTTATCCCATCGATTTCTCCTTGCAGATTGACATCCATCAATACTAAATCTGGTCGCTCTTGGGCTGCGGATTGCAGTGCTTCTTCTCCTGAATGAACAATCGCAGTTACTTGATATCCTAAAGCTATTAAACTATCGGCAATATCTTCAGCAATGATGCTTTCATCTTCCACTATTAGTATCTTTTTACTTAACATGAATTTGTCTCTCCTACTGCAATTTAGGTTGCGAAAATGTAATCCGAAAAACAGTGCCTACGCTTTCTACTAGCGTGATATTACCACGAATTTGCCTTGCCAAAGTTCCGACTAATCGCAACCCCAATGTTCTCGCATTCCGATAATCTAAATCTTTAGGAAAACCGACACCCGTGTCGCTTACAACTAGGACACATACCCCATTATGATCTAAATTAAAATCTATTTTTATTTTACCTTCATTTTTTTCTGAAAAAGCATACTTTAGGGAATTTGTGACCAGTTCGTTGATGATTAGTCCGCAAGGAACTGCTGTATCAACATTGAGATCGCACCGCGCAATATTTGTTTCCAATTTAATGCCTGCTGCATTAACTTCATAAGCTTGGAATAAATTGTGGGCTAAGTTTTTGATGTATTCAGCAAAATTAATGTTCGACAAGTCTTTCGATTGGTACAATTGTTCATGAACCAGAGCCATTGACCTCACGCGGTTTTGGCTTTCTTTCAACATTTCGATAACTCGGTTGTCTTGAATATAGCGAGACTGAAGTTTCAGCAGACTAGAAATAACTTGGAGATTGTTTTTGACGCGGTGGTGAATTTCTTGGAGAAGAACTTCTTTTTCGGCGAGAGAGGCTTTGATTTGATCCTCGTCTCGCTTGCGGTCTGTAATATCGCGTACTACTGCTTGTAAAAATTTTTGTCCGTTAATCTCCATGACATTTAACAGAACTTCTGCCGGAAATTCTGAACCATCTAGCCGTTTATGTACCCAGTCAAATCGACAACTACCCATCGCCATTGCTGTACTCATTCTTTGTGAAGCTAAACTCGCTGAATTTTGTCTATTAGGCTGAAACTGGGGTGAAAATTCGCTCGGATGCTTGCCATAAAATTCTTTTTTGTTAGTACAGCCAAATATTTTTAAGGTGGCGGGGTTACAGTCAAAAAACTCCTGTTCATTAAGCAACATTACGGCATCGCTTGTCGCCTCATAAAGGCTGCGAAATTTATGCTCTGATTCTTGTAGTGAGGCAATTAATTGAGTTTTCTGGGCTTCGGCACGTTTTCGGTCACTAATATCGATCCCCACAGAAACTGCTGCTGTTCCTTGATCGTATTTCTGAGCTACTATCAAATAGTTGCGGACGGAACCGTTAATTTCAATGTCTACTTCTTCTGATGTTTGCTGAGCTGAACTTTCAAAAAAATGCTCAATTAGTTGTCCAAAATTAGTTTCTGGTTCGATAAACCCTATTTGTTCCCCAACAAAACTTTCAGGAAACCGATTGAATGAAGTTGCTAAATGCTGGTTGACTCCTATATATCGCAAATCTGAACTGATCCAAGAAATCAATCCCGGTACTGCATTTAAAACTGCCCATAGTTGGTCTGTAGTTTTTTGTAGAGCTTCTTCGGAGCGCTTGCGATCGCTAATATCTGTCGCGGTACCCATTAGTCCTAAAATGGTGCCGTTTTCAGCTTTGTTCACAATGCTGTTTACCCGTAAGTAAACATGAGTACCGTCTTTGCAAATGTGTACTGTTTCGTAAGTATAATTAGGTGCTGTTGGTTCAATTCTATTTTTATCTAAAAGTTGTTCAAATATTTGTATTTGTAAGGGTTTATGTTCGGGAAGCAAAAACTCGGTGAAGCGGTGGCCAATCATTTCTGGTGGTTTATAACCATAGATGTGTTCAGCAGCGGAATTGACAAAGGTCAACAAGCCTTCAAGATCGACTGACCAGATCAATTCCTGAGAGGTTTCTACGAGATTTTGGTATTTTCTTTCGCTTTCAGTCAGTGCTGTTTTAAAGATTTCTGTTTGCTGCTGAAGCTGGCACTCTAATTCTTGATTTGCTATTTGCAAGGCTACTGACGATCGATCGCGATCGCTAATCTCAGTAGAAACACTGGCTACTCCGACAGCTTCACCAGACGAAAGCCCCAAATTTTCTAGTCCTTTGCCTTCTGCAAGGGTGACTTTGCCCTCTGTGTCTGTTGCCCAGAGAAGCATCGGCGCTGCACAGATGGTTGCTTGCAGGGTGGCGTGGGCGGTTGTGAGTCGATCGATTTCCCTCTGAAGTTGCTGGTGGCTGCTATTTAATTCTGCCCTTAGCTGCGCGACTATAAGTTGCAAGCTAATAGCGTTGTACTCCCGTTCCATCTCGCGACATTTGTAGATTGATTGGTTATGGTATAACATGGTTATTTTGGAATACACTGTGGCTTTTAGACAAGCTATCTTTTAAGCATAAACTTTTTATGTGTAGCATCCCAAAAATAAATTCGGTAATCCGCGCTCTCGGAGAGTCATAGAATTGTAAAATTATTATTACCGTGCGTAAATATACGGATTAATCAATAAGATATTAGATTGGATACCAGGAATCCAGAATTGGTTGTTTGTGATTTGAGATTTGATAATTACTGCTTCTTCTTCCCGCCTTCTGTTAGATCTCCGACTTGTTTAAGAAGTCGGAGATTTGGGTATTCTGTTTGTATTAAAATGCGATCCCGCCAATTTTTATCTACAAATCAGCAGCGTGTTGCTTCAATTCGTTCAAAGAAACATACTCCAAAGTTAATACATGAGTCGCCGACAAAACCACCCCAGGTGCACATCCAGCATCCATCGCTTCCTTCCAGCGCGAAGCACATAAACACCAGCATTCCCCTGGTTTCAAGCCGGGGAAATTATATTCTGGTACCGGAGTCAACAAATCATTTCCCCTAGACTTGCTGAATTGCAAAAACTCCGCTGTTAGTCGAACACAAACAGTATGAGCTCCATAGTCGCCACCACCTGTATTGCATTTACCATCCCTATAATATCCCGTCATGGGAGATGTGCAGCAAGTTTCTAACTTTCCACCCAGCACATTTGTAGCTTCTGTCACAATCGCAACTCCTTTGCAAAATTCTTTAATCTAATTTAACATCAGTTTGATCATCCTGGTATGGAACAGGGCTTAATCATTTATCCCAGGCGTTCCCGCCCCTACAAAACTTGATATCATAGCAGGACGAATCAAACGGAAATGATATAACTCCTACCAATAAAGATATTCTATAAATCTTTTTCCATTGCAAAATTGATGAATTTCTGTCCTCTCCGTTCTACTTCTTGTTTTTTGATCGCAATAAATTTATGGCTTTCAAAGAACGGTTTGGCTGTAATACTGGCTTCAGTAAATAGTCTGTTCATGCCTAAATCCTTGGCTTTGGATTCAATGTGTTCTAAAATTTGTGTGCCAACTCCTTTCCTTTGAAAGTCTTTGTGGCAGTAAAAGCAATCGATATGGCCGTTTGTTTCTAATTCTCCAAAACCTGCAATGATTCCACTATCTTCTGCTACAAAGGTAAATTTACTGCTTAAACTTTTCATCCAAATTTCGATATTGATGTCTGCTGGTGCCCAAGCGTCTACTTGGGCTTTTGTGTAATCGCGGATATTTACCTGGTGTACGGTGTTATAAAACAGTTGGATAATTTGTTGGGTATCAGATATTTCGTAGTTTCTGACTTTCATAAATAAATCATTTTTAGTTTTAATTGGAGTAGGGACACGGCACTGCCCATTGGTGTCAACTTAAGCCCGAAAGCCATGATAAATCTGGTTTTTACCATAGTCTAGATCCCCCTAAATCCCCCTTAAGAAGGGGGACTTTGAAAAGACTCCTGTCCCCCCCTTCTTAAGGGGGGTTAGGGGGGATCTAGATTTAATAGTCAAACAGTAGTCTCTGACTGGGTTTGCCGTTAAGTTGACACCTATGGGCACTGCCGTGTCCTTACGGCTGCTTACCGCCGTGTCCTTACGGCTGCTTACTGCCGTGTCCTTGCGGCACTGCTTACTGCCGTGTCTTCGATCGCCCAAAATAATTTTACTACACCTCTTGACAAAATCTACATTTGTGTGCAACATTAATTATAACAACTGTTCGATATACATTTTTTCCAACCTCAGCCGCTAAAAATATTGATTGTAGGTGGTTGTACTATATCGGATGTTCGATATAGGAACATTTAGTCGATCGACTTTAAATCTCCGATAACCTAGGATCTAGAATCCACAATGTCAGATCGATCGACCAATGCCAAAAATAGTTGACCACGAACACTACCGCAAACAACTTCTGAACGACTGCTTTGAGATTTTTGCCGAAAAAGGCTATTCCTCAGTAACAATGCGTGAAATAGCGTCAGAAATTGGAGTTTCTACAGGCACACTTTACCACTATTTCCCCAGTAAAGAAAGTCTGTTTGAGCAGTTAATTGAATACTTGAGCTATGAAGATACAAAAGAAGAAGCACTGGCCGAATTAGGTAATCCGCCAACCTTAGCTGAAAGGATTGAAAAAATGATGGAGTATATCGGTAATAATGAAGATTATATCTTGAAAAGTATGTCGATTATATGTGATTTTTGTCATCAAAAGAATCGCCAAGAAATTGAGAGTAATCAGGCACTTCAGGAAGCGGGGAAGCGTTATGAACAAGTAGTAAGCTGTTATTTAGATATCGCCGATCAAGCAATTTGTATATTTATTGTCAACTATATTGACGGCTTGCTAGTCAGAAGATTCTATCAAGGGGAAAGGATATCTTTTTCAGAACAAGCGAATTTATTAAAAGAGATGTTACTAGCTTATTTAGAAAAGAACAACAACTGTAAATAGAGGACAAATATGAACTTTCCAGATTTCGTAAAACCTAAAAATCGATTGGTAATGGGATTAGTGATTGCGGGAACTACCCTAGCTGCTGCAACTACTTTTTATGCTGTTTCTCAATCTGCATCTTTCAGTCAAAATGCTAAGCCTTTGCCTGTGGAAACAACTCCTCCAGTTAGAAAAATAACGGCTTTAGGAAGATTGGAACCGCAAGGAGAAGTGATTCGCTTGGGAGTATCGCAGACTCTAAATGGCGATCGCATTTCCCAGCTTTTAGTCAAGGAGGGCGATACTGTAAAAGCTGGACAATTAATCGCAATATTGGATGCAGGCGATCGGCTAAAATCCGCCTTAGACGAAGCCAAAGAAAAAGTCAAAGTTGCTGAAGCCAGTTTAGCACAAGTCAAAGCTGGTGCTAAATCGGGAGAACTTACTGCACAATCCGCCACGATCGGCAAACTAGAGGCAGAATTGCAAGGAAATCAAACCGCACAACAAGCAACAGTCGATCGCCTTCAAGCGCAATGGCAAGGAGACAGAACCGCACAACAAGCAACTATCAGCCGAATCACCGCCCAATGGGAAGGAGAAAAGAAAGTCCAACAAGCCACAATTAGCCGAATAAATGCACAATTCCAAGGAGAGAAAAAAGCACAAGAAGCAACAATTAGCAAATTAGTAGCCGAGTTCAATAATGCCGAAGCCGAATATTTACGGAATCAGCAACTTGTCGCCGAAGGTGCAATTTCTAAATCTGTAATGGATACGAAAAAGCTAGCAGTAGAAACAAGTCGCCAGCAAGTTAAAGAAGCTCAAGCCAATTTGACTAGGATTAATAATACAGCAACTCAGCAACTTGAGGAAGGTCAAGCAAACCTGAATCGAATTAATAGTACAGCCAAACAGCAACTGAATGAAGCTCAAGCCAATTTGACTCGAATCAATAATACAGCAATCCAGCAGCAAAATGAAGCTGAAGCCAATCTCAAACGTATCAAAGGAAGTGGTGGCGAACAACTAGAAGAAGCGAAAGCAACCCTGGAAAAAATATCCGAAGTGCGCCCTGTGGATATAGAGGCAGCGCAAACAGAAATCAATAGTACAATCGCCCAAGTTAAACGCGCCCAATCCGAATTAAATCAAGCTTATATCCGCACTCCAAATGCCGGAAAAATTCTCAAAATTCATACTCGTCCCGGCGAAAAAATTAGTGCTGACGGCATTGCGGACGTAGGAAAAACTGAGCAAATGGTAGTCGTCGCCGAAGTTTATCAAACCGACATTAGCAAAATCAAGGTTGGGCAAAAAGCAACTGTCACTAGCCAAGCATTTTCAGGAGAATTGCCGGGAACTGTTAAAGAAATTGGCTTAAAAGTTAGTAAACAAAATGTGTTTAGCAACCAAGCAGGAGAAAACTTGGATAGCCGAGTGGTTGAAGTAAAAATTCATTTGAATCCCGAAGGTAGCAAAGAAGTTGCAGGCTTGACAAATTTGCAGGTAACGGTAGCAATTGAGAAAGACTAAAGTCCTGACGACACAATTTGAATCATTTAATTTGCTGTATAAGCATTTTTTCTTCTTCCTTCTTCCTTCTAATTATGATAGAATTTGGCCCCGATCCAAACCGACCTTATCCGATGGTAGACCAGCGGCGGGTATGTTTCATCAAAAACTTTGTTAAATCGCCTAATATTGTTGTCGGTGATTACTCCTACTACGACGATCCAATTAACCCGGAAAACTTTGAGAAAAATGTACTTTACAACTACGGAAACGACAGATTAATTATTGGGAAATTTTGTGCGATCGCCACTAATGTCAAATTCATCATGAATGGTGCAAATCACAAACTCGACGGTATTTCAACTTATCCTTTTCCCATCTTTGGGAATGGCTGGGAAACAGCCATAAATTTATTAATGGAACTGCCAAGTAAAGGTGATATCGTGATTGGCAATGATGTGTGGATCGGTTACGAATCGGTGATTATGCCCGGAGTCAAAATCGGCGATGGTGTAGTGATTGCAGCCAAGTCTGTTGTCGTAAAAGATGTTCCAGCTTACACCGTTGTTGGTGGGAATCCCGCAGGTTTAATCAAACAGCGTTTCAGCGACGCAGAAATTGCAGAATTATTAGAAATTCGGTGGTGGGATTGGGAAATTGACAAAATTACGCGCAATATTAGCGTAATCATGCAATCCGATATTAAAGCGCTCAGCAATGCTGAGTAAACTTGCAAATATAGCGATTTAAAATTAACAAAGTGGAGGTTTTTCAATGCTTCAAATTGCATACTTAGTTCTCTGTATTCTGGGCACAGCTTTGCCCTATTCCCAATTTATCCCGTTTCTCTTAGAAAAAGGGTTGAATGTCAACGAGTTCTTTGGACAATTGTTTGCCAATCAAATTTCCGGTTTTTTCGGCATGGATGTCATCGTGTCTTCCGTGGTTTTGTGGATTTTTGTATTTAGCGAAGGTTCGCGTCTAAAAATGAAAAATTTGTGGATTTATATTGCCAGCAACTTACTCGTTGGTGTTTCCCTGGGTTTGCCTTTATTTCTCCTAATGCGGCAGCGGAAACTTGAATAAATAACAAATAACCAACAATAGATATCTCCCATAATTATTGTGGAACAGGCAGGATGCCTGTTCTTCACAGGCTTTTTAGGAGATGTCTAATAAATGACCAATTCCCAATTCCCCATTCCCAAATTATATGTTTCGCAAAACACCCCTTGCTTGGTTACAAGTAACTAGAGAAAAAACCCGTCTTGCAGTTGCGATCGCAGGAATTGCCTTTGCAGATATCTTGATATTTGTACAACTAGGATTCCGAGATGCACTATTCGATTCTGCTATCAAACCACACCAAAGTTTACATACAGATTTAGTGTTAATAAATCCTCAATTTGAAACATTTGCGGCGGTGAAAAGTTTCAAAAGAGACAGATTATACCAAACAAAAGGATTTGCAGGAGTCGAATCTGTAACTTCCTTGCATATTGACATCGGACAATGGCGCAATCCCACTAATCGCACAACTAGAGGAATTTTAATTTTTGGTATCGATCCAGGAAGCATCACATTTGATCTGCCAGATGTCAATCAAAACCTGCATCAAATTCAAATGTTTAATCATGCCTTATTCGACCAATCTTCTAGACCAGAATATGGAGATATTGCCCAAATAATTCAGAAAGAACCTACCCTCGAAACTGAACTCAACAAACGAAATATTAAAGTATCAGGTGTGTTTACCCTCGGCACTTCTTTCACCGCTGATGGGAATGTGATAGTCAGTGATTCCACATTCATGAACTTATTTCCAGAACGAAAAACCGATGAAATTGATGTCGGTTTAATTAACCTTAAACCCGGTGCAGATATCAAACAAGTCCAATCAATGCTACAAGCTGCTTTACCTGATGTCAAAGTTTTAACCTTAGCAGAATTTGCGGACATCGAAAAAGCTTATTGGGCAAATGCTACTCCCATCGGCTTTATTTTTGCCTTTGGAGCAATTATCGGATTCATTGTCGGTTTGATTATTGTTTACCAAATTCTTTACTCCGATGTTTCCGATCACTTGGCTGAATATGCTACTTTAAAGGCAATGGGATATAGCGATGGATATTTAGTGGGAGTCTTAATTCAAGAAGCTCTCCTATTAGCTATTTTAGGTTTTATGCCAGGAATGCTTCTCGCAAACGGAATGTATCACCTAGCACAATCTGCTACTTTATTGCCAATTACAATGACAACAGATAGAGCGGTTTTCGTGCTAGGTTTGACGATTGTGATGTGTACTGGTTCCGGTGCGATCGCGCTTCGTAAACTCCAATCAGCCGATCCAGCAGATATTTTCTAATCTACGACTGGATCTACAGTCAAAAAAATCCCCAAAAATCACCATGCAAACCCTAAATATTCCCGCTGAAAAAACCACCGCAACCGAACCAGTAATATCAGTCAAAAATCTCAACCATTACTTCGGGCAAGGCGGACTCAAAAAACAAGCCTTATTCGATATTAATCTCGATATCAACCCAGGAGAAATCGTAATTATGACGGGGCCCTCCGGCTCTGGAAAGACCACGTTATTAACGATGTTAGGAGGTCTGCGATCGGCCCAAGATGGTAGCCTCAAAATTCTCGGACAAGAAATACGGTCTGCTAGTAAAAATAAATTAACTAAGCTGAGAAAGCAGATTGGTTATATTTTTCAAGCACACAATCTGATGACATTTTTGACAGCTAAGCAAAATGTGCGAATGTCTTTGGAATTGCACAAAGAAATGCTGAATCAAAATATGGATGCTTTGTCAATAGCTATGTTGGAAGCTGTCGGTTTGGGAGACAGGGCGAATTATTACCCGGAAAATTTGTCAGGAGGACAGAAGCAAAGAGTTGCGATCGCGCGTGCGTTAGTCAGTCACCCTAAAATAGTCCTAGCAGATGAACCAACGGCTGCTTTAGACAAAAAATCTGGGCGAGATGTTGTAGAAATTATGCAGACTCTAGCTAAAGAACAAGGTTGCACGATTTTGCTTGTCACCCATGATAATCGGATTCTCGATATTGCCGATCGCATTATCTACATGGAAGACGGCCGTTTAGTCACAAATCTCGCCGATCATCAATAATCCCCGACTTCTTGAAGAAGTCGGGGATTTTCAAGTAAAATTTAAACTTTACTTTTTGGGAAATAAAAGTATTCAAAATCTCAAACCGAAGGACTATTCCGGTTCAATTCCCAAGGTTCGCAATTGGTCAGCTAATCGGTCTGCCCGCTGTTGGGCTTGTTCAGCTTGTTGTTTGGCTTGTTCAGCTTGTTGTTGAGCTTCTTTGGTTTCTTGTTTGGCTTCTTTGGTTTCTTGTTTGGCTTGCAACGCTGCTTCTTCCGGTGTGGGAACTAATTCCCCATCCTGACTAAAATAGCGCAATTTTCCGTCATGAATTCCCAGATATAATTCCAGTACATCACTCCACAATTTGCCAGATTCATTAGCAACAATTGGTTGATATTCTTGACTAATTAAACGAAAACCAGCGAGTTCCAAATCTTCAGGATCGAACCAAAAATATTCTGGAGTTCTAAACCGATCTTGATACAATATTTTTTTGGCATTTCTGTCAACTTTGGCAGTGGATTCAGAAAGTAATTCGATAATTACATCGGGGTATTTACCATCTTCTTGCCAAACTACCCAAGACCGACGCGGACGTTTTTGTGCATTCCTGACTAAGAAAAAATCAGGGCCGCGAAAATCCCGATTCCGCAATTGTTGTTCGCTGTAATAAACTGTGAGGTTTGCCCCAATAAAAAAATTATTGCGATCGCGCCACAGCCATTCTAAACAAGCAACTAATAAAGACAATTGTAGATAATGTAAAGAACTTTCCATTTCAGGTTCGTCACTTTCAATTTTACTGGCATCTGGCATTATTGCTGCCAGTTCTAGAGCTGTAAACACCATCGCTGATTCCTCTTTTCAAGAAAATTCCGCACGCTGCGTCTATCTAAATATACCAAAATCCCCGACTTCTTCAAGAAGCCGGGGATTTAAGTAAAATTTATGGTTTGCCTTTGGGGAAATGATCGATGCCGGCCCAACCGTAAAAAACCAGCTCGTCATTTTGGACTCGACAGCGGTCTACTCGTAGTTGAGTGCCTTCGAGGGCAAATTTGTCTAAATCTAGCAAGTTATTTACGTGGACAATTATCGCTTTGGCCAAGTCTACTGCTGCTTCGTCACCGCCGTAAGTAACGCTGACAAATTGGATTTTTCGTCGCTCTTCTACTTGCAATTGAGCAGTAATATCTATTTTGACTGGTTCGCTAGAATCGCCTACGGTAATTTCTGACTGAAGCCGAATTGATTTATCCGCACCAAAGCTGACTTCGGTGTTTTGAAACAGGAGAGATTTGTCTTGATAACTCAGCCGCTGTAGTTTTTCAACTACAAAAGGTGTATTGAATGAAGTGGTTAAATCTGACTTACTCAAAACTACTCGCATACTTGCCTGGGTAGGCTGTCGTAATTTCACTTGACCTGCAAAAATCGCTCCAAAATCAATGGAGAGTGCTTGCAAGTAGAGTTCCATTACTTCGATGCGAAGGCCGTTGTACATCAACATACCTTTGCCAATGAAGTCGAAACCGTCGATGCTTCCCTGTAATAGTTTGGCCACAGGTTCGACTCGGATGTTGGCTTCTGCCTTTTCCGAACGTTTGAATAAGGCCGCAATTGCAGCTCCTGCTACTTTGCTGACAAGGCGATCGCCACTTTGACCTTGAAAGGATGTACCGCTAAACAAAGCTGCTACCATTTATGCGTTTACTCAGTTACTTAGCTATTATAACCTCTGATTAAGAAATGTTAAAATAGCTTGTGCTTATGCACATCATAAGAACGAATTGTTTTTTGAGTGTGTATGGAAAACAACACTTCTACCATTCAACTATACTTCGATCGCACTTCGACTACGCTCAGTGTCCGGTTCCTGAGCGTAGTCGAAGGGCTCAGGGCGCTGCGGCGCATTTTTGAATTTTAAAGGCTCAGGGGCGTGCCTTGGACACAGGCTCGATCGAGCAATGCACCATCCCAGACAGTTTGTTCGATCGCAGCACAGAGCAAATTAGCACCCGTCAGATTAGCACCACGCAGGACTGCTCCGTTCAGAATCGCTTCTTCCAAATCCGCACTGGACAAATCAGCGCCGGACAAATTGGCATGGCTCAAATCTGCTTGCTGCAAAACTGCCCTAGCCAAATTCACGCCCCGCAAATCGGCCCCGCGAAAATCGACACCGCTCAAATCCAAATTCCCGATCGCAGCCCCAGCCAAAAAAGCACCCCCAAAACTTGCCTCGGAGAGTTGAGCATTCCCCAAAGAAGCTCCCCGCAAGTCAGCATTCCGAAAATCTGCGCCTCGCAAGTCTGCCCCGCTCAAGTCAGCGCCCCGCAGGTTGGCTCGCAGTACCGCTCGTTGCAAGTTAGCACCCGCGAGATTAGCTCCTGTCAAATTAGCTTGAGACAAATCGGCATCGGCGAGTTCGGCTCCCGATAAGTCTGCTCCAGCTAAATGATAGCCCGCTAGCATTTTAATTTTCCCTTGGCAAATGGCTTCTATGTTAGTCATTAGTTATCAGCATTAGTCAGTTGTCAATTGTTTGTTGTCAGTAGTTACTGCGATCGCGCGATCGCCCAAATCCTCCAACCAGACATTCGGCAATTGACTAGGGCGAGTTGGTAACTCCATCAAACCCATATCTGCCAGCCTGACAACATTACCGAGGGTTTCGACTAAAGCTGGATCGAAGCGAATTTCACTCAATTCCCGGCATTTTTCCCAAGCTGCGGTCAAACCCAAAGCGGGACGATCGCCCCGTGGTTGAGTTAAATCCTGAAAACAAGCAACCAAGCCCAAAATCCGCGAAGCAATCGGTATCCCTTCACCTCGCAAACCCTCCGGCCTGCCACTACCGTCCCAGTTTTCTAGTTTATGCTTGACAATTTCGGCTACAGGTGATAATTCCGGCATCGCTTGCAACAGTTGAGAACCGATGAAACTGCGATCGCGCCAAAATGCCAAAGTCTGTTGGTCAAATTGATCAGAAGTTTGAGCAAACACCTCATTGGGCGCCGAAACCAAGCCAACACGAAACAGCAATCCCGCCAAGCGCAGCCTACGCAACTGCAAAGCCGGTAAATCCAGAAGTTGACCCAAAGTTTCCGACAAAGCCGCCACTTGCAAAGACGCTGTGGGATTTGAGCCATCGCGTTCGTCTACGCGCTGGGCCATCCGCAGAAAAGCTTGTAGTTTATTCGCGTTCAAGTTGCGACTGATACGCAGGGCTTGACCTTCCAATTCCCACAAGTCGCGGCTTTGGCGGTTAATTGCCACCATTTGCTGCTGAGAACTTTGCAAGTAAGTCACGATCCGCGTGACTACCCCACTAATATCGGCAAGTGGCGGCCCGACTGTTGCGAGAATTTCTTGGTGAATATGCAGTAACTTATCTGCGAGATGGCGATCGTAATGTCGTGTTTGTTCGATAAAAATTTCTGCCGCCGCCGATACCAAAGCTTGGTCAAAAGACCATAAACCGTAGAATTTTCGCTCTGTATCGACTTCTGGCTTACCTTCCGGTAAGTATTCTTTGGTCGAAAGTTCGCGACAAAGCACCATTGCTTTGTAGGTTGGGGCGAGGATGATTAAATTCCATTCTTGGATGATGGGGTCGATCGGATCGAGGTCGATTAAAGATACATTTTCTAATTGACCCGTTTTGTGGGTAGCGAAACCGCTGTCGGCTACTGCACCGATGACAACGCGCCGAGAGGAATTAGCAATATCAAAATAGCGATCGGCTTCTTGCAAATACCATTTTCCCTGCTGGAATGTGACTAAAACCAGGGGTTTGACTGCGATATCGTCCCCGGCGCTGGTTTGCAAGATATGGTCTTCTAGGGCGTGACAAAGGGCCACTAAGGTATTTTTGAAGTAAACCCCGTAGCTAGAAGGCAGTTTTCCGTCGGGAAGTGTAGCTTGTAGTCTGGCGAGAGTTGATTCTGGATTCATTACAAAACACTATGCCGGCTCTTAATCCATTGTAGCGGGCGATCGAACTTCTGAATCAATCAATCAATTTTAGATTTTAGATTTTGGATTTCTGTTAGATCCCCGACTTCTCTAAGAAGTCGGGGATCTGGGTATTCTGTTTTTTTGATTTAAAACAACTTTGTTCTATTTACTTTTAGAATCAGAAACATCTGCAATCAAATCATCTTTGTCAACTTTTGGCACGAAATCAGGACGATCTTTGGATTCCCAACCGGGGGGGCGCTTGGAGTTGTACCAGGCGATCGAGCCGATACCAACCGCCGCCACAAATCCAACAGCCAGAACTGCTAGAGGAATCGTAAAGTCATGTTCTACCATTAGGTTAAAATCCTTATTTACGCTACTTTTGTATAATTTTAAGTGCTAATGGCGTTTTGTTGATATGTCTGAAGACTGAAAAAGTCATTGAATTGCAGCCATAATACTTAGAGATTGAAAGTAAAGGGCTAATTTTATGTCATTGTCGATCGCATTGCTATTAGTCGGCTGTTTCGCCCTGGGTGCTTTACCGCTAACGGGATGGGCGGTTAGAGTCTGTGTCGGCAAAGATTTGAAGGCGCTGGGTACGGGGAATGTTGGCGTTTCGGCGGCTTTCATTCACGGGGGAAAATTTGCTGGAATTGCTGCGGTATTGGCGGAAATTGGTAGAGGGATTATACCAGTTTTGGCTGCTCGATTTTGGTTCGCGGATACACCTGCGATCGCACTTACTGTCTTAATTCCTTTAGTTATGGGCAGATATGCGATCGCCCGTGGTGGAGGCGTGACCAACGCTGTTTGGGGTATTTTCGCATTTTCGCCGCCAGTGGCGATCGCATCAGGCATTTCCGGGCTGCTAGTATGGGGTTTTGCTGGTAAGGGCGATCGGGCCAGGCTGTTTGCTACCCGTTGCGGATGTCTTTGTACTCCCATCTGGGTTTGGGTGTGGCGACAAAATGCCACAGAATTTTTAGCAGCATTAGGATTAGCATTTTTACTCTTTATAATTAGTTTACTTCAGGGTGACGATATGGCTTTATCTAAATCAGAAAAATTGCTTTCTCTCAATGACTCACTAGATGCCAAAGTCTGTGGTGACAAAGCCGCCAAATTGTCTCAACTAAAACGAGCCAATTTTAATGTACCTTCTGGTTGGATAGTATTGCATGAATCGGGCCCTTCGACTACGCTCAGGGAACATAAAGTCGAAGGGCTTTCTTTGTACCCTGAGAGTAGTCGAAGGGTTCAGGGTACAAAAAAGTCCGAGGGAAGTAATAATCGAGTAAACAGTGAAAATTTTTCAATTTCTGATGCTTTAATCAAAAATCTAAAATCTAAAATCCAAAATCGGATGATTGTGCGATCTTCTGCGGTGGGAGAAGACGGAGATTTTAGTTCCGCCGCAGGACAATATCAAACCATTGGGCCTGTTTTTACCGAACCAGAATTAATCGATGCCATTAATCGCTGTCGCGAATCTTATTGGACTTCCGAAGCAATCGCTTACCGTCGCCAACGACAATTACCCGACACCGAAATGGCTGTATTAATTCAGCCTTATATTGACAGCAAATTTGCCGGAGTCATGTTCACCCGCAATCCTTTAGATGGCGGTTCCCAAGTAATTATTGAAGCTTTACCGGGAGGAGCAGAATCAGTTGTCGGTGGACAATTTACTCCGATTCATTTAGAAATTGAAACAAGTCAAAATCTGGAGGTTGAGCGTAGTCGAAACCAGAACATTGAACCGACTCAAAACTCGGAGGTTGAGCATAGTCGAAACCAGAACATTGAGACTAATTCAATTATTGATAAATCAGTTGTAGCAGAATTAGTTGAATTAGCGCAAGCAATCGAAGCCTTTTTTCACGGAATCCCCCAGGATATTGAGTGGAGTTGGGATGGTGAAAAACTTTGGATTTTGCAAAGTCGCCCGATTACCAATTTGCAACCATTTTGGACACGAACTATTGCAGCAGAAGTGATTCCCGGTGCAATTCGCCCCCTAACTTGGTCGATTAATCGCCCGCTGACTTGTGGGGTTTGGGGAAAAATATTTAAAGTTGTTTTGGGCGAGAGAGCAGCTAATTTAAACTTTACTGAAACGGCAACTTTGTTGGGTTCTCATGCTTATTTTAATGCGACTTTGTTGGGCGAAATTTTTCGGATGATGGGATTACCGGAGCAGGGTTTGGAATTTTTGCTGAGAGGGCAGAAGATGGGCAAGCCACCTTTGGGGAAGATTTTGCCGTCTTTGCCGGGTTTGTGGCGTTTAGTGCAGCGGGAGAGGGCGCTGAATGCAGAATTCAAGCTCGATCGCACTTCTATTTTTATCCCAGCACTGCAAAGTCTGGATAAGTTAGAGAAGGAAGAAGGAATATTAATTCCCGATTCCCAATTCCCAATTCCCGATTCCCAATATTTAATCGAATTATTAGATAGATCCGAGCAAATTCAAGAGTGGCTAAAACCGATTACTTACTACAATATATTAGGGCCGATCGGGCTGGCAATCCGCAAATCAATTTTTCGGGTTCCCGATGAATGGCTGGACAATCATAGCGCACCGGAAATTGCTTCTGTTCGAGCTTTGCAGCAGTTAGCCCAAAAATTGCGACAAGCTGCGATTTCGCCATCTGATCAAGCTATTTCAGTCGCACAATTAACACAGGTATTTACTGAAAATTCTGCTTTGCAAGCGGAATTTGTACAGTGGCTGGATAGTTATGGATATTTGAGCGAAGTCGGGACGGATATCGCTATTGCTACTTGGCGGGAACAACCGGAAGTTTACCAAAAATTGTTAGTGAATATGGCGGTCAAATCTGCTGTCACTAATTCAGTCGAAAAGCGTGAATTAAGCTTGACTTTTTGGCAGAAGTGGCGGCTAGATAAATGTCAGGAACGAGCTACTGTCAAAAATGAGATTAGCGAAATCTACGCGCGGTTGTTGGCTAATTTGCGCTGGACTTTTTTGGAGATAGAAGCTGCTGGATTAGCAATGGAGATATTTGAGGAAACTGGAGATATCTTTTATTTGGAATTTGCGGAAGTTCAGCAGTGGATTCGCAGCGGTGAGAGTGTTTCGTTTAAGGATACAATTAGGGAAAGGCGCGAACAATTAATAACCGATCGCGATCGCACAATTCCACTTGTAGTCTACGGCAATCTGCTGCCCAATTCTCAAAAAAGTGCGATCGACCTTGCAACATCCGCAACTAACATCATCCAGGGAATTCCCGCCAGCATCGGCCGCGTCGAAGGCTTTGTCAAAATTTGTCGCACCGCGAGCACTGAATTAGGCGAAAATGCGATCGCAGTAGTCCCCTACACCGATGCAGGTTGGGCACCGCTACTCTTAGGAGCAACAGCAATTATAGCCGAAGTTGGTGGCCAATTGTCTCACGGTGCGATCGTCGCCCGCGAATACAAAATTCCCGCAGTCATGAATATTGCAGAAGCCACAACTCGCTTCCAAGACGGTCAAAAAGTCCGAGTAGACGGCTATCTTGGCACCGTAGAATTGCTGGAATAAACAGAAATAAAAACGTAAAAATTCCTACATTCTGTAGGGGCGGGTTCCACCAACAATCATTGCCTAAAACAAACAATCTCGTAAACCCGCCCCCACCCCACAAAAAACCTTTCCTACGCTTTCAAGAAATTCTGGACAACATAGTTCCCCACATTTCTACCAGAACTCAAACCATCTACATTAGCACTCATGAAATGGATGCCTCCGAAAATGCGACTCATCCCCGATTCATCAGCAGCTTGAGCAAAGTTGTCAAAAGTTCGCAAAGTATTGATAGTTTTATCTCCCTTGTCCGCAAAACCGTAATCAGCACCGAACACAGAACTCATGATAGGATCTGCCGCACCGCTAAAGGTACTGTGGCCCGACGTGTACTCAGAGAATGGCGGAGTTGTAATAAAGGGAGTCCACCCGGAATCAATCGTGGTGTTCGGGTTATTGTCTTTGTCAGCTTGGCGAATAGCTGTCACCGGCCGCCACAAATCGTACTTATACTTAGCATCCCAGGAGACAATAGCAGCATCAGCCAGGGCAAAATTTAGCATAGCAAACAAGCGGGCGCTATCTTCTAAGGACTGACCCGTTAGGCTTGATGCTTCTTCGGCAATTTGGTTCCAGTGGCCAGGAGGCGTAAAAGTACCTGCACCGTTTGCCCAGAATTTGGCGATCGCAGCTTGATCTTGCGTCCGCGTTAGACTGTCAATCTTGCCGATTTCTTTGACTTCGTTAACTTCCTCCGCGTACTTAGCGCTGTCAAGGGCCGGCGGGCCAGACGGACGGAACTGAGAACCGCTAGTCATCGCAAAGGGTGTTACCTCTGGCCACTGCGGCGCCAGTCCAGGGGCAAAAGCCGGAGGAGTCGGGTTCCAACTACCGGGTTCAGTTTTAGGAGTGTACTGCACAACTTTCGTGATGCCGTCTGTACTCCGCAAACTGATAATTTGGTCGGCAACCTTTTGTCCGATCGCGATACCGTCGTCTTTAGCTTTACCGTCAGGGATTTTGGCTAAAGATGATGCGTATGCTTCATTGAATTTGACAGCTTGGGCTGGGTAGAGATTGAGTAAAACGCGGTGGGCGGATGCTGCTGTGGCGGCTTCGGCTGATGCACCCGCTGGTGCATCGATGCTGACTTTGTAAGGGCTATATTTTTTGCTAATGGAGTTAACAGAGTCGTAAACCGCTGCGTGAACCATTGCCATATTGCGGGATGCCAAAGGAGGCGCGGTGCTGGCTGTTCGCACTGCATTCAGCATGACTCCGTTCCAGTCTGTGACTACGTTTCCCGATAAGTGAGTTGTGAAGTTACTGGAGTTAATACTGCTACTATTGACTCCTTGCAATACAGCTAAATACTCACCCGTAAGTTTGTCTTGAATTACTGTGCTGTTGCTGTTAGTGTCAGTACCTGTCTGGATGTTTAAGTCTCCAAAGGTAAGACCGTTTAGCAATCGAATTTTGTCATTACCGTTGCCGAAATCGGCGATGTAGTCGGCTGTGACTACCGTTGGGCCACCGCTGCCTTTACCAATGGCAAAAATATCTCCACCTTCGCCGCCGGTCACGGTATCGCTACCTGCGCCTGCGTAAATGATATCGTTGCCGGAGTTGCCGGAAATTAGGTCACTGCCTTTGCCTCCCCAGATGATGTCGTCGTCGGCACCACCAAATATGGTATCGTTGCCTTGGTCTCCGCAGATTTTGTCTTTGCCTGCATCGCCTTCGAGAAAGTCATCTCCGCTGTTGGCGTAAATTATGTCATTGCCATCCAAGCCGTTAAATCTGTCTGATTGAGTGGTTCCTTCGAGATAGTCAAATTTGGGACTTGGGGTAAGGGATGCCATGTTATTTATTTGATATTTTGATTAAATCGCTTAGCTTAGATTGATATCAATTCTGATGCTAACAGAATTGATATACAGCGGTTCCCGTTATTGTGAGGTACATTCAATATCCCCGTAGGGACTAAGGCACTCGCGTCCCTACAGAAGCTCATACCTACATACCTGAAAAGTGCTGTAATACCGTTTGTAGATGCTTAGGCTTCTTTGCTGGTGACTTAATCTTAATCAGCTTTGAGGTTGAGAAGCCAGCACGGCCCCCCAAACTTTATGGAATCTTTAATATTTAACGGGTTTTTATGAAGTTTAGCACTGTGAATGTAGGTAAAAATACTGTCAAAAAAACTACTTAAAATACTATACTTTTGTCAAAATTTTATACTAAAACAGTTTTTTTGATGTTGAGATCAAGCGATTTTTGATAAGCATAAAGTGAGTGGATTTTATAACTAAACAGTTAAATATTTATTAAGCACTTCTTAAAGCTGCGATCGGGTCTAGTTTAGCGGCTTGGCGGGCGGGGATAACGCCGAAGCAGAGGCCCACGGCACCGGATACACTGACAGCAAGGGCGATCGCCATTGGTGATATTCCAGCTTGCAAGGGAGTGAAACTACCGATTACCAAAATCCCACTGACACCTACGCAAGTGCCGATTATGCCCCCAGCAGCGGATAAAATCACAGCTTCCACAATAAACTGAAACAAAATATCTTGTTGGGATGCCCCGATCGCCTTTCTGAGCCCAATTTCCTGAGTACGTTCGCTGACAGACACCAGCATAATGTTCATAATCCCAATACCACCGACTAATAGGGAAATGCTAGCAGTAGCAGTTAACAAAAGACTCAGAGAACCAGAAATTGCCCCCATTCTTGCCATTAAATCTTTCTGATTTCTGACAGTAAAGTCATCTTCTGTGGTAATTTTGTGGCGCAATCTCAGCAAGTTTTCCACCTGAAATTGCGCCGCCTCCATTTGCAATTCGTCTTTAATCGAAATAAATATCGACGTGACAGCTAAACCGTAGGGAGATGTGCGCCCGATGACGCGATTGGCCATTGTGGCGATCGGGACTGCCGCGGAATTATCAAAATTTGTACCAAAAGATGTACCTTTCGGTGCCAGTATTCCAATTACTTTCATACTGACATTTTTAATCCGTACCTGTTGGCCAAGAGGATTAGCATTCCCAAAAAGTTTTTCTGCTAATTCCGAACCAAGAACCGCAACTTGGCTGTTTTGCTTAACATCTAGTTCAGTCAAAAACCGCCCTTTTGCCATTTCAAAACTTCTCACTGTGAGAAATTCTGGAATCGTACCAAAAATCAAAGCAGACACATTTTTGTTACTGTAACGAACTATTTCCGAACTATTAAGTTCTGCGGAAACACCTTGAACTGAAGGGACTTGAGTTGCGATCGCCTTTGCATCTGGTAGTACCAGAGTTTGAGGCGTATTTCCGAGTCCACCACGCCTAGCATTCGGCACTCCAGCCCTGACAATTAACACATTTGTACCAAGGGATTGAACTTGTCCTGCTACAAATTTTTGAGCACCTTCTCCAACACCAATCATCGCAATCACTGAAGCGTTACCCACAATCATCCCAATCATGGTTAAACTACTGCGAGTTTTGTTCGCGACTAGAGTTTGACCGGCCATTTTGACGCTTTCAATAAAATTCATAATTTGTTATTGGGAATTGGGCATCGGGAATTGGGAATTTGGCATTGGTTACTACTGACAACAGTCAACCGTG
The DNA here is from genome assembly GCF_021648855.1 of Tychonema litorale BBK16. GTDB lineage: Bacteria > Cyanobacteriota > Cyanobacteriia > Cyanobacteriales > Microcoleaceae > Microcoleus. The sequence continues at coordinate 79,512 of NZ_JAKJHX010000001.1, read as the reverse complement.
AACAGTCAATAGTCAACAAACTAATTAAGCACTTCTAAGTGCGACAATCGGGTCTAGTTTAGCAGCTTGTTTTGCGGGTACAATGCCGAAGAATAGGCCAATGCTACCAGAAACACCGACTGCAAGTGCGATCGCCACAGGAGAAACACTAGCTTGCAAAGGAGTAAAAGCAGCCACCAAAAGCACACCGCCAATACCGAATCCAGTACCGATCGCACCACCAGCAGCCGACAAAATCACCGACTCAATCATAAACTGAATCAGGATATCTTGCGGAGAAGCTCCGATCGCCTTTCGCAGCCCAATTTCCTTCGTCCGTTCCGTAACAGACACCAGCATAATATTCATAATCCCAATGCCGCCGACAAACAGTGAAATTGCCGCCACAAAAGCCAACATCAAGGTCAAACCATCAGTAATCGCCCCCAAAGTCTTCATTAAATCTTTCTGATTTCGGACAGTAAAGTCATCTTCCTTCGTGATTTTATGTCGCAACCTCAGCAAGTTTTCTATTTGAAACTGAGCCGCTTTCATCTGAGTCTCATCTTTGATAGAAACCGAAATAAATGTTACCTTTGTACCATAGGGAGACGAGCGACCGACGATGCGATTTGCCATTGTTGTCAGCGGCAAATAAACGTTCATATCTTGATTGTCACCAAAACTAGAACCTTTCGGCTGCATAACTCCAATTACTTGAAAAGTCGAATTTTTGATACGAATATATTGACCAATCGGCTGTGAATTGCCAAACAATTGTTCTGCCGCTTCCGAACCTAAAGCAACTACATTTTCTTCTCTTTGCAAATCTATTTTGTTTAAAAATCTACCTTGACCAACATCAAAGCTTCTAACAGTCAGAAATTCTGGAGTAGTTCCTACAATAGAAGACGAAACATTTTTGTTGCGGAAAGTAACAAGTTGACTATCATTGAGAGTTGGTGCAACTTCATCCACAGAAGCAACTTGAGATGCGATCGCCTCTGCATCTTCCACCACTAAAGTTTGGGGTGGAATCACCGGGCGGCTTTGGGCTTCAGGACTTCCGGGAATGATAAATAGCAAGTTTGACCCCAAAGAGTTAACTTGTCCCGCAATGAATGTTTTAGCACCTTCACCGATGCCAATCATCGAAATTACCGAAGCATTACCGATGATAATTCCTAACATCGTCAAGCTGCTGCGGAGTTTGTTTGCCATCAAGGTTGTGGCAGCCATTTTGACACTTTCTACAATATCCATGATTCTATTTTAGATTTTGGATTTTGGATTTTAGATTGAGGGAATAGGGAATGGGGAATGGGGAATTGGTAATTGGCAATTGGGAAATAGGTAATTGGTAATTGGTAATTGGTAATTGGTAATTGGGAATTGGTAATTGATCAATAGATAATTAGTAATCACAATTGATAATTGGTATTCCCAATGCCCAATGCCCAATGCCCAATGCCCAATGCCCAATGCCCTATTCCCTATTCCCCATTCCCCATTCCCTATTCCCGATGCCCTATTTTTGATTCTTGATAATATCCTCAAGTTTTTGATCTTGAGGAAGTTCAGTGAAAACCCGATCGCCTGCTTTCGCACCCTCCAAAATCTGAATCTTATTACCAATAGTCGATCCAACCGTCACAGCCTGAAACTTCGGTTGTTTTTTCTCATCGGGAACTAGCACACCTGTTTGACCTTTATTAGTCACAATTGCCACCGTCGGTACAACTAGAGCATTACTCAACTTTTGACCAACAAATCTCAAATCCACATTCATCCCAGACTGCAATGAATCTTTGCCCGTATCGATCGCAACTCGCACCTGAAACAGAGTCACATCCCGTTCCTTCACAGCTTCCGGCGCAATCAATTTCACCTTACCCTTAAACACCTTATCTGGATAAGCATCAGCAACTATTTCAACTTCTTGGCCCGGTTTAATTTGACTAATATCAGCCTCTGGAACCTTCGCTAAAACTTCCACATCTCTAGCCAAAGCCACAATCGATGTCGAAGTTGCCGAAGTAGCTTCCGATGCCGAAGTTGCCGGAGTCACAAAAGCTCCTTGGATCGCGTATCTTTGGGTGATAATTCCTGCAAACGGAGCGCGAACTTTAGCAGCTTCTAACTGCACTTCTTGATAGCGGACTTGAGCTTCAGCTTCGGCTAATTCAGCTTTAGCTTGAGCAATTTCTTCCGGGCGAGAGCCGTTTACTTGTGCTGCTAATTGGCTTTTTGCTTCCGCAACTGCGGCTTGGGCTTTAGCTATTTCTTCTGGACGATTGCCGTTTTCAACTTCTGCTAATTTGCTTTTAGCTTCGGCAACTTCTGCTTCACCTTTTGCAACTTCTTCCGATCGCGTTCCGTTTTGCAATTGCTTCAATCCCTGTTGCTCAACTTCCACAGCAGCTTGCAATTGCTGGATTTGGGACAACCGACTTTCTTCAACTTGTTGCAAACGTTTTTGAGATTCAGTTAATTTAGCCTGAGCGGTGCGATTTTCTTTGATTAATTCATCCAGTTTATCTTTAGCCAGAGCACCTTCTTTGACTAATGGCCGATTTCGTTCCACCCGTTGAGCTGCTAGTTCAGCTTGCGCTTTATTCGATTCAATTTGGCTTTGTGCTTGGGCAATTTCTTGTTTTGAACTACCCGTTTGAGCATCTGCTAAACGAGCCTGAGCTTGGGCTAATTTCGCTCGTCCTTGACTCACTTCTTCCACGCGACTACCAGCACGTAATTGTTGCAAACGGGCTTGAGTTTGCTGCAAACGGGCTCTGGCTGCTGCGACTTCTTCAACGCGACTCCCGGCTTTGAATTGGGCGAGACTGGCTTCGGCTTGATCTAAGCGTGCTTGAGCCGAAGCGATGTCTTCCGATCGATTCCCGGCTTGAATTTTGGCTAATTTAGCTCGAACACTAGCCTCGCGGGCTGTGGCTTGAGCGAGTTGGGCTTCGACATCGCGACTTTCCATACGGGCAATAATTTGTCCAGCTTCGACTTTATCGCCCTGTTCGACAAATAACTCTGCGATCCGCCCGGAACCTTTCGGGCTGAGATTCACTCGCTGTACGGGTTGTACGGTGCCGCTAGATGTGATCCGCACGGTGAGGTTTTGTGCTTCCACGGGCACGGTCATGGTGGCGATCGCATCTACTTTCGGCTGCGATTTACTATTTACTATATATATGGTGGTCGGTACAGCTATCAACCCGGCTGCAACCAGCGCGATCGCCCACCGCTTTGACTTCGGCGCTGGTTCCTTGGGGGACTGCTTTTGGACGGTTTTTTTATCTCCAATCTTGTTATCTGCGGCCTTGGTGTCTGCGCTTTTAGTATCTTCCACCTTGACCTGAGCAGTTTCTTTTTTAGGGCTAACTATCATAACCGAGTCACCTAATTTAATCTCAGGATTATTTTTAATGTAAAACTTTTGCGGATGTTTGGCATCGTCTTTGAGACTCGTCCGATCGGGTGATTTCACAAAAAGTTTCCCAACCAACATCTAATATTAAGTATAACTAACTTTTGTAACATTTAATAAATGCTAATTCTTTTCACTTGTAGGATTAAAGTCTTTACTAAATTGATCCCGTTCGAGAATGGGCTCTGGGAGGTTAAATTGCAAAATTTTAGCTGTTACGCGCCCTTCGGGAGTCAGTGGGACGATTTCCGGCTCGTTGGGTCACGACGCGGCGCAGACTGGCTGGTACATAACTCATGCTACTGTCTGTGAACGTTTATAGGCGTGAGCTTTGGCTAAGCGTACCCAATGTTCCAAGAGCAAATAGCGATCGAGTTCCACTTCCTCTAAACGTGACAGATTACCGGATTTGTTGCGATCGAGCAATGCACTCATTCGGGCTTGCAATGCAGGCGTGTAAAATAATTTGCATTCTGTTTTCTGAGAAATTTTGGAGCCGCCCATCCCTACCTAACATTTCTATAGATGAGGACAGGCGGCAATTTGATTAAACAGTTACAGCTTTCTTTGCAGTAGAGCTCAATTCGCCCTTAGCATACTTAGCTGCAAAATCATCCAAAGACATTTGCTTGATATTTGTACCATGACCCGCTGCGCCAAAAGATTGATAGCGATCGCTACAAACTTTTTGCATAAACTTGATCGAAGGCTTCAGGAAGTGACGGGGATCAAACTCATCAGGCTTCGCAAACAAAGCTTGACGTACCGCAGCAGTAATTGCCAAACGGTTGTCAGTATCGATATTGATCTTACGAACACCGCACTTAATTCCCTTTTGGATTTCTTCCACAGGTACGCCGTAGGTTTCGCGGATTTTGCCACCGTTGCTGTTGATGATTTCCAGCAATTCTTGGGGCACAGAAGAAGAACCGTGCATTACCAAGTGAGTATTTGGCAAGCGGCGGTGAATTTCTTCAATGCGGCTGATTGCCAAAATTTCGCCAGTCGGCTTACGAGTAAACTTGTAAGCGCCGTGAGAAGTGCCGATCGCCACTGCTAAAGCATCAACGCCGGTTTGCTCAACGAAATCCACAGCTTGTTCGGGATCAGTCAACAACTGATCGTGAGACAAAGCACCTTCAAAGCCGTGGCCATCTTCAGCTTCACCCATGCCGGTCTCCAAAGAACCCAAGCAACCCAATTCGCCTTCGACACTAACGCCGATCGAATGAGCAACATTCACCACATCGCGAGTAACTTGGACGTTGTACTCATAGCTAGCAGGAGTTTTAGCATCTCCTTCCAGAGAACCATCCATCATGACGCTGGTGAAACCTTGGCGCATGGCGGAATAGCAAGTACCAGGGGCATTACCGTGGTCTTGGTGCATGGAAATGGGGATATGAGGATAGGTTTCAACTGCGGCCAAAATCAAGTGGCGCAAGAAATTTTCCCCAGCGTAGGTGCGAGCGCCACGAGAAGCTTGCAAGATCACGGGGCTGTTGGTTTCGTCAGCAGCGCGCATGATGGCTTGGATTTGCTCCATGTTATTGACGTTGTAAGCCGGTAGGCCGTAACCATTTTCTGCCGCGTGGTCGAGCAGCAGTCTCATAGGTACAAGCGCCATAGATGTTCCTCCTAATTATTTGTGATTGATCGTAGTGGATTTTGGACAACTTCAATTCTTACGATAATCTTAAGACAATTTGCTACCGATCGCGCAGGATGTTTCCAGATTTGAGTTGAAAGTAGGGGCAATTCATGAATTGCCCCTACTAAAAGATTGAGTAGGGGCAATTCATGAATTGCCCCTACTCAATCTTTTTAGTTTTATTCTAATTTATGGGTCGCCCGGGATTTGAACCCGAGACCAATCGGTTAAAAGCCGAATGCTCTACCGCTGAGCTAGCGACCCGTGAAAACATTATCACCGCGCACATTCACTGATAGTAGCACCCATCTATTTAAATAGCAAGTCTTTTTTACAAAAAAGTTGCAGTCATCCGAATCAGCATCTCGCAAGTCGCTCCCGGCTGCAAATAAATCAAGTGTGCGCCTGTGTTTAGGGCATTCCGAGGAGCAGTCCAAGGTTCCAAACAGTAAAAATCCTTGCCCTTGAGCATCCAGAACACCAACTTGCCATAGCTAGAGTTGTAGCTGAGGGTGAGACGCAAATTGCGCGACGAGTCAGTGACAGTAGCAGCAAGACCCGTGAGCTCATCAAACGAAACATCTATTTCATCGAGCGTCGGGTCAAAAACCCCAGTGGAATAACCCTTGGAGTGAGTGTTCTGGTCTCTGTACTGCATCCCCGGAATTTCAAAGCGCAGCTTGGACTTATCCGGCGCTAAAAAGTAAGGGTGAAAGCCACTAGAAAACGGCATCGGTTCGTCAGACAGATTGGTGTATCGCTGAAAAATCTCCAAAGAATTGCCTTTAATCTCATAAGTAAAGGCTAGTCGGAAATTAAAGGGATAAACAGCCTGGGTCTTTTCGTTGCTGTCGAGAATCAGGGTAATACCAGCGCTTCTCTCCGTAAGGACTTCCCCTACTGTCCAAGGCAAATCGCGAGCAAAGCCGTGCTGTTTGAGTTTCCACTCCTTTCCCTTGTGTGTGTAAGTATCGTCGGGGAGATTGCCACAGATCGGAAACAGGATCGGCACTCCGCCACGTACAGTCAAATCGGGATTGGTGAACCGTTCGGTGTCTAAGTAAAAGATTTCTTTGCCTTCAACCAGCCAGCTAGTGGCGATACCACCTCGTTCCGGCACAATTTCTAGAACCGAGTTAGAAGTTTCGTCGGAGAGGACGTAGGTTTTGTACTGCTTTTGCTTGAGCGCGATCGCAAACACATCTGTCATGGGTAATAGGTCATGGATCATTGGTTGTCAGTCAATTTGTGGTTAGTAGTTTAGTCGCTGATCTGTTTTACAACACCCTTTACCGCCTATTTCCTCCCCTGGTAGTCCTGGCTGCTGGCTAACCTATATTTGCAGATAGCGGAGGTAGGGCGATCGGCTTGTAGCCCCTGGATACCTTGTTAACTGGAATCAGCGCTATGGGAGTCGGTTCTTTGAGAGCGACTTTGAAGGATGGAGACTGAGTTTGGGGAAGATAGCCTTGGGGGCTGAGCACCGTTCCCGAACTGGGAGATGGAGGCGAAATGAACGGTTCTTTGATGAATGGCTCTTTGGTAAACGGCTCTGATTCCCCGCTGGGTTTGGGATTTTGACCTCGGTAGAGGCGCGGTGGCAAATCTTGACTTGGAGGCGGGCTTGACTCAGCAGCCGGAAAAGTTCGGTTCTTCAAAACTGACGAATTTTCCCGCTGTTTGGGTGCAGCGGGCAAAGCTGGTAAATTGGGATTTGGTTTGGGTTGCTCTTGTCTATTGCTTTCACCTCCTAGAAATGGGTAATGGGGCTGGGGCTGTTGTGTACCCTTCTTGGTCGCTCCTGGGAATTGAGAATTCGGAGTTTTTTGACCTGGTACTGCTGATAATGGGGCTTCGAGAACTACTTGTGATCCCATTGGCTTGTCAAAGATACTAGAAATCTGCTCGACGCGCTTGAGGATGCGATCGCCCGCTGCTCCTTCTACCACCTTCGGCTGAAACTTTTTCACCTCCACAGGCAGAAATTCTACTTTCATATTTCTGTCTTTAAGCGATACTTTCAGCACTGCTGTGTCATAATCGCTGCGAGCATTGCCACCGAAGATAAAATTTCCCAGGGAGTACACTATCGGTCGGCCTTTGTAAACTTCCGCACCTTGCAGAACGTGGGGGTGATGTCCCACTACCAAATCAGCACCTTGGTCGATCGTGAACCGAGCCAAATCTATCTGCCAATCCCCTGGATAATCTGCCAATTCTACTCCCCAGTGATAATTCACAATAATCCAGTCTACCTGACCTCTGAGAGCTCGAATATCCTCGGCCACGCGGTTATTGCGACGCGGGTTAGTTCCGGCTTTCCCAAAGTCGGCAGCGTGGAGGTCGGAATCGTAATAACCAAGATACGCGATCCGTTGACCTTTAACTTCAATAATATCTGGACGCCTTGCTTCTTTAATATCTCTGCCGGCTCCCAGATTCGCAATTCCAGCATTATTTAGAGTATTTATAGTTTCCACCAGTCCGGGTTCCTCGTAGTCCATAGCATGGTTATTTGCCAAATTGACAATATCCACTCCTCCTGCTGTTAATACTTTGACCAATTCTGGATCGGCTTTAAAATTTAATTGTTTTTTACTTTTACCCAAGGTAGAGCGAGTCAAGGGATTTTCCAGGTTAACCATCGCCACATCTGCTTTGCGATATTCTTCCATGTTGGCGAATGCCCAATCGTAACCTCTGTCTGCCACTTTAGAAAACGCATCCAATAGATTTACATTCCCACCGAACATCAGGGTGACAGTTGGATCATAAGGATTGGCAACTTGTTTTTGCTTTACTACTGGTAATGTTTCTAGAGCTGCTTGTACGGTATCGGGACGTTTTGGAGGTGGCCCCGACATTAATCCAACTTGCTGCTGCCCGGAGGCTAGGGGAACTGACTGTATAACCAGAGCCTGGTGGTATGTCACCCAACAACCTAAGACAAATGAAGCTAGTGATGAACCGATTAGCAATAGGGAACGATAGGTTTTAAATTTAACCCAATCAACGACCAGTAGCGATCGGTAACGTCGCCGATCGCGATTTGCCGGAGTCACAATTCGTACTGATTGTTTCCACAGAATCTCTGGTTCTCCAGCTAAACGCGCGTGAATTCTCACTCCTTCTACTGCTGGCGAGTTTAGTCTCCAGAGTTGGTGACAAATAAATTTGACTACGCCTTCTCGTAGAGTGCTCCCCAGTAATGTGGTATCTGAGGCAAAGTCGCGCTGGAATTCTACCAAGATTTGCACGCATCCAGCCTGAGCTTCTTCTACGCGGGCATAAATCCCTTCTGGTCGAAGCAAGCTATCAATCCAGTAATTCAGGGCTTGAAAGTTGCCCGATCGCGCTAGATCCAAAATAGACGGCTGCGACCAATTTTCTGCATATACCATCAATTAGCCTCCTTAACACGCACGACTCGCGTTTACTTCAATTTTTTTTGAACGGAACCGCAATTTTCTTAGCTTAACCGCCACAGGTTCCGCTGCCCGCTTTGAAGCTAGTTATTGGCTGCCACCATCTTGTACATTTAGTGATGCCATGCTGTCAGTGACCTATATCACATATTGCTAAATTTAATAATTCTTTTAGCAATATGTTATAATCATAGCTAATATTTTACGGCCGATCGCTACGCCTGTAATCCTAATTTTTGGTTCTAACACAGCCACTGCACAAAGTGTGCCAATATAAATGGCGTAGTAGGTAGATTTAGTGGTATCATTTGATATGATAGTTCCCATCGGTTTCAAAGTTTTGGAAAACGTGAAGCTGGCTAGTCCATAAGACTGTGCCTTCCGATGTAAAGCCCAAAGTACGTTACTGTAAACAGGCAATCTTTTTGAACAAATTACACTGCGCAGGAGAACTGACAAATGCTACAGCGCAAAATCTATCAACTCTGTTGTGATGGTCGTGAGGTTTCTATTTTTCTTCGAGATCAGCAACGTTGGATAGAGCGCGCTCGTATCCTAGATATTGAAGGGGATCTAGTCACGCTGCGCTACGAAACGGACGAAGAAGACGAGCTCAGCTCTTGGGAAGAAATGGTGCGTCTAGAGAGTATTGGTTCTGTGTCCCAGAAGTTGGCTTCGATATCGAGAACTTGCGAGCCCTTAGTTTCTGACGATTGTCCAGAAGCGGAACAAATTCGCAATCACTATCCGGACTCTGGTTTGGATTAGTTTTGAACTTTTGTCTACGGGACAAATAAAAATTGGGAGATTAGAAGATCACTTTTCTCCCTTTTTTGTGTGCTTTTTTTTGAATAGACTGAAATCCCAAATATGTTATGTCGTTTCCGGTTGGATCGGAATTGATGTTAGGTATCGATTTCTTCAAAGGAGAAGATTTCTGCATCCGGTATGGAGTCAAAGACGGGACAGTAGCCATCGGGAGTGACTTTAAATCCAAACAAAGGAGATAACTGATTCCAGCAGCGCTGGCCGCGGTAGTGTTGGCAGTTGGCACAGCATTCGATGTTGATTGTGCGAGATCGATCGCCTCCTTGAAAAAGCAATTCTCGCTGGGAAATCCCCCGCAACACAAGTTCTTCACCTTGCCATCGCGCTTCTACCAGCCCCGTATCGGCAAAACTGGTCCAGCGGGGATCGTCTGTAATCGGGTGTGGCAAACTAATCGCAATTTCCGTCCCTAAATCGCTGAGTTCTCCCTCATAATTAGTTTCGGCGATCGCAGGTTGCAAAAACATTTCCCCGATCGGCAAATCGACGACGGTACCAGTGGCTGGAGTGTGCAATTGGTAGCGGTTTCGCAACTCGTCCAAATTGGCTAAGTCTGCCAAATATGCGGGGGAACCGTGGATCAAAATTACGTGCTGGGGCCGCAAATTGTGAATTAGCTGTGTAGTTCCGGGCCCGTCGCAGTGTTCGGATAGCAAGTAAGTTTCGACGAGTTGAACTCCTGATTCTTGTAATTTATGAAGAGATTCTGGGACAGGATATCCGGGTTTTTGAGGTGTAAGTATAATCCAAGGATTTGTGCGATCGCCCAAGTATAAATTCAAATCAGTAGTTTCGTCAGTAATCACAATACACGGGGCTTGACCTAACAATGGTCGCTGTTGGGGATCTGGGCGGCGCACGCGAGGTTTGACCCTTTCATCCCAAAACAAAGGTTGGTGTAGGGCAAAGTTTTGGACAGCAGTGGGAAATTGTGGCAGTAATTCCAGATAAGCATCGCACCCGTCAGCAACAACGCCATCTACCCAAATATCTAAGTCGCGGCCGGTGAAAAAGTGGTGGCTGCGAAGTAACATCAGCAGTTCTTGCCCCAAACCGAGTGCGGGTGTGGGTAATAGTACGGAGTATCCATCGGCGATCGCGCGGTGAATTCTTTCTGCTAATTGATTTTCTAGTTGTCGGCGGTGAGGGTGACGCGCAGTGCCATAACTGCCTTCCAAAATGAGTACGTCGGGTTTGAGTCCTCTGAGTTCTCCGAGGGGCAATCCTTCCACCAAACGAGAATTGGATAGGAAAAAATCCCCGGTATAAACGAGGCTGTAGGTGCGGTGGGGCGCTGCATAGGTCAGGAGTACGGCGGCTGCTCCTGGCAGGTGTCCAGAGGGGAATAACTGGACGCTGAGTCCCCGGCGTAGTTCGACTGGCGATTGCCAAGGTAGTGATTGACAGAATTGTGTGTCTGATGATTGAGAATGTTGTGGCCAGTTGAGAGGTAGCAGTTGGGTTGTGACTTGGCTGCCATAGATGGGCAACTGCGGAAAAGATTGGTGAAGTGCTAGTAATCCTCTGGCGTGGTCGGCATGGGCATGGGTACACAGGACTAAATCGGCTGGCATTGGGCGATCGAGACTTGTTGACAGTGGTGCGATATCTTGAATACCGCAGTCGAGTAGAATCCGGTGCGGCCCCATTCGCACTAACAGACAGATTCCTTCATTGGCGTGACCGGCGCCGTAAGGTAAACAATCGAGTTCCATCACTGCGGTGATCTCCCTGCTCTGCGCGCGATTTGCAGTATCACGAGATTTTAACCGTTGTCATGACTTTTTGATCCGATCGAGTGAAAATGTTTGCAATATGGGGCATGGGGCATTGGCATGGGGCATTGGGCATGGGGCATGGGGCATGGGGCATGGGGCATACCTCATTCGACTTGACATTAGTAGGTAATAAAAAGTAAAAATGAATAGAACCAACAACAAAAATTATGCTTAACTCGATTAGTGCGATCGACAATAATTGCATTGATAAGTGGATATCTTCTAGAAGATAGTTGGTAACAATAAATTGATTAAAATACGGGTAAATACGGAGTATTTATTTGCAATTGTTAAATCTGAAATCTGAAATCTGATTCAATCCAATACTTGCTTATTTAGTAATATGGCAACAGCTATTCTCGATCTAGAAATTTCCCAACTGCCACCAGAAATAACGGTTGATGAACGTTACAGCAAAGCTCTGGTGTTGATTCGACTTTATGGAAACCCGATCGGGCAAGCAACTTTGTCCGTAGTCGGAGGTCGCATAGAGGGATCTCAATTGCGGGAAACACTGATGAACGCTGTGGGAGATAACCTGTGGAAAAACTGGCTATATGACACCTTGGAATGGGACGAACGTGGGGCGGTGCAACCAGTGCCGATCGCTACAGCAGTAGTTTGCACACGCGATCGCCCGGAAGATTTGCAGCGTTGTCTAGAAGCATTTATGCGAATGCCGGACGACGGTCAGGAATACTTGGTAATTGACAATTGTCCTGCCACCGATGCGACGATGGAACTGGTCAAAAATTACCCGAAAGTCCGCTATGTGCGGGAAGATGTACCCGGCTCCAGCGCCGCCCGGAACCGCGCTTTACGTGAGGCTAAACACGAATTCATAGCCTTTACAGATGATGATGCGGCTCCTGATCCGAACTGGTTGCGATCGCTCTTACAAAATTTCAGTGACCCTCGCGTGATGTGCGTTACGGGGCTAATCATGCCGCTAGAATTGGAAACGGAGGCGCAAGAATGGTTTGAGCGCTATAGCCCCCACGGGCGGGGATTTGGGCGTGTTGTGTTCGATGGGGCGAATATTAATCCGCTGATTGTGGCACCGGTGGGTGTTTCGGCGAGTATGGCTTTGCGTTCGAGTGCGATCGACTTTATAGGGGTGTTTGATGAAGATTTGGGGGCTGGAACTCCGACTGTGGGCGGGGAGGACTGTGAGTTGTTTGCTCGTATTTTGCGATCGGGCTATCGCATTGTTTATGAACCCAGGGCTTTGAGTTGGCATCGTCACCGACGCACTTGGGAAGAATTACGCAAAACACTTCAAGGTTATGGAATTGGAGTCTATGCTTTTTGGACGCGGATGTTTGTGGTAAACAGGGAATTCAGTGTACCTCTGTTAGCTTGGGGATGGTTCCGGTACAAACAATTGCCGGAGTTAGTTGCTTCTTTGCGAAAGAAACCGGATTCTATTCCTAGTGATTTGCTTTTGGCTCAGTTGCGGGGCTGTTTTAGTGGGCCGATAGCTTATTTTACTTCTCGCAAGCAGTTATAAGAAGTCATTAGTCATTAGTCATTACCAATTCCCAATTCCCAATTCCCAATTCCCAATTTAAATATGGAAAATCTAACAGTTAGCATAATTATTCCGACTCATAACCGAAGTTCTTCGTTGCAGCGGGCTCTTGATGCTTTGCAATCGCAGACTTATCCGATCGACCTTATGGAGGTTACAGTAGTCGCAGATAGCTGTATTGACGATACTTTGGCAATGTTAAAAGACTATAAAGCTCTGTTTAAATTGCAGGTTGTTGAGGTGAATTGTCGGAGTGCTGCGATCGCGCGTAACACAGGAGCATCGGCTGCTACTGGAGAGTTGCTGTTATTTTTAGACGATGACATTGAAGCAATGCCGCTGCTGGTAGAAAGCCACGCGCGCACTCACCGAGAGCATCCGGGCTGCGCTGTCATGGGCCCTTATCCCCCCAAGTTGCAGGGGAGCACTAATTATTTTGATGTGGAAGTGCGGAGTTGGTGGGAGGAAAAATTTTACAAAATGAGCCAGCCGACTCACCGCTACGAGTATGAAGATTTGCTCAGCGGTAATCTTTCTCTGGATTCAGGATTGTTTGCTCATCTTGGTGGCTTTGATGTGGCTTTCGGGAATTGTGGCGGTGAAGATTACGAATTCGGGGTACGTTTGCTGAAAGCTGATGTGCCTTTTGTAATGTCTGCGGGGGCGGTGGGCTATCATTATGAACACGAAACTAACAATCTGGATCGCTCTTTTCGTCGCGCTCGCCAGGAAGGACGCTCGGATGTTTTAATTGGTTTGCGACACCCGGAACTGAGACCGATTTTAAACATAAATAATTACGAACTTCCTTATTCGCGGGCAGATAAAATTTTGGTGGCGATCGCGTTTTTTTGGCCGGCTGCGGTGGATTTGTTGGCGGCGGGGCTGAGAAAATCTCTGGATTTTCTAGAAAGTTTGGGGATGCGGACAACTTGGCGGTGGGTGCGGGCAAAGTTGCGCGGTTATTGGTATTTCCGGGGGGTGATAGATGAGTTGAAAAGTCGATCGGCTATTTCTAGTTTTATGCAAGGAGGATCGGCTAGGGGGGATTTGAGCGATCGCGAAATTGAAATAGACTTGATGCAAGGTTGGGAAACTGCTGAACTAATCATTGATGAGAAACGGCCTGATGGTATTTACTTACGTTATGGTGAATTGCCGATCGGTCACATCACTCCCAAGGTTGGTATTGAGCGGCTGCGAGGCGTTCATTTGCGTCCGATTTTGGCAAATTCTCTGTCGGATAAGTTGCTGGTGGCGATCGCGGTTAATGGTTTGCCAAAAAGTAGTGCTATGAAGGAGATTAAGCCTTTAATTGCTGTTAAATAATGGGAATGGGGCATTGGGCATTGGGCATTGGGCATTGGGCATTGGGCATTGGGCATAGTTAATTGTTACTAATTTTTCTAATAACCAATTCCCAGTAACCAATTCCCAGTACCTAATTCCCAGTACCTAATTCCCCATTTCCCAATTTCCCAATTCCCCAGTACCCAATTCCCAATTTCCCAATTCCCAATTTCCCAATTTCCCAATTCCCCATTCCCAATTCCCCATTCCCAATCCCCACTATTTCTAGGATAAACTTATGGGCATAAAACTGCTTGATCTCGAATTTTCAGAACCGATAAATCAGATTAGGGGACTTGAAAAATACGATAAAATTCGTATTTTGGTACGATACCGGGGAGTGCCTATCAAATGGGTGGAAATGTTCAACAATCCTTGGCAAGCAATTATTCCGGCCGAACGGGTGCGATCGACAATTGTGGAGCAAATAGGGAAGGAATTGACTAAAGCAATTCTGACCGAAAAGTTGGGGCTGCAACCAAAGTCAAACGATCTGCTACCACCTATTAGCGTAGTTATCTGTACGCGCGATCGCACCGACTTACTCAAAGGCGCTCTCGAAGCAATTCTTGCCGTAGACTATCCCGATCGCGAAATCATCATCATAGACAACGCTCCTTCCAACAACAGCACCGCTGAATTCGTCGCTGGATTACCTGTACGCTACGTGAAAGAAGAACGGCCAGGATTGGACTGGGCTCGCAATCGTGGCATCGCTGAAGCCAGTCACGAAATTATTGCTTTTACTGACGATGACGTTCGGCCCGATCGAGGTTGGCTGCGGGGCATCGCTGCTGGTTTTGTTGACCCGGAAATTATGGCAGTTAGCGGTTTGGTTGCACCGGCGGAATTGGAAACAGAGGCTCAAATTCAATACGAATTCGGCTACGGGGGAATGCTGCAATACCTCCACTGTTTTAAAGTTGACGGTAGCCAACTCACGGCGCAGAAGTTGCTGTGGGCAAGCGCTTACGGCGTTGGCGCGAATATGGCTTTCCGCCGCCAAGTGTTCCAGGATGTAGGCAATTTTGACCCGGCTTTGGATGTCGGAACTCCGACTAGGGGCGCTGGGGATATCGAGATGTTTCACCGGATTTTGGCGAAGGGGTACTCGACTTTTTACGAGCCCACAGCTTTTGTATGGCACGTACACCGACGCAGTGGTGAGGCTTTGAGCCGCCAACTACGGGACAACGGGCGCGGTTTTGGGGCTTATTTGCTGACGTGCGATCGCAACCGCACTGTCAGCCGTGGCGCAATTCTGCACTTTGCGGTGTTTAACTGGCTGAACTGGTGGCTGTTGCGACGATTGAGACAGCCGGGATGGTTTCCCCGCAAGTTGGTCGTCAGCGAGTTGCTGGGAGCTTTACAGAGTCCTTTTGCTTACAGGGAAGCGCAGTTACAGGCTCAAAAATTAGCTGAACTTCCTGATGTTGAACCGCAGCAGGTGGAACCGCAGGTAGTCGCTGGAGGTGTACGGTGAAAAATACGCAAACACTGGGTTATCGACGGCGCAGAATTGCTCATTTGTGGGATTTGCTGCGGGAGTTGGTCGATCGCGACATGAAACTACTTTACAAGCGATCGACCCTGGGGATTGCTTGGACTTTGATCAATCCACTGTTACAGTTGGCGGTATTTTCTTTTGTGTTCAAAACCGTAATTCCGGTAAATGTTCCGCAGTTTTCTTCCTTTGCTTTTAGCGGTTTATTAATTTGGACTTGGACTCAGACGGCGCTATTTCAAGCAACGGGATTGATTACTAGCAACCGGGCTTTAATTCGACAGCCAAATTTTCCGATCGCGATTTTGCCTGTGGTGACAACCACTACTGGATTAATTCACTTTTTGCTAGCGCTACCCGTACTAATTATCTTTCTAGCAATTGATGGGATTCAGCCGAATTCAGTGCTGCTATATATGCCAGTCTTGATGGTAATTCAATTTTTCTTAACAGTGAGTTTGGCTTATCCCCTCGCCGCCATTAACGTTACTTTTCGCGACACTCAGCACACTTTGGGCGTAGTTTTGCAGATGCTTTTTTATCTAACTCCAATTTTTTATAACCTCGACAGTATACCGAAAGAATTTCTGCCTTTCTATCAGTTTAATCCGATGGTTCCTTTGATTGAAGCTTACCGCGCCATACTTTTGAAAGGTACGCAACCCGACTGGCAATCACTGTTAACTGTAAGTTTGATTGTAGCAGTTCTGTTGCCCATCGGAATGGGAATTTTTAGACGACAAAGCGATCATTTTGTAGAGGAGTTATAATGCGTCAAGCTATTGTTGTCAAGGGTTTGGGGAAACGTTTTAATCGCTACAGTGCCGATCGACCTTTTACGATCATGGAGGCGGCTTTGTGGGGATGGTGGCGGATGAAACCGCAGGCACATTTCTGGGCATTACGAGATATAAGTTTTAGTGTTTCTCCTGGGGAAATGCTGGGAATTCTCGGCAAGAATGGCGCGGGAAAATCGACACTGTTACAACTTGTTGGCGGTATTGGCCGCGCGGAAGAAGGTACTATTCAAGTCAATGGTAAAATTGGCGGCTTGTTGGATTTGGGTGCTGGTTTTCACTCGGATTTAACTGGGCGAGAAAATGTGTTTGTCGGTGCGGTGGTTGCCGGTTTGACTCGTCGGGAAGCGGCACGCCGATTTGATGATATTGTTCAATTTGCCGAGTTGGAACAGTTTATTGACAGCCCGATGCGGACTTATAGTACAGGGATGCAAATGCGGTTGGCTTTTTCGGTGGCGATTCACACTGATCCCGAAGTGCTGTTAGTTGATGAGCATTTGTCGGTTGGTGATGTGGCTTTTCAAGCTAAATGTTTGAATAAAATAACTGAGTTTAAGACTAAAGGTTGTGCGATTGTTTTGATTTCGCACAACGCTGGACAAATTCAAAAATTGTGCGATCGGGCTTTGTGGCTACGGGAAGGTAAAATCATCGCTTACGGAGAACCGGAAGTGGTGGCTGGTCAATATTTGTCGGAAATGCGATCGGAAACCGAAAAACGCACTCCTATGCGTCCTCCTGAAGTTACAAGCACGGGTTCGGAATTGCGAGTTAATGAAAATCGCTTCGGTTCTTTGGAAGTAGAAATTACAGATGTAAAAGTATTACCGGATGAGGAAATAGATAGCGGCGATTCTGTAACTATTGAGATTCATTATTCTGTACCAAAACAGATTTCTGCTGCTATCTTTGGAGTAACAATTAGCCGGGAAGATGGTCAAAATTGTTTTGATACTAATACAAATCAAATGGGCAAATTATTGCCCCTAGCTAAAGGTGAGGGCAAAATCAGGCTGCATTTAGATAGGTTAGATTTGGGTAACGGTCAGTATTATGTGAATGCTGGGATTTACGAAAAGAGTTGGGCCTATGCTTACGACTATCACTGGCACGTTTATCCGCTATATGTGCGATCGACTGTACACCAAAAAACGATTCTTTGTCCGCCCTACCGCTGGGAATTCCAAGGCAAAATGGAGGTACTGGATTTACCTGAAAAACCTGAAACAACTCACGCTTTGAATAAAAATAATCCCGGCTACGCCAAGATTTCCACTCAGTTGAAAAACAAGCAGAAGCCGGATTTCTTAATTCTTGGTGCTCAAAAGTGTGGCGCGGAGGCTTTGTGTGGATATCTAGAAAATCACTTGCAAATTATTAAAGAAGGTGCGAGGAGAGTTCAGTTTTTTGATTTAAATTTTGAGCGGGGTGTTGAGTGGTACAACAAGCAGTTGACTCGGAGTGTTGCGGGTGAGAAGGTGCTGCTGTGGGAGATGACTGGTTACTATATTTATCATCCTTTGGTGGCGGAACGGGTTTACAAGTGTTTCCCAGATGTTAAGTTGATTGTGATGCTGCGAAATCCGGTGAAACGAGCTTGGTTACACTATAATTTAGAAGTGGCGATCGGTTGTGAAAAGTTGGAGTTTGAAAAGGCGATCGCATCTGAAGGCGATCGACTAAAAGGTGAAATAGAGAAAATTCGCTCTGATGATGGTTATTACAGTTTCAATCACCAGCATTATTCCTACTTGTCACGGGGAATTTATGCGGAACAAATCAAGAATTGGCTTGATTATTTTCCTAGGGAACAGTTGCTGATTTTGAAGAGCGAGGATTTTCAGGCAAATCCCGGCAAAGAGTTTGCTAAAGTGTTAAATTTCTTGGATATTAGTGGTAGCACAGTTAAAGAGTATGAAGTTAATAGTGCTGAGGATTATAGCAAAATGCCGGAGGCGATTGAACAAGAGTTGATCAGTTATTTTGAACCTTATAATCGGGAACTTTCTGAGTTATTGAAAGAGGATTTTACCTGGAGTTAGGAAAAGATTTTTTAACCGCAGAGGCCACAGAGAGCGCAGAGAGAAGCATGAATTATACTTTTTTATTCTCTCCCTCTTTCTTCTCTCCCTCTTTCTTCTCTCCCTCTGTGTCCTCTGCGCTCTCTGTGGTTAAAAAATCTTACTCATAAACAATTTATTCAGTAAACAAATGAAACGGATATTTTTAGTTGGAGCTCCGAGAAGCGGTACGACAATTCTTCAAAGTTTGTTAGCAGCCCATCCAGAAATTATTTCTTTTCCTGAATCCAAGTTTTTCCACTATTTGCTATATGAGGAGTTTGCGACAAATTTACCAACTAGATTAACCAAGTTTTTCAGGGATGAGATTAAGCGCCCTGAGTTTTTACATGATTTTGATAACAGTCAAACAGAGGAAAACAAAGCTGCTTGGTTTGTCGGAATTTTAGATGGTTTAGCTGTCGAAGAAAATAAAAGTATTTGGTTGGAAAAAACCCCGGAACATATATATTTTATTGATGATATTGAGCGTCTGGTGCCGGATGCTAAGTTTATACATATTTTGCGAAATGGTATGGATACTATAGCTTCTATGTATGAGGCTACGAGGGATTTTAGCGAGTTATGGGGCGGTGTTTGGGATTTAGAACACTGTATTGAGCGCTGGAAATATGCAGTATTAACTAGCCATAAATATGTTAATAAGTCTCATCATATATTGGTTAAATACGAGGAGCTTATAGATAATAAGAATCTAGTTTTAGCAACTATTTGTGATTTTATTGGAATTGAGTATAACTCTGCAATGCTGATTAATTATAAAGCTAAAGCAGCTAATTTGAGTTTGAATCTACCTTGGCATCAAGGAATTCAAAGAGATATCCAAAGCACTAAAGTTCACAAGTATCAGGGAATTTTTAATAGCAATCAACTTCAATCTATTTTAACTCAAATTCAGTGGGTTAACTCTGAAGTTGCCTATCAGCTTAAGGTGGAGGTGAGTCAACCAATTTTGGATATTGAGATTCCGCAAATATACGATCGCACTTACTGTACAATTCAACTAGACGGCGTTGAACTCGGAATCATTGAATTGCCTGTCTGTGACGGGATTGTGGCTGGTGTAGTGCTGGCTGATGCGATCGCATCTGAGTTCGCTTGGGAAATTATAAAGCGCTTTTTTCAACAAAATCCCGAAAATCCGCAATTTAATTGGACACTATTTTTACAGGAAATTTGGAATCGCCCGAATTGGCTTCAGGCTTATTTTTATAATCCAGAAACAGCCGATGAATCATTCACAATTAACCTTGATAGAGACTTGATTGCTGTAGAGGTTAGCCAAGAATTACCTAACATCAAAGTTGAGCTTTCCGAAATTGATGTGCTGGTAAAAGTCGGCGGTGTTGCTATCGGTATTATAACTGTTGCGGTTGAGAACAACTTTGTTTCTGCTCAAAAAGTGCGATCGGCAATTACTCAAAATTGCGGTTTTGAATTGTGTGTCGCCTGCGTGCGAGAAGCTTTGCTGGGAAAACCACTAAGCGGCGAAATGTCCTTGCGATCGCGCTTAAGCGATGCCGCTCAAAAAAGGGCGAATTCACCCAATTGGTTGAATGCAGAGGGTTGTGGGGGCATTTACCCGCAAGATGCGGTGATGTTCGGGAGGCGCGAAAGTGCGATCGGCACCAGTGTCAATCGTCGGGCCGCACTACCAGCAGCGGCGATACGAGAATTAATAGAAGCAGCGGCAATTACAGGGGAACCGATAACCCAAATTCCTTTAGAAAACGACTTACCAAAACAAGTATTTTATGCACCAGAAATTATTTGGCGAAAATCAACCTATCGAGAAGTTTCTCAATCAGTTAAACCTCAATTCTTTGACAATAATACTGTTACCAAAAGCTTACCTATTCTCGCTTATAATCGCATTTATGCAGAAATCTTTGAACAACACTTGCAGTATCTGAAAGATGCTGGTTATTATAGTACAAGTTGGGAAAATTGGCAAAGTGCGAAACTCGCTAAAACTCCTCTACCCGGTAAAGCTGTATTGCTGACTTTTGACGGCGGCCATCTCGACTTTTTTCACCATGCTTTCCCTCTGCTAAAACGTTTTGACTTTACAGCAACTGTTTTTTTAGTAGCAGAGTCCATAGGAAAAACAAATAGTTGGGAAAAAGCAGACTCTGAACAAGTACAATTAATGGGATGGCCCGAAATTCGGCAACTACGAGATGCAGGGATTGAGATTGGTTCCATGTCTGCGACTCATCAACCTCTGACTGGATTGTCGCCCACAGAAATTGTGCGGGAAGCGGCAAAATCTCGTGCTATCTTGGAATACGGGTTGGGGAAACCTGTCAGATGCTTCGCTTATCCCTACGGAAATGTTGATAAAATTGTAGAAAATTTAGTTAGTGCGATCGGCTATACTTTTGGTGTGTCCTATGAATCAAAATTTAGCAATTTTGAAGATTCTTTATTATCGCTTCCCCGAATGCAAATCACCACAGAAAATACTTTGCAACTAAGTTTGTAGCATAAATTCATAATCTTAGTCCGCGGAGGCGGACTTCGTGTGTGTAGACGCGGTTTCAACCGCCGAGTTTTAATTAAATGAATTTCAACTTCGTGTGTGTAGACGCGGTTTCAACCGCCGAGTTTTAAACGAATTTCAACCGCCGAATTTCTGAATAAAACCCTGAATTTTCCTACTCAAATAACCACCCAACCCTCTGGAAATCTTCTCAAACTTATACTCAAACAAAATATCCATCACATCTTCAGTTTTCATATACTTCAAATAATCAATTGTTTTATCAGTAAGTACATCATTCACATCATCGATATACTTTCTCACAGCCAATCTTTCTGAAATATGCCATTTCCGATCAAACTTGCGGTGCATTTCCGTCTCATAATCCCGGAAATCTGATATTTGGTTATCTAAATACTTTTGAATATACTTTGCAGCTATTTGTGCACCATCCATCCCGTGTCTGATTCCTTCACCGCCCAAAAAATTCACCGTCGAGACAGTATCGCCGATCGCAATTATGTTATCCTGACAATAGATATCTTTCAAACCCTGACTGTATTTCAGAGTCGAACCATGTTTGTCAATAATTTTATAATTTTTCGACTTCAAATACTCATCAATCAGTAAATAGATATACTTTTTCAGAGGTTCCAAATTCTTCACAGTTTTCGGATCTAAAAAAATCCTGCCCGCACCAACTTTCAGCCGATTTTGTTCCATCGGAAATATCCAAGAATAACCTTTTGGCATCCATTTATCGCCCAAAAAGAAGATTAAATCATTGGCATATTTATCGTAAACTTCCGGTTCTACTTCAATTAGATATTCGATGCCGGTTCCCGACAAGAAAGCTGGTTTATCATTTTCTTTCTCATACATAATCGCCCTAGCAAAACCAGTCGCATCAACCAATACTTTCGCGCTAACTTGGATGATTTTGCCGTCGGATAGCTGTTTGAATTCTACGATAGTTGCGCCGTTGGCTTGTGAATGTTTAATGTAGCGACAACCCAGCCAAACTTCACTTCCATTTCCTTGAACTTCACTAGCCAGAAATGCTCTAAATTTAGCAAAATTTAAGACAACTCCCAAATTTTTAGGAGACTCCCAAGTTTGACTGACTTTGCTAGTTTCAATAGTAAGTTTGTGCCAATAACTGCCAATTACTGATTCGGGTAAATTGAATTGTGAGAGAGTTTCTAAAGGCGTGGCGGCGCTGGAAAAGTCATTTTTATTAAAACTATCATTTTGTTCTACAAGTAAGACTTGGCAACCAGATTTGGCGAGGATTCTCGCACACTGACCGCCTGCGGGGCCTGCTCCTACTATTACTATATCAAAACTTTTTAAAGTCATCTTGCTATTAATTTGCTTCCAATGTCAACACACCCGCCGAAATATCAACTACTAACCGCCGATTTTTGAGCCACTGGCGGCCGATTAAAACTTCGGGTACTCCGTCACCTACATGAACAGGAATATCGAATTCTTGATTATCAATTCTGATTTTTCCTGCATAAAGGTCAAAATAGAATTCTCCCCTAGCTGTGGCCATTTTTTGTGGCCTAATATAAGTCCAATCGAGTCCTTCTAAATCCTGAATGTCCATTGCTAGCCAGCCAGAAAAACCTGTATCTAGGAGAGCATCAACAGGTAATTCTAAGCCGTTATCAGCAATCAAGTCAACTTCAAAAAATAGCCCGTCCTCTTCACCAAATGTTCCTGCAATCATATCGTGCCACAAACCCCTGTAGGGTTGATACGGAACATGAACGGGATAGCATTTGGATGTTTCTCACGGCACATTTTGCCAGCCACCATATCATCTTTGTCTATAAAATATTCTCCGCTGTCGGGTTCAACTGCCATATACCAGTTGTAGTGGGTTTCAATCAATTCTGGTTTTAGGCGATCGAAAATTGGTTTACACCGTTGATAAAATGCTTCTCTTTCAGCGCGCCACTGGGCTTTTTTTTCTTCTGACCATTGAATTTCTGGGAACACTCTTCCGCGACGGACTGTGCGAGTTGGTTTTACGCTAGTCATTGTTTTTTATCCCTTATTTTCAAATGTTCCTGCAATTAGATTGTACCACAAACTCCGGTTTCATTGATTCTAAAAACGTGCAATTTAGCTTTCGGGTATTTCTCATGAGCTATGTTTGCAACTAGCATATTATCCTTGTCGATAAAATGTTCTCCGCTGTCGGGTTCAACTGCCATGTACCAGTTGTAATGGGTTTTAATTAATTCTGGTTTGAGGCGATCGAATATAGGTTGACACCGCTGGCGAAATGCTGCTCTTTCAGCGTACCATTGGGCTATTTCTTCTGGAGAAAGTGTGCGTTTTTGGTGCAATCTTTTCCGGGGTACTGTGCGAGTTGAGTTGAGATAAGTCATTGGTGATTGTTCCTTATCGTGAAAATTTCATTCAATTATATCATAATATCAATTCCGGCTATGCCGGAATGATATAGAGTCCAAGGCAGTGCCGTTTCCCTACCGTAATTAATTGTAGGGACACGGCACTGCCGTCTCCTGATTTATGCGTTACCAGGCAAAGCCTGGTAACGAGTGAAATTAGACGCTAACCGGAGACTCTTTGCGGCTGAATGTTGCCAATATTCGATCGCACATTTGCGACGGATTCAATCCCAAGGTTGCAAAGGATTGTTCCGGCGTGGCATGATCCACCAATGTATCAGGTACACCCAGGCGCATCAATGGAACCAGGATATTATTGTCTAGCAAAGCTTCGGCTACTGCTGAACCGAAACCGCCCATTAAACAGCCTTCTTCCATTGTGACAACTTTGCCGATTCGCTGTGCCAAAGGTAAGATTAATTCGGTATCTAAAGGCTTGACAAAACGCGCATTAATCACAGTTGCTTCAATGCCATGTTCGCTCAACATCTCGGCCGTTTGCATCGCCGGATAGACCATTGAACCGTAACCTAAGATTAGCACGTCGTCGCCGTTGCGGAGGATTTCCGCTTTGCCGATCGGCAATTCTTCCCAACCTTCTTCCATCAAAGGCACGCCGTAACCGTTGCCACGCGGGTAACGCATCGCGATCGGACCGCTGGTATGATTGACTCCCGTGACTACCATCCGCTGCAATTCTGCCTCATCTTTTGGAGCCATAATTGTCAGATTTGGCAAACAGCGCAAGTAGGAAATGTCATACATTCCTTGGTGAGTTGGGCCATCAGCACCGACAATTCCGGCTCGATCCAAACAGAAGAAAACAGGCAAGTTTTGGATGCAGACATCGTGAACAATTTGGTCGTATCCACGCTGCAAAAAGGTCGAGTAAATTACTACAACCGGGCGCATTCCTTCGCAGGCTAAACCAGCCGATAATGTGACGGCGTGTTGTTCGGCAATACCAACATCAATGTACTGTTTCGGGAGTTTTTCCTGAAGTTTGTCTAGGCAAGTTCCCGTTGCCATTGCCGCAGTAATACCGACAATTTTTGGATTATCTTCTGCTAGCTTAACTAGACAGTGAGCAAAGACTTTCGAGTAGGCTGGAGGCTTGGGTTTGGTGGAAGGAATGCCTTTACCAGTAGCTAAATTAAACGGGTTTTGGGCGTGATATCCTACTTGGTCTTTTTCGGCGATCGCATATCCTTTGCCCTTCACCGTCACCACGTGAACTAACACCGGGCCTTGGATGGTATGACCGTGTTTGAAAGTAGCAATTAACTCTGCCAAATTGTGTCCGTCTACCGGCCCCATGTAAGTAAAGCCTAATTCTTCAATTACGGCTCCAACTTTCGACACAGCTAATCGTTTCATCCCTTCCTTGAGGCGTTCCATTTCTGGCGTAAATGTTTCACCAACAAACGGAATTTGTTTGAATTGTTCCTCCAAGTTATCTTTGAGAAATTGCACCGGCTGCGAAAGTCGCATCTTGTTCAAATAGCGGGTAATTGCGCCGACATTCGGCGAAATTGACATCTCGTTATCGTTGAGCACTACCATTACATTAGTTTTCGGCATATGGCCTGCGTGGTTAATCGCTTCGAGTGCCATACCCCCTGTCAGTGCGCCGTCGCCAATGACTGCGACAGTTTTAAAATTTTCGCCTTTGAGGTCGCGCGCCATTGCCATTCCTAGGGCTGCGGAAATGCTCGTAGAAGCGTGTCCAGCACCAAAATGGTCAAATTTGCTCTCACAGCGCTTGAGATAGCCTGCAACGCCGTCTTTTTGGCGTAGGGTGTGAAAATTGTTATAGCGACCGGTGATCAATTTGTGCGGATAAGCTTGGTGGCCGACATCCCAGGTAACTTTGTCGCGATCGAGGTCTAGTGTCTGGTACAGTGCTAAAGTCAGTTCGACTACGCCCAATCCGGGGCCGAGGTGGCCACCGCTGGCTGCTACAGTTTCTAAATGCTTTTCTCGAATTTGTCGGGCAATTTGTTCGAGTTGATGAATCGACAAGCCGTGTAATTGATTTGGGTGAGTTAGTTCGCTGAGATGCATATTTTAAAATCTTGCTCCTGTGAATCAGGACGAATCCTTAACAGCTATAGGTTGAGCCTGCGACGCTTAAGACGTGCAGTTAGAATAGTTTAACGGTTATTTGCAAAAAACAGTTAGGCGTAACAATTTATTATTTCTGAATTGGTAGTAATTGTAAATAAATTGTTAAGTTTTATATAAACACTGATTATGTTGCTAGTTGTTTATGACTAATTTGAGCATAAATATTACGGATTAAAATTGTTGGGCGGTCAAATTCAACTCTAAAAATGTTGAGGACTCAATGCGATTATTTTCTCCAAAATTTTGTGAATTTCTGGATGTCAAAGCATCTCTTAGTTGAGCTATTGTCTCCCGATCCGGTGATTGTAGAATAATATCTACAGAGAAATGTTGATGCCGGACTACAGTTTTTTGTACGTCAATGACAGTTGCATCAAAAGAAAAAGCTCTATTTCTTAGTCCTTTGTCTGCTGTAACTCCTATTTTCCAGTCCTTGATGGAGACGGTATCTCCCTTGATTAATTGGGGGTCAAATGTGTAGGTATCAATTAGAATGGTTCCTCCTGTTAAATTATCTCCGAGATTAATCAGAAGATAGAGATTATAGTAAACCACTTGAAGGGGTTGAGGGTTTGTTAACCGATTGATTTTTTCAGTCAAAATTGCTGTCACCTCGTTTTCTGGGTCGGCAAGGTCAAAAGGATAAGGTTGGCTTGTATCATTAGCATCACGACGGTCAATTAAAACTTGCAGTGCCAGTCGGAATTCTTCGCGATCGTTTCTATGCTGTGAAAGGTAGTATTTCAATTCAGCAGTCGTCATTTGGTCTAACTTTTGCGTCATAAAACAAAGCTCCAACTTCCATTTTCATCTATTAAAATGCCAATTTCATCACTCACCCCAGCCTGGATGTATAGTGTTTTTAAGTGGCGATCGTAACGAAAAACATTGATTGGCTGATACAAATTTGAAAGCAATTGACAGAGGAATATTGCTGTGTTGGATTGTTTCTGCGTTGGCAAGTCACAACTCCTAGTTTATTGTACTATTCGGTGTGGCAAACGTGCAAAATGGTGATAATTTTCAGCAAAGTTGAGGGAAGGTCGATCGCACTTATCATCAAATACGATCGCCCTTTATCAAATTACAACACTTGTTCTAACTCAGCCGATCGCACATCAGGCAATTTTTCATCCCCAGTCAAATCAAAAACGATCGCGTGTTTAGTCGTCGGTAACAACCGCCGTAAAATCTGAATATATCCATCAGCATCACCTCGGCGGTGGAATCTCGCAACCACTAATCGCTGCATATTTGGCAATTGCCGTACAATACACCAGGGATGAGTGTTTAATTTTGGCTTGGATGTTGGTATCATAGGGGAATCCTTCCCCGCGTTTGCGGGGTGTGATAGAAAAGCGATCGCCCTCAAGTTTTCGAGGCTAGGTGGGCGATCGTTTTTAGTGTACATAAATATTATCCGGTATATATGCACCGAAGTCAAGCAAAAAATGGGATACGTGAGACTGCGGATTCGAGAACTAGCTGAGAAAAGGGGTTGGACGTTTAAAGAAGTTGCCGATCGATCCGGAGTCAACTACAACACGGTAAAAAGCTACGGGAGACGGGATGCTTTGAACACAGTCGATTTGTCCGCTGTTTACAAAATTGCCCGCGCCTTAGAGGTAACAATAGAAGATTTGGTTGAGATTTTGGAAGATTGAAGGCGCACTCATGGGATATGTTAGACTGCGGATTCGAGAACTAGCTGAGCAAAAAGGTTGGACGCTAAAGCAAGTTGCCGATCGATCTGGAGTCAACTACAACACTGTCAGAAGCTATGTTCAACGCGATACTTTGAACACAGTTGATCTTTCTGCTGTTTACAAAATTGCCCGCGCCTTCGACGTGACAATGGAAGATTTAGTGGAGATTTTGGAAGATTGAGGGTACACAGATTAGAGTAGGGGCAATTCATGAATTGCCCCTACTCTCTTGGATTCTCTGCGCCCTCTGCGGTTAAATCAATCCTATTTCTTCCTTCGCGCACTTCGCGTCTTCGCGGTTCAATAACATAGACAATATTAGCGCTAAATCCGTGTTTGACTATGCCAAATTTCCACCAATAACTCCTCTCGACTCTTCGCCGGTTCCTTACAAGTCAAAGACTCACAAACCAACCCAACAACCCCTTCCGGCAAATCAGTATCAACCAGAAAAACAGCAGTCGGATAATACTGCGACATCAACCCAGAAATTAGCTCAGAAGTCGTGCGAATCAAAGTAGAATGCTGATACCAATCCAGCGCCGAAATCAGACTTGGACAAGCTTTGGGAGCATCTTCCATAATACTGCTAAAAGCTTGCAAACCCTGTTCCGCGCGATCGAGCAATTCCAAATTTTGATCCAGCAGCGCTAAACGAACCAAAGATGCGATCGCAATTCCATTAGCCGCCGGAGTAGCATTATCAGTATAACTCCGTTCCCGCACCAACAACTCGCTGCTAGCATCCTTCGCAGTATTATAATATCCCCCCAATTCCAGACTCCACAAAAACTCATCAAACTCTGCTTGCACCTCCACAGCCTTCTGCAACCATTTGTCACTTTCTACAACTAGCGACAAACTACCTTGATGCAAATCCAGCAATGCTTTGATGAACAAAGCATAATCTTCCGACTGCGCCATCACAGCCGTTTCACCATCATAATTCAATCGGTGAAACCGCCCATCAATCCACTGATTATCTAAAATAAAATCAGCAGCCTTTACTGCCAATTCCAGATACTCCGAATTCCCAAACACCGCCGCAGCCCTAGCCAAACCAGAAATCATCAAGCTATTCCAAGCTACGATCATTTTAGTATCAGTAACTGCCGGAATTCTGCCAGGCCAACTATCGTTTTTAGCTTCCTGATTGTTCCGGGCTGGGGGAAAGGTTTTTACACTATCGGGATGGCCGCCGTAACGAACTTGAAAGAGTTTCGCCAAAGCCGTTTTCACTGTTTCGCTCAATTTACCCGAATGGCGGCGTTGCAAGACATTTTTCCCTTCAAAATTCCCAGTACGACTAACAGTAAATTGTGCTTGAATTTCTACCAATTCCTCCGCAGTCAACAGTTGTTCTAGTTCGCTATAAGTCCAAACATAAAACACTCCTTCTTCCGGTTCAGACCCCCCCGTTGCCCCCCCTTGGTAAGGGGGGGTTGGGGGGGTGAAACTGTCAGCATCTTGTGCGGCGTAGAAATAGCCTGTGGTTGCAGTCATTTCCCGCTTCAACCATTCTACCGTTCCTGCGATCGCACTTTCAAACGCCGGTTCTTGAATTCCTGCACTCCAGAGATTAGCTAAATACTCAACAATTTGCCCGTTGTCATAGAGCATTTTCTCAAAGTGTGGGACAGTCCATGTGTCATCAACAGTATAGCGATGAAATCCGCCCGCAACATGGTCGTAAATACCACCTAATGCGAGGTCTAATCCGCGCTGAGTACAGGCTTGTTGAGCGTCATATTCTGATTCATCAAAATCAAAGCGTATTCCCCGCAGTGCTAATTCTGCATAGGGCATCATCGGGAAACTAGGTGCTCGATTAGCAGAGGCAATAATTGCGGTGTTAGCTTCTAAGCCTTTTTGGAATATTTCGCTACTTAATTCTGTAGTAACTCCTGATAGCATGGCTGCTTGTTGGAGGTTGCCTAAAATCTCTGATTTGAATGTTCCTAACTTCGCTTTATCTGTGTCGTAAAAGCGACGAATTGCTTGCAAAACTTCTAAAAATCCTGGTCTTCCGTAACGCGGATCTACGGGGAAATAAGTGCCACCATAGAAGGTAATTCTATCATCGGGGCTGAGAAAAACGTTGAGCGGCCAACCACCTTGACCGGTCATCATTTGCAAGGTTTGCATATAGATGCTGTCGATGTCTGGGCGTTCTTCGCGATCGACCTTGATGGCAATAAAGTGCGAATTCATGTATTCGGCGATCGCGCGATCGGAAAAAGCCTCACCTTCCATCACCGTACACCAGTGGCAGCTAGAATAGCCGATCGACAGGAAAATTGGTTTATTTTGGCTGCGGGCTGTTTCTAAGGCTTCATCGCACCACGGCCACCAGTCGATCGGGTTTTCGGCGTGTTTCCGCAGGTAAAGGCTTTGGGATTGGGCAAGACGGTTGACCATAATCTAATCTACTTTAACTCGTACCGAATCAGCTTATCAGTTCTCTGGTACTGTAGCGCGAGATATTTTAGTTTTACTATTATAGACAATCATGTTTTAATATTATGACTGATTATCTAGATTTAACATGAGTTTATCTTCTCGAAGAACTTTCAATCAACGAATCCTACAATTTTTACTGAGTGCAGCAGTTCCTCCGATTGTTCTCAAACAGTGTCAAGCTGAATCAGCTAACCAAGCTTTATTTGAAAATAATCTTAACAAAATTATAGCAAAAATAGACCCAGAAATAGAATTATTAGTGCCGACATTTTTGGGTAATGACCAGCGCAGGTTTTACGGTAGAGGTGTTCCAAAACGATAGCAGCGCTTTGTACCTGGGCGATGGTGTTTTGTTCAATGTGGGCGAAAATGCGATTAACAGTTAACTATCTGGGTGTTGAAATCCGCCATAGTCCCTACCTGCCGTTTAACAACGCTTATATATATCATAGAAATAATGTCGGAAATTTTATCGGAAACTCGTTATGGCAACTAATGACAGTCAAATAAGTCAAGTTTACGGTTCTGAAGATGCTCAAGGTATTCTCCAAATTGCGATCGCCCAAAAAGCAGAAAACGGGGAACTTTCGCGAGTACAGTTGTTCGAGATTGCGTCGGAATTAGGGATTTCCGAACAGGATATTGCAGCGGCGGAACAACAATGGCTAGCTAATCGAGGGGAATCTAGTCAAAAACTAGCTTTTAATGGTTATCGTCGTCGCAAATTACAGAAAAATGTAACAAAGTATGCTATCGTCAACACTTTTTTAGTTTTGCTAAATCTAGCAGGAAGTCACGAACTTTCTTGGTCACTTTTCATTCTACTAACCTGGGGGTTGGGATTGTCACTGAATGCTTGGAATGTTTATCAAACTCAAGGCGATGATTACGAAGAGGCTTTTCAAAGGTGGCGGTTAAAGAAACAAGTTGGAGAGTCTATCGGTACTGCAACAAACAAGTTTATGAAGTGGTTGCAGTCTTGAGAAGTTATTGGAAAAAGATCGCCCTTTGTTTTATTTTATCGCAAAGTGCGATCGGCATTAATTTCTCATTGCTTCAACTAAATGGAGCGTGCTATAATTAGTCATAGCTTCCAGTAAGTCAGATATAGGAGTTCCCAGCGAAGTTAGACAAGAGCTATGGTCTAACTAATCAGAGTTGTATTGGATGTCAATGTATTGACCGAAAAAGAGCGATTATGGGGAGAATTTCACCATCAGCCGCAACTAAATCAATTTCAAAAAATAGCTCCCCAATCTCACCAAACCAGCCATTAATCATAGAGTGCCACAAGCCCCAGTCTCATTGATGCGATGAATACCAATCATCCCGCGAGGGTACTTCTCACGAGCTTTTTGAACAGCAATTTCTTCATCAGGATCGATGAAATAGTCTCCACTGTTTGACTCAATAACCATAAACCAGTTGTAATGATTATCTATTAGTTCAGGGCTAACCCTTGCAAACACATCCCGATAACGCTGACAGCGGGCATCCTTTTCAGCTTTACGCCTAGCTAACTCTTCTAGCGGTATTGTAAATTCAGGAAATAATCTACCTCGACGGCGAGGGCGATTTGAGATTTTAATCATAGCTCGAATTCCCTATTCAACCACATTCAAGTATATCCTAAATATTGACTTAATTGGTATTCTCAACAATCTTTTCCAAAATCCTAAGAACAAAATTATGAGGGAGTAGCTGATCAAAAGCAGCGCGAGATTTCCGACAGACTTCTGCAAAATCCTCATCCGAAAGTCGATCGTGAAAAGCTTGGATATAATCCCCAATCCGATGCACTTCTGAAAAAGGAACTATCACGCAAAAGTCCTCCCATTTCATCCCTTTCAACTCCGGTAATGATCCATTGGTATCAATCAAAACCGGAATTCTTCCTACTGACATCACCTCCCAGAGTCGGTAACAGCCATTATCGTCTCCCCTCATAGTCAACAAATAAGCATTATTCTCAATACTTTCGATATACTCGGCTCTTTGGCGGTTTTTTTCTTCCAATGGAAGACTATAAAATTCTCCCTTTCTTTCAATCAAAAAACTTTGTAAATTTTTGGCTTTTCGCGCTTCATTAATTATTTTTTTTCTGACTAATCGTGCAATCAACATTCGCCTTCCCAAATTCAAATTACGATTGACAAAAAGGCTGCACGCCATCCAGTTAATCATAGAATCCGAAAAATTAACATAACGTAATATCACCGAATTTATTCGGGATGGATATTCAATATTTCCCACAAAACTGACAGTAGGAATTGATGGTTTTGGGATATTTACCTTCTCTCCTATGTCAAAAATCCATGGAGGCGTGGGTATTGATTTTTCTTTTTTATCACGGTAAGTTGCCGATGCAAAGAATAGTTCTCCTTGATAAGCCTTATACTCCATACAGTTGGAAAAGGTGACGAGAATCCGTTTTGATGCTAATACTTGGCGCCTGAATTTATTTATTTCACGTTCTTTTTTAAGGACATAATAATTTGAAATAAAATGTGGAATTACTACAATATTGCCTGCATCTGCCAAGTTTGTGAAGCGGTGAACCTTGACTAGATCCGGCAATTTATCTCTGAGCAAATTCCAAAACTGTAACTCTGGAGGAGTTTCCCGCGGGCTGAGGTGCATTAGGAGTGGGACTAGGCGTAAATCAGGAAGTAGTAAATCTTCATTGATCCATATTTCCAGAGGTTTGTTCAGTTGGTTCATCATTTTTTACCTGATTAGAATTCCTGTTTATTTTCAACCCAAATGTGGGCGGGTGGGACTCTCCCCGCCGCAACTGGATTTTAACAGTTCCTGAATCACCTAGTCAATAAAATTGCTATGAGGCTTTCGCATTACTATCATCTGTAAGTACAGGGTGAATTAATACCGATCGCAAATCTTGACGAATTTCCGATCTCAAATACCTGCGCTGCAAAATCTGCCATTTTTCCCAAGCTGCGTAGCGATTTTCTGCCAAAGTACCAGCCAATTTCGGCAACTTTTTTTTCAGATCGCACTCCACAAAATCTGTCAGAAATTCCCCTAAAACTTCACTGTCTTGAATATCGCCCAAACATTCTTGAACAGCTTTCACATCTTCTACATAAACTTCATAAGTCTCGCCATAAAAATCTCCAAACAGATTCATCAAATAGCGAACTTTCTTAGCTTGCTTCCGCAAATCGTGCAGAATAGTTCCCTCCGCCGCCAACTTTTGTTCCACAGCCTCAGCATTCAAATCATCACAAACTTTAACTTGGCCATCCTGATATTCCGTACCCAGCAGCCAAGCCGGATGTAGGAAAAACTCGCTGACTTGAGGTAATAGTAAATCTGGTAAAACTTCAGCAATTGGCAAATTCGATATCGCCCGAAACTGCGGTTTTTCCAACCAATCCTCGATCGCCTTTTTGAGCAATTGGTAACTTTTCTGTTCCAAAACCGCCCTCACTCCTTTCAAAGCGCGTCGTCGCTGTTTGAGCAAATTCAACAAAGCTTGATCCAAAGTTTCCTGTTCTTCAATCGGCAAATTCGGGTAATATTGTTTTTGGAGAGTTTCGAGCATCACATCCAAATCCCTGAGTGTTCCCAGAATCCGTCCTACTTTACCGATTTTTTGCTGTTGAGCATCTTTTGGCAAGTCTAAAACTGGAGCAAAACCCGTCACAGCCGATCGCAAACGTCTCAATCCGACGCGCATTTGATGAAGTTCTTCTGCGTCTTTGTCTTTCAAAACATCAGCTTCACGCGCTAGAGTTTTGTGGAAATATTTCTCAATCGCAACCGCAGCCGCGTCTCCGAGAGTCTTAACTTGAGTTGATGTGTGTAGGTTCATGGTAGGTGTAGAGTCCTGATTGGCGATCGACTTTAATTTTAATTTCAAGGTTTTGCTAGTAAAGGGTTTACATCCTAGCACACAACACAAGTTGATGAGGTAGTTCAAAATATAAATCTTAATATAAGGTGCTTGACAATTTATACAAAGTCAGTTTCTTCCTTCTTCCTTCGGTCATAAAAAGTCCCTCCCCCACCCTTCGGCAAATAAAAATCTGATCTCTTGCACACTTTCCCAAAGAGGTTAAGATGGCTTCAAACCAAAATTTATGAGCTAAAGGGTGAGAGAGGGTGCGATCAAGAAGACAAGTTTTAGATTAAATCAAGTCCGTTCAGAAAGGCAGTTTAGCCTTTCCAGTCTTTCGCAGATTGTTCGAGCACGTAGGTTGCAACATCATCGATTTGTTCAGGCTTCAAACGAGTACCGAAAGCAGGCATAGCATTTTTGCCCTTTGTTACCTGAGTGGTAATAGCTTCAAGAGAATTCATGCCGTACTTTTCTAGTGCAGCCGATTTCAAGGTTTTCATGGACATCACGACGTTGCCGCCACCAATGTGACAAGCAGAGCAGTTGGCCTTAAACAGTTTAGCTCCTTTAGCTGCATCTCCAGCCAAAGCGGGACTGCCGAAGCCGACAGTAAAAATTGCAAACGCTAACAGAGCGATCGATAAGAGTCTTTTCAACGTAGTTCTCCTCTAATGGACACCAGGAACGGTGGTTCTTTAGTTATTTTACCTGAAATTTCGGGTTGAATCCCGACTAGAAAATTGCGATACTGGCGATCGAGCAATTTAGCACTTTTTCCAGCAGTTCAACTGTGGTTCAACTCTCAAGATCATCGGTACCCCAGCCCGGAGCCTTCTGAGCAGCCCGAAGCACAAAAGCAGCCAAATCTTCAATCTGAGGCTGAGACATCCAGCTTTCGGGTACTTGGCGACACCAAAAACTTTCCTCACTACCGTCATAAGTCATCGGTTGTCTCAGATACTCCACCAAACTATTGATGTTGCTGCGGGGAGGCGTTGCTCCCTGAAGAGTAGCCAAAGACAGAGAGATTGTCGGATCTGGCAAAGTAGCCCCTCCGACGTGACAGTTGAGACAGTTTTGCTCAAACAACTGCTTGCCGGCTGTCATATCCTGAGCCGAAAATAATCGAGTGTGCCCATCAGCATCCAATTCCATTGGCACAGGTTCCGTGACTTGTAAATAGCGAGTCACATAATTAGTTGCCGCCAAAACAGGCTGAGGTGCCAGCAGCATGAGTGGCAAAATAGTTAAAATTACCAACAGAAAGCAGACAAAAATACCACGACGCAGCATGAGGGTACAACTTTTTGCAATATTGAATAAGCCAATGGTAAATTTTAGATTTCAGATTTTCGATCGAAAAACGACCAACTAGCAATATTTACTAAACTCTAGGTATCTCCCAATCCAAAATCCAAAATCTAAAATCTAAAATCTAAAATCGATTAACGAGCGCCTTTACCACCAGCCCACTGCTTACCAATAATTTTGGGTTGCAATAGAACGTGACCAGCAATAGCATACAAATCATCATCCGAAAGATTTCTCATTTCAGCAAAAATATCCGCGCTCTTCATGCTCGGATGCAGTTCAGAAATCTCCTCAAAACCGTCATAAGTTGTGGGATTTTTCATATAGTCAACCAACGACTCAACATTATTGCGAGGTGGGTTTGCCAAAGCCAGAGTTTCGGGACTCAAGTTTATATTTGGGTCAGTTTTTGTCATTCCTGAGTTGTGACATTGAGCGCAAGCGGAATTAAACAAGCGTTTTCCTTGCTGAACCTGTTTGAGGCTCAACACCACGGGAGCACCTTTGTCATTTAAAGTCACGGTGCGAAGTTCTGAACTCAGTTCAACAGCCATCGCACTGCTGACAAATAACTGGAGTGTCAAGAATACAGCGGTCAGAGCAATGAAATATCTTTTAAGCATGGTTCTCCTTAAAAAAAATCAGGCGAATTTATTGAATGCTCTTTGACAGAGCTGGCAAACAGATTTAAGAGCTGAAATTCCAGAGTATGACGACAACTGGTGAAATCTGATGCGTTTATACCTTTAAGGGTAAAGGAATTGTGCAATCAATCTGTGATAAGTTTTGAGTCGCGACTCTTTTCTAGAGCCGACATAATTGCCTTAACATCTTCTAGGGCCAAACGGGTTTGAGGATGTTTGTAGGCAATTTCCAACTCGTTACACAAGCGGATCACGTCTTCAACAGGGACGTTGAAGTCTTCTGCTATTTCTGCAATGGACAGGTCTGCAAAACCCATAGTTTTTAGGTTGCTGACGGGTAAAAATAGGGTTGACGGCTATTAACTTACAACTGAACAATTTTACAAAGCGCTGTTAGTTTGTTCTGGATTTACTTTGTCAGAGCCAACTAACTGCCAACTTACTAAGTATTTCTGCTCAGAAGAACTCGATCGCCAATCAACTTCTAATAAATATCATCCCATTGCGGTGTCCTTATTCACAATTGAAGTACCGATTAGGGCGAGAGCTTGAAAGCGTGAGTCTGTGCGGGGAAAACGTGGGTGTCTGCGGGTTCTAATTCCTCAGATTCCGATCGCCCCAGCTTTTCTTGGGGCTGATGCAGAGCAATTAGCTGAGCCAAAGTTTTCTTTAACTGAGTGCGAGGGACAATCAAATCAACAAAACCGTGGGCAAAGGAATATTCGGAAGTTTGATAATTTTCCGGTAGTTTTTCCCGTAGAGTTTGCTCAATGACTCGGCCACCGGTAAAGGCAACAGTGGCTTTTGGCTCTGCAATAGTAATGTCTCCCAGCATGGCAAAACTAGCGGTGACACCCCCTGTCGTCGGGTGAGTCAAAATTGGGATGTACAACTGTCTGGCTTCCCGATGGCGTTCCAGGGCCCCGGAAACTTTCGCCATTTGCATCAGGCTGAGCATTCCTTCCTGCATTCTCGCACCGCCAGAAGCGCAGACAATGATCACTGGTAGGTGTTCCCGTGTCCCGTGTTCGATGAGGCGAGTCAGTTTTTCGCCGACGACGGAACCCATGCTGCCGCCGATAAACTGAAATTCCATGACTCCGAGGGCGACGGGTAAGGTTTCGAGTTGACCGATGCCTGTTTCTACTGCGTCTAAGTGACCTGTTTTTTCTTGAAATTCCCGGAGGCGATCGCTATACTTTTTGCGATCGCGAAATTTCAACGGATCGGTGGCGTGGAGCCCTTCGTTAATCGGCATCCAAGTATTGGCATCGATCAACTGCTCGATGCGATCGTCACTGTAAACTCTGATATGATGCCCGCATTCCAAGCAAACCATTTGATTTGCTCGCAGGTCTTTGGTATAACTCAGTGCACCGCAGGATTCGCATTTATTCCAAAGTCCGTCCGCAATTTCTCGTTCCGGGCGTTCTTGGGAGTTCGGTACTGATTTTCGTCGATTTGCAAACCAATCAAATAAAGACATTAAAACTTAGTAATTGTTGACTGTTGACTGTTGACTGTTGACTGTTATTCTGAGTTTTAGCTGCTACCAATAACCAATAACTAATAACTAATAACTACTGATTACTTTCCTCTTCAATTGAACTGATGAGAAGCGATGCTGTCTCCTGGTGTTCTGGAAGAACTTGCAAAGCTGTAGCACTGCCCGATCCCAGATAAGATGCGATACCCAAGTCAACAATACGAGCTGGGATTTGTTGAGCAGCAAGGATTTGCTGCATCAATTCTGCTTCCCAACGAAAGCTAGTGGTTGTTAGTGTTATCCAAGACACGGGACAATTTTACCAATTTTTGAGACAATATTATGTTCGATCGCAGCAGAGAAATTCCTGTCATCAATTTAAATTCGGGAAAAACAACTGCAAGTAAGTAGATAAGATCGCTTCGCCCCACAAAGCTGTAATTGCTGCACCGATCGCTAAAAATGGGCCAAAAGGCATTGGTTGACGCCGATCGAGCAATCCGATCGCGATCGCCCATCCACCAGCCAAAGCACCAGCTACACAGGCGATAAAGCCCGCTAACAGCAAGTATTTCCAGCCTAGCCAAGCTCCCATCAAAGCAGCCAATTTGGTATCTCCGGCCCCCATCGCATTTTGCCCAAAGGCGATCGAACCAGCGAACCCAATGATATCAAACAACCAGAGTCCGACAACTGCTCCCAGGATGCCATCGAGTATGAGATGGTGCACTGAGTCGATCGGACTAAATATCGGCCACCAGCCCTTAGCAACTTGGAAAACCAGCCCAAGCACCAAGCCCGATCGAGTCAAAGAATTAGGCAATGTCATTGTATCGCAATCTATCAAAGACAGAGCCAACAGCCAGCTAAAAAAAGTCCAAAACCCCAGAGTTTGCACAGTCAGTCCAAACTGCCAGAAAATCAACAAAAACAGCAAACCCATAGCTGCTTCCACCAGGGGATAGCGTATTGAAATCTGGCAACGACAGTTCTTGCAGCGTCCCCGCAGCCACAGCCAACCGAAAACTGGTACATTTTCGTAAGATTTAAGCTGATTAAAACATTTGGGACATCGAGAAGGAGGATGTATGACGGACAAACCCGCAGGTAAGCGATAGACTACCACATTCAGGAAACTGCCGATCGCCGATCCGACAACAAATACAATGGTATAAACAAGGCAATTAAATATAAGTTCCATGAATTGGGAATGGGGAATTGGGAATTGGGAATTGGGAATTAGTTATTGGGAATTGGGCATTGGGAATTGGGCATGGGGAATTGGGCATTGGGAATTGGGAATTGGGAATTGGGAATTGGGAATTGGGCATTGGGAATTGGGCATTGGGAATTGGGAATTGGGAATTAGTTATTGGGAATTGAGAATTGGGCATCGGGCATTGAGAATTAGTTATTCAAACCAACTATTAACAAATAACCATTAACAAATAACCATTAACAAATAACCATTAACAAATAACCATTAACAAATAAC
>NZ_JAKJHX010000001.1:24472-41050 GCF_021648855.1 Tychonema litorale BBK16 | reverse complement strand
CATTAACAAATAAAAAATAATCATGCCCCATGCCCCATGCCCCATGCCCCATGCCCCATGCCCCATTCCCCATGCCCCATGCCCCATGCCCCATTCCCCATTCCCCATTCCCAATAACTAATACATTTGCGATTCAATCTCTTCAAAAGTCACAAAAAATTCTCCGGGCAACAAGACTGGCTGCGAAGTAAAAATCAACTGACCGCGATCGCTCCCTTGACATACTACTACACCGATCGGACGCTGGATCTGCTCGGAATGTAATTCTAGATGCCGACGATAGGCTGTCTTTGCTGCTCTGAGTAAAGGGGGATCGAGCAACCCAGGATGCTGCATAATTTATCTCCTATTTGATTGGCTTGTGTGGTATTGAACAACAGGAAAATTATCATATTTTATGTAGATATATTCATTAATTTAGATACAACATAGCCCAGTGGGATAAGACTTACCTTTTTTCAGAATAAACTAGCGTCCCAATCCCTTGTGATTCGAGCAGATTGATGATCTGCCGACTGCTGTGGTGCAAGTAGTTATCAACTTTTTGATTGCGACAACGAGTCAGGCGTTGAATCCGTGATGAGGAGAAGCGATTTCCTTTTAATTGAGATTGCAGTTGTGCCTTACGCTTGTTGTAGAATTGATTGATTGATTTCAGTGGTCGCCCGTTAATCAGTAAAGGGACAAATCCCGGCTGATTTGAAGTTAACGCCACTAAATTATTCATCCCTAAATCAATACTAGCTACTAATTCTTTTTGGTTTTCATCAAGGGTGGACTCCGGCTCAGTATAGGCATCGTAAATTACCTCAATTACATAAGAATCACATTTTGGCACTAATCTAATTTGACAAATTCGCTCTGGCTTTACCTGGGTTTTAATTAAAATATTAGTACCGGAAAGCTTGATAATTCCTTTCTTTAGTTCTTTGCTACTAATCGCCTGGATTGTATAGACGAGAATATTCCGACCCTTGACTTTATCTTTGTACTTCGGTAATTTCGGGCGATCAGTAAATTTAGTGGGTTCAATTTTGTAAGCTTTGATTGCTTCAAAAAAAGACTTCCAATTCTTGTCTAATATCATTAATATTTGTTGACTTACCTTGGCTGGTAATTCCTTGTATGCTTGATGATATTTCATCAAACGATTCATTTCGTTATAATTGATATAACCCCATCCGTAGACAAAACTTTGACGGATAACGTAGTTAGCCGCGTTGTACAAATTTTTGGATTTAAAGGCTAAGTCGTCAATTTCAACAAAACGATTCTCGGTGGATTTAATGATGTGTCTCTCTGCTAGTTGCATTTAGACTCTCCATTTTTTAACGTTCGCAATAATTCTTGCTTGTTGACTATATGATACTACCATTACTTACTAATACAAACTTAATGAAGTTTTA
The DNA here is from genome assembly GCF_021648855.1 of Tychonema litorale BBK16. Taxonomy (GTDB): domain Bacteria; phylum Cyanobacteriota; class Cyanobacteriia; order Cyanobacteriales; family Microcoleaceae; genus Microcoleus. The sequence goes on along the minus strand of NZ_JAKJHX010000001.1, from coordinate 39,644 downwards.
TAATACTCCATTGGCAGAGATAGAACTGCGATTGCGATCGCTCCTGCCAGCATCACTATACGCCGCTGCTTGGGTGGATTCATCCCCAGCAACCCTAATGAGCGTTTTCGAGCATCTACGCACCCTTCGCTACATCCTTCATGACTACGTTCCCAAACAGGTTTCGGAATCTCCCCCCAATCCAGGGGAGGTGAGCTACCAGTGGCAAGAAGGCACACTACTATTCACAGATTTAGCTGGATTTACGTCGTTGTTGGAAGCAAATGCGGCCCTGGGAGGCAAAGGTGCTCAAACCCTGTTGAGCGTAATTAACGACTATTTTGCCTCAATGATTGAAATTGTCAGTAAATCCGGCGGGGATTTGCTGGAATTTACCGGAGATGCGATGCTAGTGCAGTTTTTAGCAGGCATTCACCAAGAAGATACAGCTAGAGCCGTGCGTGCTGGTTTGCGGATGCAGCGAGCAATGACTAAATTTGCCTGTATTGAAACAGCACGGGGTATTTTGTCTCTGAAAATGCGGGTAGGCATTCACTGTGGGCGCTACATTAGTGCGGACATCGGTACACCGCTACGAATGGCTCATGTGCTTCTGGGGCATTCAGTCCAGCAAGCCAAGCAAGCAGAGGGTTCTGGGACTGTGGGAAGGGTGAGTTTGACAACAAATTCTAGTTTGTGTTTGGGAGACCAATTTCGCTTTGAAGCAGGAGCACCAGGTTATTTGTTGGTGGTGGATGATCTGACGGACGATCGCCTGGGGGAATATGATATCACTTTGACTAGACGCCGGATGCCAAGTTCAGTATTGCTCGATCGCAGTGTTGCAGGCTTAGTCAGAGAAATTCAGGAAGCTGTCAAACGAGTTGAACCCCTCACTAGCTATATTCCCAAACCGATTCTGAGACTGCTAGTAGAAAATGCTAACCAGCGCAAAATCCCACCAGAATTTCCTGAACCAACGGTAATGTTTGTCAATTTAATTGGCCTACCTGATTCTATCGACAAAGCTTCACCGCAAGAAGAAGTCACTTTGATTGTGGCTTGTTCCCGTGTTTTTTCGTCGATCGATGCTGTAGTCTCAGCTAAAGGAGGCGTGTTGCAAAAAGTAACCGCACACTTGAACGGTTCGGATATGCTGATCTATTTTGGTGTTCCTGATGCTCACACGGATGATCCTTGTCGTGCAGCTACTGCGGCTCTTGCCATCCGAGATATTATTGCAGCTTTACCTCCGGCGATTATCGACGCTCAAGCGGTGAATGTGACCTGTCAAATTGGGCTATCCCAGGGGCCCGTGTTTGCTGCGGAGGTTGGCGAACCACGGGGACGCAGGGAGTTTAATGTCTTGGGAGATACGGTGAATACGGCCGCTAGATTGATGAGTAAGGCGGGAGAAAATGAAATTTTGATTGGCGAAAGGGTGTTTGAGGCGATCGCCCCAGAATTCAATTGTGAGGCTTTGGGAGCTGTTTCTCTCAAGGGCAAATCCGCTCTGACTCCGATTTTTGCTCTGCACGGTTCCAAGGTGGAGAAGGGAAAAGGAGGCGTTTAAATGACTTTTCTGGTAAAAAAAGAGGACACGGCAGTGCCGTTTCCCTACCCGGATAAATTGTAGGGAAACGGCACTGCCGTATCCTGATTGTGGGTAACATTTCCCTACCCGGATTAATTGTAGGGAAATGGCACTGCCATATCCTGATTGTGGGTAACATTAATTCTGAATTTATACATAATAAGTATTATTCCTTCTTCCTTCCACTCATTGACCCAAACGCTGACCAGAAGACAGTCGCCTAATCCCCTCCATAGCTGTATTTTCTCCCGCTTTATCGCCGCCTTCACGAACAATCTTCAAAGCTCGCTCATAGGATTCCAGAGCTTTGCCAGACTGACCTTGACCTTCATAAATCGCACCCACATTGTTGAGCAAGCGTCCCACACTTGCCCGATCGCCGATCGCTTCGAGCATAATCATTGCTTGCTGAAAATAGATCAGGGCTTGACTATCTTTGCCGAGTTTGCGAGAAGTAAGAGCCATATTATTTAGCAGGCGGCCAACACCAGCTCTATCTCCAATTTCCCGGCGAATTGCTAAAGCTTGGTGGTAAAATTCCATCGCTCTATTGAAATCACCGATGTTGTAATAAACGCCACCCATATTATTAAGAGTACGCCCTAAATCGCGCCGATCGCCATTTTTAGTCCTAATCGTTCGCGCTTGTTGGTAAAATTCGATCGCAGAGGCATAATTTCCCTGCTCTCCGTACACAGCCGCGATGTTGTGAAAAGATTCTCCAATTTCAATTTGGTCATCAGCAGTTTTAGCCAATTCCAAAGCCTCTTGGTGCAGTTTCATCGCTTCGGAAAAATTGTCTGCAACCCGGTTCACAAAACCGATGAGATTGAGGGTGCGCGCTGTGCGACTTCCTTCGCCGATTTGTCGGTGGATCACTAAAGCTTGTCGCAAAACTTCCAAAGCTTTCGGCTGCAAACCCATTTCGCCATAAACTTCCCCCAAATTGTTGAGGGTTTCTCCTATTCCCGGTTTGTCGCCTAATTGCTGGCGAATTGCCAAAGCTTGTTCAAAAGCCTGGATTGCTTCTCGAAACAAACCTTGGCGGTAATTTTTTACTCCTTTTTCCAAGAGTAAATCTGCCTGTATTTTGGGGTTTGTTGCTTGGGCGCGCCTGGAATTTATAATTGGATCAACTGCCGAAGGATCTGAGATTGCCAGTACGCTGAGTGCAGGCCATAGGACAATAGTTATAGCTGTGATATAGCTGAATTTGTAAGAGTGGCTGTACACCGAACGAGTCCTCCAAAAGCCAAAAAATGAGGAGACGGCAGTGCCGTGTCCCTACAATATTATAGAGAAACGGCATCGCCGTGTCCTAATTTCTTTGTTCTCATCTCACCAAACTGCCAGAATCAGTGGCACATTGTTGAGTGCGGATATGACAGCAGCATTTTTACTGGATGGAAGCAATATTTTCTCTGGACTGTTTAAGATGATGTCCTGTTTGTCAAGCGTTATCCAAGCTGTTCCTGAAAATACTTGAATTTGTCTGTGAATTTGAGGCAATCTATATACTTCGTCTTTCATCAGGATAATGCGATCTGGTGCTGCTAACTCAGAGTATCTTTGAAGCATAATATCTCCGGTTTGGGAATGGGGAATGGGCAATGGGGAATTGGGAATCGATGATCGACTATTGGTAATAATGCCGATCGATCCAAGCGCGCATTTCATCATCAGTTGCAAAACAGGTAGAGCGACCTGTCGCCCGATCGCAAACGTGCCACCAAGTGTTACCATCGCGATCGGAGGTCTGCCAAATTTTCAGTTCGTTCTCGTCAGTGGCCGCAGATAGGAAAAACTGCCAAATTTGATTCATCGCCCAAAAGAGCCTGACTTGAGAGCTTCCCAGCCATCGCCATTTATGTTTTTTTGTTAATAAAGCCCGATCGCCAATCCCGACTAATCTCAATATTTTGGACATCCGCAACTTTTGAAAAGTAGACATAATCAACACCTCAATCGTGTTAAAATCAACAGAAAATACACACTAAAGTTGTCAATAATTTGCTCATAATTACCGCAAAATATTGATATGTAAATTCTGTGAAAATGAATCTGTTATCTGATAAATTAACTTTAACTCTTGACAAAATAACAATCAAAGCATTCCTTGCATAGCTTGCATGAATAAAATCGATAGATTGACATTCCAGGCGAAAAAGTCATGAACAAAATCAATACACGGCGGATGAAACTCTCTCAAATTCAGGCTTTGCTAGCAGTAGCAGACTGTGCGAATTTTAGCGGGGCCGCTTTGCAATTGGAATTATCGCAGTCAGCAGTCAGCCACGCCATCGCCTCTTTAGAAACAGAATTGGGAGCACAGCTATTTCATCGGGGGCGACACGGTGCTCAACTAACGCCTGTGGGGGAAAGGATAGTTATTCACGGGCGTCAAATAGCCCGCGCCTTGGAAATGATAGTGAAAGAAGCGGATTTAGAAAAAGGTTTGCAGGGTGGCCAGGTACGGATAGTTACGTTTCGGAGTGTCGCAACTCATATCCTGCCTTGTATCATAGCGAAATTTTGCGATCGCTTTCCCAAGATTGCAGTCAGCATCACCGAAGTCTATTATACCCAGGCTGTGGAAGAGGCTTTGCGATCGGGCAAAGCTGACATCGGTTTTGTGTCTCTTCCCATCTCAGATGAATTTGAAACCAGGGAAATTTTACGGGATAAATATATTGTTTTACTCCCACCGACTGCCCAATTTAAAAATACTAAGATTACCTGGGAAGAATTAGCAGCTTATCCGCTGATTTTGCAGCCGCCGGAAACAGCTTGTTCTATACCGCTTCGCAAGTATTTAGCAACTTCGGAGTTCACCCTAAATATCGCTTACGAACTCAGCGAAGATTCCACTATTGTGAGTATGGTTCTACAAGGTTTGGGTACAGCAATTTTGCCACGTTTGGCAGCGGAACCGATACCTGCTTCGGTGAAAGTTTGCAGTTTACCAGCGAATTTTGAGAGGGTAATTGGGGTGGCTGTGTTGAGAGATGGGCTGTTAATTCCGGCTGTGTTTGCATTTTTGGATTTAGTTACAAGTGCGGTAGAGGTTGAGAATGAAGGCGAGTTTCCGATCAATCCTTCTTGAGAAATCTACTCTTTGTGGAACAGGCCTCTTGCCTGTTTAACTGGTTTAACTGGTATAATGAGACGTTTCATGATAAGCTCTAAGCTAGAGTCCGCTAAAATCTCTTGGTTAAAGAAAACTAATCAGAGATCTTCTCTCTCAATAAAGTGAGAAAATACCTACTGTTTTGTAAATATTCTCTTGCTGTGATTATCTAAATTTTGCTGTTTTCAACTACAAGGTATATTCTATGCATCCCATTAGTGCAACTGATATTAGAACATTGGCCAATGAAACAGTTTGGCCAAGGTATTCCATTTGTACCTTACTAACCGATAAAGATTTATATCAGCAAATGCTAGAATCATTTGCAAAAGCGGGATTTACTCTCGATATTAGTGAGTATTTGTATCTTGATAATAGCATCACAAATGCAGCCGATGCCTATTCTGGGATTAACGAGTTTCTGACGATAGCAAAAGGTCGGTATATTATCATTTGCCATCAGGATATTGTATTAGTCTATGACAACCTTGCCCAATTGGAAAACTGTATTGCTGAATTGAATAAACTTGATCCGAAGTGGGCAATTTTAGGAAATGCAGGTGGACAATCCCTCGGATGTCTCTCACTAAGGCTGACAGATCCTCATGGTGATAATAACACTGGGGGATTTCCAGTGAAGGTTCAATCATTGGATGAGAACTTTGTCCTAGTACGCAAAGATGCTAATTTGGGAGCATCTAGTGATCTGGATGGATTTCATTTATATGGGTTTGACTTGTGTTTTATGGCTGCAATGCGTGGATATTCTGCATATGTTGTGAATTTCCATATTCAGCATTTGTCACCAGGAAACATGAGTCAAGATTTTATGAACTCTAGAAGTCGCATTATTGCGAAATATCAACAGTTGTTTTCTGGAAGGTTTTTCCAAACAACCTGCACATCATTCTATCTTTCGGGTAACGCCACACTCAATAATATTTTCAATCGTCCACGTATCATCCAATGGTTTGAGGATGTCTACAAAATGTTTGGATGGTCATAAGTTATATCAAATCGGGTAGCATCGCAATTATTAGTAGCCAAAATTAGGACACGGCATTGCCGTCTTCGTACAAGATTATTTTTAGTAGGGAAACCACATTGCCTTGGACTCTAAGTAGGTAGGCACAAATAAACCTCGCTGTGTAACCGGAATTGATATTAACTGGTTTAACTGGTTCCTAGCCTCTGCCTGGGAACCCATATCTAGAGGCTCTGCCTCACCAGATCGAAAATAGAGGCAGAGCCTGGGAACGAGCAATTCCCATTTATTTTAACTCTCGAATGCGATCGCACCCAACCCACTCATCCCAAATGTCATCATAATCATCGTAACTGATATAGTGTAAACCATACCAAGCTTTTTTGATCGTCGCAGGATACCACTCCTCATCCTCGTAAGGTTTCAGAATCTTCCCATTCGAGAAGGCCGACGGCAAAAACCCAGGTTGTTTCGGGATTCCATTCCATAAGGATTTCGTTTGTTTGTCAAATGTGTGCTTCTCCAATTATAGGAGTAAAGAAGAGCATGATTACGATCGCGATCGCATCTATCCAGGTGACAATTGAATCAATTAACAACTTGCTTGATCATGCAAAATCAACAATCATCCATTGTTTTTGACCAAAAACGAGCTTCTTCCTACGACCAAAGAATCTCTAAATTAGCCCCAATCATCAATGCACTTCATCTGCTTATTGGCATCATACTTTCCGAACTACCAGCAGATGCACGTATTCTTTGCGTCGGTGCGGGAACTGGTTCAGAATTGATTTACCTCGCCCAAACATTTCCCCAGTGGCATTTCACTGCGTTAGAGCCTGCGAAACCAATGCTTGATATCTGTCGCCAACGTGCCGAAGATAGTGGTATCGCATCACGCTGCACCTTTCATGAAGGTTATCTCGATTCATTACCAGCATCGCAATCCTTCGATGCGGCGACTTGTCTTCTAGTTTCTCACTTCATTATGCAGCCCGAAGAGCGATGCAACTTTTTCAGTCAAATTGCTTCAAAACTTCGACCTAATGGATATTTGGTGAGTTCTGATGTAGTTTCCGATATGTCCACTTCAGCCTACCAAAACCTGCTTGAGGTTTGGTTGCGGATGCTGCGGTATGCTGAAATGCCTGATGAGGAAGTTGAAAAGTTTCGTGCTTCTTATGGTCGGGATGTTGCTGTACTACCACCCCTTGAAGTCGAATCAATCATCGCATCAAGTGGCTTTAATACACCTGTACTGTTTTTTCAAGCCCTATTGATTCATGCCTGGTATGCTAGAAAAAAACCATAAATATTAGCAGATGAACACAGATAGAATCTGATCGGCGTTCATCTCTAGTATTCATCGAGAGTAGAAAAAAAATCCACAATCAATTTAGGATAAATTCGCTTAGCATCGGAATGGTAAATTCTAGTTAACTGCGTCAACCGTCAACTTTCAAGCGTCAACGGTCATTCTGGTGCAACCGGAGTTGATATGATAAGCTCAAAAGCAGGTGCAGTCATTTCAGTGAGTTCTTGTTATGAAAATCCTTCACGGAACTTGGATTCCTCAATCAGGAGAAGAATTTATCCAGCAGGGAGCATTCTACCTGTGGGTTGAAACAACCGAACAAAAGCAGTTTAGTAAACCCACCCAGCGCCATCCCCGACAAAGCGCTGCGGCTGATTTGGCGACACTGTTGAGCACAGAGCTAGGAATTAAACCACCACTCCCTCGCCAGATAGAAGACTTGATTTCGCCCCAGTATTTTCTGTTGCCAACCGTTGACAATCAACCCTTACCTTCCCTGGAGCTATCTCGCTATCTGGAGGAAGAATTACCAGAATCATTTGAGTTTCAATACTGGCAGATTGATTGCTATCGGACTGTCACTTCCGACAAAACAGGTAGTCTTGTTAATAACGTTGTCAGCCTGATCGATGACCTGCATTTTATGGCGTTGCACAACCTAGCAGAGATTCAACTTGGAGCCGATTTGCTGTTTTGGTTTCACTACACTCAAGCTCTCAAGCGGATCATTTTCAAAGATCAGTATATTCCCGCCCTAACCTATCGTGAATTAGTTACTCCGAAAGCCTCGGAAGCCAAAGGTAAGTCTGCAAAGTCAGCCGAGGAGACTGTGGTTTCTTCAACTAAAACTAAGGGAAAACAAGCCAAAACTACAACTACAACCAACACTCAACGAGCCGCCAAAGCCAAAGCAATAATCGCGGCTGCTGAATCCAAATCATCTGCTAAATCATCCAGCAATACTATTGAAATATATCCGGGATGGGAGTTCATTGGGGAAGAGTACGAAACAACTATTCAGCAATATGTGGAATATATGCCGTTAGTTTGTGTGGCGGGGGTGAATAAGCCGAGGGAAACTCCAGAATTCTACGATCGCACGACTCTGCTACGCCACTTTTCCGAGTGTTTGCTGGTGAATATTCTGACTCATTTGCCGACGACGCAAGCCTTTGAAAAGACCTTTGCTGATTCTCTCGTTTACGACTGTTTGCATGGTAGTGGCAAAGTTGCAAAAACCAGCATGGAACAGTTGAAGCAATGGCAAGGATGGCACGATCGCATCGATCGCACTCAATCAGAGCAATCCTTCCACCTCTACTTTAAATTACAAGATCCACCGCAGTCAGAAGCTCCTTGGGAACTTCAGTTTCAGGTTGCGCCCAAAGCCGATCCGTCGGTGCGTTTATCACTACAAGATTACTGGCGGATGCGTGCCTCTGAGCAAAAACAAGTCCAGAACCAGATGGGACAAGGATTTGAGCAACAGTTGCTGATGAATTTGGGCTATGCTGCTCGGATTTATCCTACCCTGTGGGCGGGACTGGAAACCGATCAGCCGATCGGCATTGGGCTGAATCTAGAGTCGGCATTTGAGTTTCTCAAAGAGTCTGCATGGGTGTTGGAAAACGCAGGCTATAAGGTGATTGTGCCCGCCTGGTACACTCCCCAAGGCAGAAAACGGGCAAAAGTTCGGCTGAAAGCCAAAAGCAAATCCCTCACATCGGGCGAAGATAAAAGCAAGCAATACTTTTCGTTCGATCGACTGGTAGAGTATCAATACGATTTGGCGATCGGCGGTGAACCGGTCAACGAACAGGAATGGAACCAATTGGTGAGTGCCAAAACCCCACTGGTGCAATTCCGAGGACAATGGCTGGAGCTCGATCGGGATAAGATGCGGCAAATGCTGGAATTCTGGAAAACTCACCAGCAAGACAATCCAGAATTGAGCCTGTTGGATTTTCTCAAGTTGACGACGGAAGATAATGAAGATTTGGAATTGGAGGTCGATCGCAACAGTAGCTTAGCCGAAATGCTGAACAAATTGGGTGATAAAAGTCAACTGCGGGCGATCGACAATCCCGAACATTTGCAAGGAAACCTGCGGGAATATCAAAAGCGCGGAGTGTCATGGCTGCAATATCTCGAACAGCTAGGATTGAACGGTTGCCTTGCCGATGACATGGGTTTGGGCAAAACAATTCAAGTGATTGCTAGACTGCTTCAGGAACGAGAAATAGCACAAAAAGCAGGGATAAAAAATATCCCGCCAACCTTACTAATTGCGCCTACATCGGTAGTTGGTAACTGGTATCATGAAATTCAGAAATTCGCACCGCAATTGCAAGCAACAATCCATCACGGCACGCAACGAGCCAAAGAAAGCAAAGCATTTAAACAAGCCTGTCGCGAAAATGATTTGTTGATCACATCCTTTGCTTTGGCAAGACTAGATGCCAAGCTGCTAGGTGAAATTAAGTGGCATCGCATCGTACTTGATGAAGCGCAGAACATTAAAAATCCGAAAGCCGCTCTAACCAAAGCAATTCTCAAACTAAATGCACCCCATCGGTTAGCAGTGACCGGAACGCCGATCGAAAATCGTCTGTTAGATTTGTGGTCAATCTTTAACTTCCTCAATCCCGGCTATCTCGGTAATCAAACCCAATTTCGGCGTAACTTTGAATTGCCGATTCAAAAAAACAACGATATCCGTCAATCTGCAACCCTAAAAAAGTTAGTAGAGCCGTTTATTTTACGTCGAGTTAAAACAGATGAATCCATCATCAAAGACTTACCAGATAAAGTTGAACAAAAACTGTTTTGCAATCTGACTAAGGAACAAGCATCTCTTTATCAAGCAGTAGTCAAAGATGTGGAAACAAAAATCAATGAATTGGAAGGCATCCAGCGCAAAGGATTGATTTTGGCAACACTCACCAAGCTGAAACAAATCTGCAATCATCCGATGCAGTTCTTGCAAGATGGCAGTGAATTTACGCCAGAGCGATCGCACAAACTCACCCGTCTGAGCGAAATGGTAGAAGAAGTATTAGATGAAGGAGAAAGTTTGTTAATCTTTACCCAATTTACCGAACTGGGTCAAGCTTTAGAAAAGTATTTGCGCCTAGCCTGTCACTACAAAACATACTATCTATCCGGTAGTACATCTCGCAAGAAACGAGAGCAAATGATCGTCGAATTTCAAGATCCAGAAACAGAGCCTTCAGTATTTGTGCTGTCCCTGAAAGCAGGAGGCGTAGGGATTACACTAACCAAAGCCAATCATGTGTTTCACTTCGATCGCTGGTGGAATCCCGCAGTGGAAGATCAAGCAACGGATCGCGCCTTTCGGATTGGTCAACAGCGCAATGTTTTCGTCCACAAGTTTGTAGCGATGGGAACCTTAGAAGAGCGCATTGATGAAATGCTGGAAGATAAAAAGAAGCTAGCAGGATCGATTGTCGGCGCAGATGAATCGTGGTTAACAGAATTGGATAACGAAGCATTTAAGAAATTAATTGTTTTAAATCAAAGCGCCATTATGGAGTAAGTTGTTATCTAGATTGTCTATAGTATAAGAGGGGAAGAATGAGATCAATAAATATGATTCCTGTAGGGGCGGGTTCACCAATAATAATTGCCTAAAACCGACAATATCATAAACCCGCCCGGCCGGTTCTTTATCTTCCAACTGTTTAAGATTTTTGATATCGGATCGCAATATACAATTTAAATGCACAACAGCTTAATATCATGAGCAAATTTAGTCGCACCTGGTGGGGTCAAGAATTTATTCAAGCATTGGAGAATATCTCTGATGACGGTCGTTTAAGCCGAGGTCGGGCTTACGTCAACAACGGCAAAATCACTTTCTTTGAGATTAAAGATGGCATCGTCGGTGCCACAGTTAGAGGTTCGATCAATGCCTATTTTGGGGTTTACAAAGAACCGTGTTACATAACCACGATCGAGTTTCAGCCGATTAGCGCCGCTAAATGGGCCGCTGCGATCGCATTAATCGCTTCTAGAGCTAGTTTGATCTCCAGACTGCTGCTGAACGAAATTCCTAGTAATATTGAAGATTCTTTTACAACCCTGGGCTTAAATCTGCTACCTCACGGGGAGAAAGATTTTAATGCCCAGTGTTCTTGCCCAGATTACGGCAATCCCTGCAAACACATTGCCGGAGTCTATTATCGAGTAGCTGCCGAACTCGATCGCGATCCATTTCTACTCTTTGAATTGCGGGGACTATCACGAGAAGATTTACACAAAGAACTCGCCAAATCTCCATTAGGTCAAGCACTTTCGGCAGAGTTGCAACTATCCCAAGGTTCACTCAAACCAGCCGAATCTTATTACACTCGACCAGTCACAGTTGCCACTGAACCTGTTGAGCGCTTGCAGGATTTTTGGCAAGGAACCAAGCGTTTGCCTCAAACAATCGAACCCCTATCAAAACCATTAGTTGCTGGTATTCCGGTCAAAAAACAAGGCGATTTTCCGGCTTTCTGGCAGCGGAATAACTCGTTTCTTGAAGTGATGGAAGAGCTTTACGAGCAAGTCAGAAACAAAAGTCCGCTTTAATGCAATACGGTTTAGTTTCGCAGCCAAGCGAGGCAGATCATCTGGATATGCGTTCCCAGGCTCTGCCTGGGAACGAGTAATACAATGTTATTTTGGGTAGGGAAACGGCACTGCCGTCTCCTAATTTCGGCTACTATAGATTTGCTAATTAGATTAGATATTCTCTCTCACCCAACTGCGAAAATTATCCTCCGCTTCTATTTCATCTAGTTGCGCTGCTGCCAAAAATTCGTAGAGCTTTTCCTTGGGGAGAATCGGAAAAGTGGGGCTGACAGATACTTCTAAATACTCAGAATTCTCTAGCTTATAAATTCGCCATTCTCTACCATTGTAACGCCAAAACTCCGGTACTCCCATACTCGCATAGAGAGCTGGCTTATCAATATCAGTATGGGTAATATCTACTTCTACTACTAAATCGGGTGCTGGATCTGTGGCTAAATCTACTGTACGACCGGCTACGAGGGGCTGATTTTGGATGTAATAGGCATTATCTGGTTCTGCGCCGCGATTTAAGTCCGATCGATCTAAGGTTGTCGAACCCATCGTTTTAATCTTCAAACCTAGCTCTACCACCAAAATCCGAATCAGTCGTTCAATTAAGCATCTCGAAAATTCATGTTGTTCTAAAGGCTGGGTAATTTCTAAAGTCCCTCGATCGAATATCAATCTAGCCGCTCGGTTATCGCCCAAAATCTTGAGCAGTTGTTGATAACCCTGCCAAGTAATATTTCTCAACACTACTCGCTTTTCGCCTATGAGTAACGGTGGTGCGATCGGCGCAACAGAAATCATATGTTTACTTCCAGCTATGATGTTTCTAGGATAACATAAGAAACAGGCAAGATGCCTGTTCCCCAACTCACAAATTATTGATTAGAGTTCTGCTCTCGTCAAATTCACCCCCCTTAATCCCCCCTTATTAAGGGGGGAAACAAGAATAATCTTGCCCCCTCCCCTTTCTAAGGGGAGGGTTGGGGTGGGGTGCATTATATTTTTGCAAGAGTTATATTGTGGAACGGGCCCCAGAGCCAGTTCTTAAAAATAGTCAACAAATTCTATTTACTCTTATCTGTTCTCTGCCGCAAAATAAATTCAGCTAGTGCTAAATCAACGGGAGTTGTCACCTTCAAATTCGTCTCTTCCCCCTCGACAATTTGCACTGGTAAACCGCATTTTTCAAACAAAGCCGCATCATCAGTAACTTCCCAACCCTTCTCTCGCCCTTCTTGATGACACTTTTTCAATAATTGCACTTCAAAGCCTTGGGGAGTCTGAGCCGCCCACAAATTGCTCCTTTCCGGCGTGTCTCGCACAATCCTAGCCTCATCCACCACCTTAATCGTATCCTTGACTGGGACGGCGACAATCAAGCCTGGACAGCTCAAAAGTGCGTTGGCGGCCCGATCGAACAATTGAGCAGTTGCCAAACATCGGGCGCCATCGTGAATCAACACGCGATCGGCATCCGGCGGCAATGCCTGCAAACCGTTGTAAACTGACTCTTGCCTGGTTGCGCCACCTTGAATCAGTTTCACAGGCTTAGTCAAAGATAAATCATCCAGAATCGCTTCAAAATCGGGAAAATCCTCTGGTTGCCCCATGATGCCAATCCAGGTAATGTGCCCCGAAGCCTCAGCCGCCGCCAAAGTCCAACTCAACAAAGGTTTTCCCAGCAAAGTCAGCAGTAATTTGTTCCGCTGACTCCCCATCCGTCGCCCCGAACCCGCCGCAGGAATTAATAAGTGCATTTACTAACCGTTTTTAATCCAACTACCTATATATAATAAAAGCGTCCTGTACTCTTCAATCAGTTATTTCGCTGTCAGCCAGTGGGTTTTAAGGTCTAGAAATACTATAAGCTGATAGTTGAGAACCGATCGCAGAGAGCTACCTCGAACACTAATAGCCCGATCGTTTATGATGCGAATACTAGCACTTGTCCCTGGCGGGATTGGCGACCAAATTTTATTTTTCCCGACTCTTGATGACCTCAAGCAGTCTTATCCCAACGCTCAAATTGATGTGATGGTGGAACCGAGGGCAAAAGGTGCTTACCGAGTCTGTAAGTCTGTTAAAGAAGTCTTAACTTACAATTTCAAAGACCGCAACTCAATGGCGGATTGGGGCAATTTGCTGGGCGTTATTCGCGATCGTGAATACGAAGCAGTAGTGTCCCTTGGCCAGCGGTGGAGTGTCGGACTTTTGCTATGGCTGACAGGTATTCCCAAAAGAGTTGGCTATGTGGGAAGCAACAATACTGTATTTCTCACCGATGCTGTACCGCTAAAAACTGAGCAGTACGCCGCCGAAATGTACCACGATTTGCTGCAAGGATTTGATATTAAAAATGCTTGTCCACCAGTAGCCATTAATGTACCAAAACAGGACATTCAGTGGGCAGAAGCGGAACAGCAACGATTAGGAATTAAAGAAAGTGGTTACATTTTAATTCACGGTGGTTCTAGTCAGTTAGCTGTGTCTAAAGGTATTGACAAAATTTACCCGATCGGCAGTTGGCAGAAAATAATTGAAGACTGTCAGCAGCGCCAGCCAAATTTACCAGTTGTGATTGTTAAAGGGCCAGAAGATGCTGATTTTGTGACAGAACTAATTAAGTTGTGTCCGAAGGTGAAAATTACATCGCCCGATGATGTGGGTAAATTGGCTGCAACAATTGCGGCGGCTAATTTGATGATGTGTACGGATAGTGCGCCGATGCACCTAGCTGTGGCGGTTCAAACTTATACAATTGCGTTGTTCGGCCCGACTGATCCGGCGAAATTGTTGCCAAAGAGCGATCGATTTATGGGGATTAAATCTGCTACTGGGAAGATGGCTGATATCTCTCCTGAAGATGTTTTAAAGAAAGTTTGGGGCGGCTAAAAACTAGCATATCTTCCGTAGGGAGACGGCAATGTCGTTTCCTTTATTCAATGGTTCCCAGGCAGAGCCTGGGAACCATTAATACCACAAGTTATTCTGGTTTTATCCAACCTTTAACGATCGCTTTTCCGACATTGACAAAAGAATGGTGTAAAAACTCTTCGATCGAAGATTCAGCACCGCAAGCCTCCAATGCACCAACCACACGACGCTTGAAGCTGGGGGTAGTTTCATTATTAACATGAGCAATCTTTTCCGTGTCAGTACCAGTGGGATTGGTTGTCTCTAACTGTTTGAGTAGTTGTTGAATTTCTGCTGCTGCTTCTGCAAGATTCTGTTTTTGTTCCATTGCATAGTTATTATGATTGTTGACAGTAACATCACCGGAAAAGTTTGATCCACGAAAGTCATAAGTCAGGCTTTCCTTGTTATCTGGCAATTTTTGTGGTTGTGATGATACCACATTTTCTATATGAATATTTGTTGGGACATATCTAGAGCCAGCAAACGTTTTGATCAATTCTTGCAAAGCATCATTTTGCTGTCGATAAATTTCTATTTGTGCATTTTTAATTCCCCTGACTTTTTCTAGTTCAGCTTTATTTTTCTGAGATTCCATTTGATATTTCTGAGATTCTATTTGATATTTCTGAGATTCTATTTGATATTTCTGAGATTCTATTTGATATTTCT
>NZ_JAKJHX010000001.1:6941-24372 GCF_021648855.1 Tychonema litorale BBK16 | reverse complement strand
GAGATTCTATTTTATATTGTATTTTTTTTTCATCTAATTGTTGCTGTAGAGACATACTCATTTCTTCTTCACAGGATTTACTCTGTTCGTAAAACTCTTGGGATTCACAACTCAAATCCTGTTCCAGAAATGACCATTTTTCCTTTACCTGAGCCAGTAGTCCTCCCATCATTAGAAACTTTGGATCCCTTTGATATTGTATCCACTCTCTTTGAGTATCTTCTACTCGGTCACGCAAACGTCTCAATTCCCGACCTTCATTACGCCACACAACATACTGCTCATTGTCATTTAGGGAAGTTGTTCTATGTGGCTCCACACTAGGTATATCTACAGTTAAATAAAAGTCTCCTTTCATTGTCCCATGTCTATATGGTTGTGGAACATTGTATTCTTTGGCGTTGTTTTTATTATGCTCTATACATTTTTCATCTAGCCATTTTCTCAAATCTTCGATTGATATTTTACCATCTTTATCCTTGTCCGCTTCACTTAATTTATCACTAATGGCCGAACAAATGTTAATTGTTAAAAAGCTTCCTTTAAGTAGCTCAAGTTCGCGTGCGTTCTCAAGGTGATCGCTCGCCATTATCACCAAGTAATTAGAGTTCTGTATTTGAATGTTATCTTCTGAAATCTTATCGGCACCACTCTTGAAACCATGCTTGTTTACAACAGCTCCAGCATGACAACAGTCAAGTATTAGTAACTTACTATGTGCTTTGCACTGGGAGAGAGTATCCACTATTCTTGCGACTGGCAGAGCTGTGGTATTCAGATTCTCGCGCAGGCTTTCATCCCAAAGCAGAAACAATAAACCTTTGTCTAGAATACCATGACCTGAAAAATAGCAGATGAATATATCCTCGACTGTGCAGGATTCAGCAACTACAGCTAACTGGTGAAGCACTTCATGGGCTTTAGATTTTACCGTAGGAATACTAACTTTAAATTGACATAGTGGACCAGACAGAGCAACTTTTATATTCTCCGCATCTTGAAGAGCATATTGAAGTGAGCCAATCTCACTTGGGCCATTTGAACCCATAATAAACGCACGACGCATGACAAGTTTACTCCTATAAATAATCGCTACCAGGAAGAATTTTCTTTGGAGAATCAGTATAACTAATTTCAAGACCAACAGGTCCTTTCAGGGAAATTTGGTAATCTGATTGCATTTCAGTTGACGACTCTACAAACCGAGCACGTTCCACCCATTGTAGGATTGGCTTACCATAATCATCTCTTACCACATTTCCGTTGGAGTCCTCAACAGGAAGGCACTTCCATTCATAAATTACAACTTTCTTATGAGACAAATTTGCAATTATTTTAGAAATGATGGGAGTAATGGAAAGAATCAAAGCCGCTGAAGCCAGAATCACAGTTGTTGGGTCTTTACAACCAGATTTGGCATTAGAAGCAGGGTCTTTGGCAAACCCTTTGCTAACGTTGATTCCTTCTTTTTGTAAAATTGTGACTAAATCAATCTGGTTATCTAGCAGGAGTTCCTCGATCTCAGGTGATGTAAATACAAATATTTGGGTTCTATCTTCCATTTTTGGGTATCGGCTAAAGTTTCTGGTCTTTAGACTTGAATAGTTCTGATTACTTAGACGGTATCAAAAAATGTATGTCCGGATAATTCTCAAAAATTATTACAAAGCCTTACCCCTATTATAATACATCATCACCAATCACACCCACTGTCGGCACTCCCGGCTGTGGCAAAAGTTCCATCCTCGCCCAATATGTCACCGCCCATCCTCGCAGTATTTATTACAACGCTGGAATCGATCGCAAAAATCGATCGCACGATTTTCTCACTTCTGTCTGCACTCAACTGATTGACAAATACCTCGCAGCCAATGGGGAAACATCCGAAATTGTCAAGCTAAAATCTCAAATTCCAAATCTCGAATCCGATGATGGGAATTGGTTTCTGTCTTTGTTGCTTCAGAAAATTAGCGATAAATTGGATGCTAGCCAAAAGTTGATAATAGTCATCGATACTCTAGACGCGATCGCCCCCACCAGTCAACCTCCCAGCACAAATCTGTTCTATCTGCCGAGATATTTGGGCGATCGCACTTATTTTATCCTAGCCCGCCGCCCGTTTTTGCGAGAAAAATCCGGTTTGTTAATTGAAGCGCCCTCTCAAACCCTCGATTTAAGAGATTATCCCGCCCAAAATCGCGAGGATGTCCTTAATTACATTCAGCAATACTTATCAACTGCACCGGAATTGTGCCAACAACTCGCAACTCACAGCGAAAACAATTTCATGTATCTCAGTCAGATGTTACCTGCCATTACCGAGAATTCACAACCCGATGCTAATCTGGGAGAATCCTCACTTTTGTCAGAACTTCCATCAGGTTTAGCAGCCTATTATCAAAACCACTGGTTGCGGATGAAAGGTGATGGTTTATCAGCCGTTGAGTTGTCGGTGTTGAAGGTTTTGGTAGAGTCAACAGCAGGTTTGTCTGTAAGTGCGATATCCGAAATAATTGATGAGGATGAATACGATGTTGAAAAAGCGTTAGATAATTGGATTGAATTTTTAAATCTGCAAGAAATCGGAGCAGAAATTTGCTATAGTTTGTATCACGATCGTTTCCGCGAATGGCTGGGAAAACAATCAATTTTAGAATGATGAAGAGGAGACGGCAGTGCCGTGTCCCTACAATTAATGGGGGTAGGGACACGGCACTGCCGTGTCCTGGGTATCATTTCGATGCAACTGGAAACGATATTAGATCAAATATAGTACAACCATGAAACGAGCAGTATTTCTTGACAGAGATGGCGTTCTCAATATCGAAGCAGGCTACATCCACAAAGTAGAAGACTTGCATTTAATCCCCGGAGTCGCCCAAGCTGTACGCAAATTAAATGACCGAAAAATATTTTGCTGTCTAGTTTCTAACCAATCTGGGCCGGCGAGGAATTATTATCCGATTAGCCATGTAGAAGCGCTGCACGAACGTTTGTGCAAGCTATTAGAAAATGAAGCGGGAGCAAAATTAGATGCTCTTTATTATTGTCCTTATTTGAGCGCAGCAGAAGGCGGCACAAACCCAGAATTTACAAGGTATACAACTTGGCGCAAACCGAATACGGGGATGTTCGTAGCTGCGGCTTGGGAACACGATTTAGATTTGCGAAATAGTGTTATGGTGGGGGATAAAGCAACTGATATCGATATGGCTCATAATGCTGGTTGTACTGGTATTTTGGTGCAGACTGGTTACGGTGAAAGTGTGTTGAGTGGAGAGTATCAGCACCATACTAAACCGGATTTTGTGGCTGCAAATTTAGTGGTGGGTGTGGACTGGATTTTAAAGCACTTTGATTAATTTGTTTGTTAAATAATATCAATTCCGGTGTAGCCGGAATCATAGAAATGGAGGACATGGCAGTGCCATGTCCCTATCGCGATTAATTGTACGGACACGGCACTGCCGTATTCTGTTTACTAAATTCTAGCTCTTCCTTTACTTTTAACACTCAACTGCTTTGAAATAGATGTATAATAATGCAGGGAAAAAAACAGATTAATTACAAAAAAAACTACGGTTAAAACAAAGGTGAAAAAAGACATAAATGACAGTCCAGAAGTCATTGTAAATAGCGCAAAAATGCTTGAGCAAAGCCCAAAACCAGAAGCAACAGAACTTAGAACTAACAACTGCACCTTAGACATAATTTTATTTTTAAATATGCACTTAAATTAATTTTTTGCACTTAGAAAGGGACGAGGAGACGGCAGTGCCGTGTCCCTACAATTAATCTGGCGTAGGGACACGGCACTGCCGTGTCCTAATTTCTTAACAGTCAACAGTCATCGAAATTACATTTTGTTGAGCTGCGATCGCAATTCTTCCAACTCAGCATCAATCACTGGACTTGATTCAGTGCTATTCGCCGTCGTAGTTTTACCCGATTCTGGCAATTGAGGTTGAGATACAGAAGCTCCCGCAAGTTGGGCTTTCATTTGAGCCAGCTCGTCATCGACACCACCGCCACTTTCGAGCAGACGGAATTGTTCTTCCAAATTGCTACCGCCCGCAGCTAATTCTGCTGACGCGCCCGCACGAGCTTCAACTTGCAAAACTTTTTCTTCCATGCGATCGAAAGCTGCCATTGAACTGCCAGTATTCAGAGAACCAATGGTATTGTTGAGTTTTTCCTGGGCATTCGCGGCGGATATTCTCGCTTTGAGCATATCCTTCTTTGTCTTGGCTTCAGAAATTTTGCTCTCCAAACCAATCAAGTTGCGCTTGAGGCTTTCGACTTGAGTCGATTGCTGATCCAAGCTAGATTTCAAGGTAGTCGCTGTTTCTGCATGGGATTTTTTCCGCACTAGGGCTTCGCGGGCTAAGGTTTCGTCACCTTTTTGCAGAGCCAATTGAGCACGCTGCTGCCATTGATTTGACTGGGATTCAGCTTGATTGTACTGGGTTTGGGTGCGTTTTTGAGCGGCGATCGCAGTGGCAACGGCCATCCGCAACTGCACCAGGTCTTCTTGCATATCCGTTACGGACTGTTCTAAAATCTTTTCCGGGTCTTCAGCTTTGTTGACCATATCGTTAAGATTGGCTCTGACGACTCGGCTAATGCGATCGAATAATCCCATAATCCTATTTTTCCTTGGTGAGGTGTACGAGGTAAGCGGACAGCAGGCTTCAGGTACTAGCCTGCGGTTTTGAAATTCGGTTGGTCAGATTTTTAGTGCGATCGGGCATGAAGGCAATTTTTCCAAACATATAAATCTAAATCTAGTTTAAAGCGATCTTCGTAAGTGATGTAGGCAAGCTCTATCTACTGAGTTTAGCTTTGATCCGCGAATTCCCCAACCCGCTTCGAGCTATTTCTAGCTAGTCTATCGAGAAGTTCTGGCTTTTCCCTATGATGCGGGCGGCCAAGCCTTCAGGATGGGGGTGGCTCACCCGACGGCAACTTGGGCGTATTGTTACCCGGAAGCAATTGTGCTTTCATCGCTGCCAACTCCTCATCGACATCCCCACCACTTTCGAGGGCCAGAAACTTCTTTTCTAAATCGTTGCCACCAAGTTCTGCTATTGCCTCGGAGCGAGCTTCTAGCTGTATAACTTTCTCTTCCATCCGTTCAAAGGCGCTCAAACCACTGCCTGTATTGAGATTACCCATCATTTCCTGAAGTTTTTCGGAGGCTTTTGCCGATCGAGCTCTGGCAATATACATATCTTTTTTCGATCTTGCCTCATAAATTTTACTTTCCAAAGCCCGCATATTGTCTTTAAGTTGAGTAACAACAACGTTCTGTTGACCCAGACTAGCTTTCATCGCTGTTGCCGTTTCTTGATAAAACTTCTTGCGAGTCAGAGCCTCCCGCGCCAAACTTTCCTCACCTTTTTGCAAAGCCAACTGCGCGCGCTGATACCATTCTGTTGCTGTGGACTCAGCTTGCGAATACTGGCGTTCGGTACGTTTTTGAGCAGCAATTGACCCTGCCACAGCTTGTCTGAGCTGCACTAAATCTTCCTGCATATCCATCGTAGCCTGTTCCAAAATCTTTTCTGGATCTTCTGCTGCGCCAACCAAACTGTTAATATTTGCTCGAATGACTCGCCAAAGGCGATCGAATAATCCCATTTTGCCTTTCTCCAGATTTTAAATTGAGGAATGGGAACTAAAAATTCAAATTGAAAACTTTTAAATTCTCTGTAAATTGTTGAATCTTTAATTCCCTCTGACTAATTCACGGCTGATAATATTGTGGCTTCACCCCTTTTGCTTGGAGTTCTTTCGCCAAAAGTTCTGCTGAGGCAGAATCGTTCAAAGCTCCCATTTGGATCTTGACACCCTTTGAGAATTTCCGCACGTAGGCATCTGGCACTGCAATTCTGGCTTGCTCTAGGGACTTAGCATCGCTGTAATCGACAACAACGTAATAGAAACCGTCGGTTGCCCGTGCGGGGGTTCCTAGTGTTGCTGCTGGGACTGGGGAGGCCGCAGCAGGGGAAGCGGTAGCATCAGTTGCTGAATTAGAAGCCAATGGGGAGGGTGTTGGAGGCAGTGTCGGCAGTGTCGGAACTGCTTGGATGGCGCTGGGACTGGGGCTCGGAAGCAACGCCTTGCTGAGATTGTTGAGTCCTCTTTCCCTAACAGTGCTGGGGTTGCCGTCTTCTGTCGGAATCGGGACAGCCCCGCTGGGGTTGTTGACTGCTGCCGGAGTTGGCGGAATTGAGGCTTTTGGGGAGGGGGAAGCAATGGGGCTGGCGGTGGGCTTGACATTGCTGAGGGTGCTCAAATCTAGCTCGACAAATTCCTTGGAAGCCAGATTGGGAGCTTTTGGCAGTTCTTTGCTTCCGGTATCGGCTACTGTGCTGGCGGTTATTGGGGATTCTGAGGGTGTTTTGCGATCGACCAAACGGTTCAGACCTACCATTTTAGCTAGACTCGACGGGTAAAAGACTGCGTAGCCCAAAGCTGTACAGGACAACAGAAACAGCAGCATTGAACAGAGTCCCAAGGGAGTCAACAGACTGGCTGCTAAACTGCTTTCTTCTGAAGCCTCGGCCGTTTCTGAGTCCAAACTTTCGATCAGTTTTTCGCTCGATTCGAGATAGTTGTTTGGTGGCGTGGCACTGATAGATGATTTTATTGGTGGTCTCTTGTCCGCAGTAGCTGTGATTGCTGTACCACCACGACTGCCACCAAGAGACAGGGGGGATAGCGAATGCTGGGGTTCCTCCACTGCCGTTGGTGGCAGGTTTTGACCTAACTGTTGGTTAGTATTGCCTATTTGTTTGTCTGGGCGAACTGATGGCGACACCCACTGTTCGGCTCGTCGCCTGTGCCTTCTGTATGTGGTCAGTTCTGCTTCCAGGTTGACATCCAAACACCCTAGCGCAGCTTGTAAAGCAAGATTGATGGGTGTTGAAGACGATTGATGATTTGAGGATTCCACCGAAGAACGCTTACTCATAAGTAAAACTCCTACTGTCTCTGAATTAATTTTAATCTTTTGATTTTGACACTCTCAGGGTTCAAGGTGCTGAGATTCTTGAACTGGCATTTAAGATTTCCTGCTTCACAGACTTTGGACTAGGCAAATAAAATATGACAGCGAGTGATAATTTATAACATCTCATATTGGTTCCGCATTTGTGCTTTGTCTTGATCCCTGTTCTTTTATTAACTTTTTGTCTGCCTTTTTTGATAAAAAATGAGGGACTACTAAGCCAAGTGTTTCTGTATATAACAAGATTATAAATAAATTATAAAGTTTAATTATGCTTCGGGATCGCTAAAACCCAGACAGCATATGAGCTGCGATGCTCTAATACCTGCTAGCTCAACAAAGCAGAATTAAAGAATAAAATGAGAAACCCAAGAACTTTTATGAAAATTCCTTTAACTTCAGCTTGTCGTCACTGTCGCCACTATCTGCCAGAGGGAAGACGTGGGGGTGTTTGTCAGCAGCTAAGTGTGCCGGTTCAAGGTCAGTGGAAGGCTTGTTCTTTGGCAGTTTCACCATTTGGGTCATCTTGGAACAATATAGAAGAACTTCCACTGTGGCAGGAACAGGTTGCTACTTTACCAGAACCAGCCGTCGCTGTCTCTGAGGGCAATGCTTGTCAGCTAACAGGTACAAGTTTCACAGAAAAATCCCTTTCAAGACTTTCAGTTTGATTTGCTCGCAGTAGGACAACTGGGTACTTGCTCCATTAAATTCGAGCTACAGATCGTAAATCACAAAAATTTTTGAGTTGATTTAATTAAACAACTTTTTTGCTGCATTTAAGGTAGCCAAGGATACTGACTAAAATCAGGTTCCCGCTTTTCTAAAAATGCTTGTTTGCCTTCCGCTCCTTCTTCGGTCATGTAATAGAGTAAAGTGGCATTTCCTGCGAGTTCTTGTAGTCCGGCTTGACCGTCGCAGTCGGCGTTAAAGGCGGATTTAAGACAGCGGATCGCGATCGGACTTTTGTCTAAAATTTCAGACGCCCACTGAATCCCTTCTAGTTCGAGTTGTTCTACGGGAACGACAGAATTGACTAAACCCATTTCTAGGGCTTGATGGGCGCTATACTGGCGACACAAAAACCAAATTTCTCGCGCTTTTTTTTGTCCGACTATTCTGGCGAGATAGCTAGCCCCGAAGCCACCATCGAAACTGCCGACTTTCGGCCCGGTTTGTCCGAAAATGGCATTTTCCGCAGCGATGGTCAAATCGCAAATTAAGTGGAGAACGTGACCCCCGCCGATCGCATAACCTGCAACTAGAGCAATTACCACTTTCGGCATCGATCTAATCAATTTTTGCAATTCCAGCACGTTTAAGCGAGGAATGCCGCCATCATCTACATAGCCGGCTTTACCCCGCACGCTTTGATCCCCTCCGGCACAAAATGCGTATTTTCCGTCCGTGTGTGGCCCTGCACCAGTGAAAAGGACAACACCGATTTTGGTATCTTCCCGCGCATCGATAAAGGCATCGCACAATTCAGAGACGGTTTTGGGGCGAAAAGCGTTGCGCTTATGAGGGCGATTGATGGTGATTTTGGCGATGCCGTTGCTTTTGTGATAGAGAATATCTTCGTAGGTTTTGGCGGTTTGCCATTCAATTTCCATAATCGGTCGATTTTGAGATTTGAGATTTGAGATTGATCTGAGTCATTAAATCCAGCAAGCAGTCACTTTTAGATTTTAGATTATTGCTGTTCTAAAAGAGAAAGCAGGTGTTTTGCTGAAGCGGCAAATACTGGTTCGCGGGACTCGAATTTGAGCGGGCCCAGTAGTTCTTTAATTTCGGCAAAAGCTTCGGGATCTACTGTTGCTTCTTTGGTGAATGTAGCGTCTATGGCTGCAATATGTCTGGAGTCGAGACCGAGTCGCTGCCCGATCGCGGTTAAGTACATTTGCTCACGAAGGTCGATGCGTCCGTCTACTGCTGACATTTCGTAGCCGAAGCAAATCAACAACAGCTTTTCGGAATCAGTAAAAAATGCTGTTAGGGTTAGCAGTTCTGTGGGGTTAAAATAAACTTGCTGTTTCGAGATGCCTGTAACAATTCGCTGTATGAGTTCAACTCGATCGCGATCGCTACTGGCAAAAGCTTTTAGAGTTTTTTGCAGCCGTTCTTCTTCTTCCAGGGCGATCGTCCTGTCGATAATCATCACTCCCCGCAGGATCGAAATTAGGGCTGTCAGAAACACGACTAGAGGAGTGACATCTTCTTGGCGGAGCTTTTGCCGACTGATGCGGGACAACAAATCGACGACTTCAGTGCTAATCAGGGTGGCGTCCATAATTAAAAATAATTTTTGATCGGCTTTTAGTGTAACTTTGCTCTGTCAATTTTAAGTGTTTTCACTAAGCTAATTTTTGCAAAACGATGAATTATCAAACAAAATCGCTATTTATCAATAATACTTATTCTCTTCACAGGCAGTGGATGACGAGAGCTGTGGAACTGGCATTTGCAGCCGGCGATGCGGGTGAAGTGCCCGTCGGTGCTGTAATTGTTGACAGTGCTGGTAAGTTAATTGCACAAGCACAAAATCGGCGAGAGCGAGACTGCGATCCCACTGCTCATGCTGAAATTTTGGCTCTGCGGGCGGCGGGGCAAGTTTTGCAAGACTGGCATCTCAATCAATGCACCCTTTATGTAACACTGGAGCCTTGTCCAATGTGCGCTGGTGCTATTGTACAGGCTCGGATCGGTTTGCTGGTATACGGAGCAGATGACCCAAAAACTGGTACGATTCGGACTGTGGGGAATATTCCAGATAGTGCCTCTTCTTGTCACCGCCTCAATGTACTCGGTGGGATTATGGAGTCGGCTTGTCGCAAGCAGTTGCTGTCTTGGTTTGAATCGCGGAGGAAAATTTAAAACGTGAAAATTTTGACTCTTGATCGACAATCTTTAATTTTAATTGGCTAATTAACTGAAATAATGGATACTCAAGTGTCCGATCACTCGATCGGCAAAATGCCAATAGCTAAGACGATCGCCCTCAATTCCAGTACCTCATCAAAGAGTGAACCCAATGCCTGCCAAGGTAGCATCTAATACCTCTCGCGTTTCTCCTTGGTTAACCTCCTTGCTCTATCCGTTAGGTCACTATGTTGTCCTGCCATCTTATTTTGGCAAGATACAGATCACTGGACAGGAACACTTGCCGAAGGACGGGCCTGTAATTATAGCACCTACGCACCGCTCCCGGTGGGATGCGTTGATGATGCCCTATTCAACTGGACAGAAAGTGACTGGACGCGATTTGCGTTTTATGGTGACTGCTGATGAGGTGAAAGGACTGCAAGGTTGGTTCATCAGGCATCTGGGAGGTTTTGCTGTCGATATCCGACATCCAGCAATTAGCAGTCTTCGTTATGGCGTGGAATTGCTTCTGGATGAGCAAATGTTGGTTATTTTTCCCGAAGGTGGCATTTTTCAAGATGGCGAAGTTCACCCGATTAAGCCTGGATTAGCTCGTTTAGCCATCCAAGCGGAGTCCAGCCAACCAGATTTGGGGGTGAAAATTGTACCGATGAGTATTCGCTACCGCCCGCGTATTCCTAAATGGGGTTCTCAGGTAAAAATTGCGATCGGTTCTCCGCTTTCAGTGATGGATTATGCTAAATCGGGTAGTACCAAAAAGGAGGCGCGATTGTTGACGGCTGATTTGGAAATGGCTCTGAAAAGTCTTGATGAAAGTTATTAGTTGTTAATGGTTATTGGTTAGTTGTTATTGGTTAATGGTTATTGGTTAGTTGTCAATCGCATCGATATTGTTCAAACAGTCAACAGTCAACAGTCAACAGTCAATATTATAAATGGGTTTTGCTTTGAACTTTAAGCCCGGTCAAATTGTCAGTTTAGAGTGTGGAAATACTTGTCTGCATTCCGAGGTGATTCAGGTGGTTGAGGCGCGTCAAGTCTGTTGGGTACGCCCTTTGATGTTAGTTGTATTCCAGTCTGGGGATTATCTGTGCGATCGGCTTGGACAAGATTATACTCTATCCGATTTGCGAAATGGTGCTGATTTGTTGTGGCCACTGAGTGTGTTTCGGGCGGCTTTGGATACGGAAGTAATTTCATTATTGAGTCAGTTGTACTCTCTGGATTCAGAGAAAAAGGATGCTGTGATTGCTTCTCGACAACTTAGAGATTTTGTCGATCGCGTTTGGACAGCTTTTCCCACCGCTTTTCATTAGTTATATCAAATCCTCTCTTCATCGGAATTATTAATCTCTCTCTTCTCTTCCTTTGCGTCCTTTGCGCCTTCGCGGTTAAATCATTCCGATGCAACCGGAAACGATATTACTGGTTATTGGTTATTGGTTATTTGTTATTAGTCAACAGTCAACAGTCAACAGTCAACACTAAAATACCGCGTGTGAAAGTTCTGATGGTTTGAGATTATCATGAATAACTTCACCATCACGGAACCAGACAATTCTACGAGTTTGGCGCGCCACTTCCGGTTCGTGCGTCACCATCACCACAGTCATCCCGCTTTCATTGAATTCTGTAAAAATATCCATAACTTCTTGGGTAGTTTTAGTATCCAATGCCCCAGTCGGTTCATCTGCAAGTAATAATACAGGACGATTGACAATTGCTCGCGCGATCGCAACTCGCTGCTGCTGTCCTCCTGATAGTTGATTCGGTCTATTTTGCAGCCTACTTTCCAAACCTACCCTAGTTAAAGCCTCTATAGCCCGATCGCGTCTTTCGGCTGAGGGAACACCAGCATAAACCATCGGTAACATCACATTTTCTAAGGCTGTCAATTGAGACAACAGGTGAAATTGCTGGAAGACAAAACCTAATTTTAAGTTGCGAATTCCGGCTAATTCTGCTTCCGGCATTTGGGCGACATCTACGCCGTCTAGGTAGTAACTGCCGCTCGTGGGTCGATCGAGACAACCGATAATATTCATAGCTGTTGATTTGCCCGAACCCGATGCGCCCATAATCGCGCAATATTCTCCTTGTCTTACCGTCAAGCTGACACCGTTTAAGGCGCGAACTTCTAAGTCCCCAATCCCGTAAACTTTTGTCAGATTTTCGAGGCCGACAATCACGGGTTTTGAGAGGACTTCCTCGTTGAGCTCTTGCTTGGTCTCGATTTGTAGTTCAGGCATTTTTTTCTGTGCGATCGACACAACGTACTACTAAGTTAACACTTGTTAGCGGTTTTCGGGGGTGGAAGGGAGATGTTTGGACGGTTGCGGGACTTACCCACGGGCAGTCAGAAACCGGGTTTTTTGACGTAAATAATTCGTTAGAGCGCGCAGAAACGATAAAAACCCGGTTTCTTTGGTGTTGGTGAGTAAGTGCTAAATTCAACAATTTGTGGCTTAAATGCGATCGGGATCGATGTTCAATTCACGCAGTTTTGCTGCTAAACGTTCAGCTCTTTGAACTGCTTGTTCTGCACGCTGGCGGTTTAATTCACCCTGATCCTCCAATTCCGCATAAGAAAGAAACCTTTGTCCATCTGGTCGATAAATTTCTAACCCATCTTCACCCAACTCAAATCGGACTCCCAATCTAGGACTAATCCATCCCTCCATCGGCTCAATTACTTCTAAATTACCTTCAATTCTTTGCCAACCACTCAAATCATTATTTTCTGGATCGTAAAGGTAATATTCATCGACTCCATAGCGATTGTAAAATGAAAGTTTTTTGTCCATCTTGATTTGGCGATCGTTATGAGAGCGAATCTCAAATACGACTTGGGGAGTAATATTATCTTCGCGAAATTGCATATAGGAAGGTCGATCGCCCTTTGGCCTACCAAATATTACCATCGTATCCGGTGCTTGAGAAATATCTGGTCTACCTTGAACTGGATACCACAGTAAATCGGCTGCTACAAAAACGTTTGGGTCATTTTTAAACAGCGATTCGCAACCTGCTTGAATTTTGACAATTAATTTGTATTGAGTTGTGCTTTCTGCCATTGGTTCACCGTCGCTGGATGGATAAATGATTTCTGTGGTTGTGACTTGCATTGTGGTTGTCTCCGAGAACTATTTCAGATTGACTGTAATGTTTTTGAACGATCGCAATTTGTTTCTCCCTATCCCTAGACTAATCTGCTTAGATCCGTGTCTATCTGTGGTTGAAAATTTCTTTGATAGCTGATAATTTTCGCGGTCCAAAAAAGTATACATTTCGATATGTTTTTCGGCGCTGGCTTGATGTATAATCTAATAATGGGAGTTTGAGTAGTTATGCTTAAAAATGCTCAGACTCCCATTATCAAATGATATCATGTCAACCACAATAAGTCAAGCGATTACCTTGAAAAAAAAGGCGAATTTTTGAGCTACCATTAAGAAAAATTAAGTGAACTTGATAAGTTCAAGATAGCTGGTAAGGACAATTATGACATACGATTACGACTTGTTTGTGATAGGTGCTGGTTCCGGCGGATTAGCGAGTTCCAAGCGGGCTGCATCCTACGGGGCAAAAGTGGCGATCGCCGAAAACGACTTAGTAGGAGGAACCTGCGTAATTCGCGGCTGCGTACCCAAAAAACTAATGGTTTACGCCTCAACATTTTCGCATTTGTACGAAGATGCGATCGGCTACGGTTGGAGCCCTGTAGAAAGCAGCTTCGACTGGAAAAAACTCGTCACCACTGTAGATACAGAAGTGCGACGACTCAGCAAACTGCACATCAGCTTCCTCGAAAAAGCCGGAGTCGAATTAATCTCAGGATACGCCAAATTTATCGACTCCCACACTGTCGAAGTTGGCGACAAAAAATACACCGCTGCTAAAATCTTAATTGCTGTTGGCGGCGAAGCTCACAGAATCGATATTCCCGGCATCGAACACGCGATCACTTCCCGCGAAATCTTCTTATTAAAAGAACAGCCAAAACGGTTGGCAATTTTGGGTGGAGGCTATATCGGCGTTGAATTTGCTTGCATTATGAATGGGTTGGGAAGTCAAGTAACTCAAATCATCCGGCGCGATCGCATTTTGCACTACTTTGACGAAGAACTTCGCGCCAATGTGCAAGAAGGAATGGTGAAGCACGGAATTGAATTTTTGACAGGAAGCTCGATCGCACAAATTGAGAAAACCCCAGAAGGATTAAAATTAACACTGTCGGGAAAATCGCAAGAAACCTTGACAGTAGATGCCTTATTGTGCGCTACTGGACGCTGGCCTAATTTAGAAAAATTGGGTTTAGAAAATGCAGGAGTAGAAACAGACAAAGGTGCGATCGCAGTTACCAAAGACAGCCGCACCAGTCAGCCACACATTTTTGCAGTGGGAGACTGTACCAACCGGATTAATTTAACACCAATTGCGATCGCCGAAGGCCGCGCTTTTGCCGATACGGAATTTGGTAATAACCCTAGAGCAATCAGTTACGAGAATGTAGCATCAGCGGTATTTTCGCAGCCGGAAGCAGCTACAGTTGGGTTAAATGAAGAGCAGGCTAGAGCAAAATTTCCCGACTCAATTAAGTGTTACACAGCCAAGTTTAGACCGATGTTTCACGCTTTGACAGGTGCAGATGAGAAGACTTTTGTCAAGTTAGTTGTTGAAACTAATACTGACAGAGTTTTGGGCGTGCACATGGTGGGGAAAGATGCCGGCGAGATTATTCAAGGAATGGCGATCGCTGTTAATATGGGAGCTACGAAGAAAGACTTCGATGTGACTATTGGCATTCATCCATCAACTGCTGAAGAGTTTGTGACTCTGCGGTAAATAGGGCGATATAGCCAGGGAATTAATTCCCTGGCTAATAGGTTGATCAACTAATAAGTTAATTCTATTCCGCTGAACTAGCTCTTGTAGCGAATATTGAATGTACGTCATAAACCTTCAATCTGCTATATTCCAGGATGCAGCCAGCCACATACTCAGCCAGCTTCACAGGAACAGCATTACCAATCATTTGTTCTAAATCTGACTTATTTCCCTTAAACTTAAACGTCTTAGGAAATGTTTGAATATAGCTCCGTTCAATAGTCGTCAAAGGGCGTAACTTTTCATCAATATCGCACAAATCACCTTCATGCTTTTTGTACGTTTTGGGAATTGGACGATTCACACCTCGAACTGTCGGGCTAGGTTCGTAGATACTGAAAACTCCCCTTCTCTTATAACTTCTCGGATGCCGATAAAAATACTCAATACCTAAATCATCACCTAAATATTCAAAAACATTCATAGGAGTTTTAGACTGATTTTTGGTTAGATAAGGACTCAGAATACCATCTTCTCCATCCAATTGACCAATCAAAAAATATCGTTTTCTAGCTTGTGGAACTCCACAATAGCTGGCATTCAAGACAGCAGAAGTCAAACCATAGCCACTGGTTCTAAATGTTTCTAAAACTTCCTCTAAAATTTGGCTCTTTTGAATTCTGGCAACGTTCTCCATGACAAACCATCTAGGCTTAATATTAGTAATAATCTTCGCATAGGCTAAGGATAAATCTGCTCTCCCCAGATTCTCATCTCTTTTACCGGCACTGGAAAAATCTTGGCATGGAGGCCCACCAATAATGATATCTGGATTGAAATCACTGATAAATGAATAGATATCTGCTTGTGATAGGTCTTTCTCAAATATCGGATGTTGGAAGTTTTCTTTATATACTTGAATAGCTGGATTCCAGTAGTCAAAAGCTGCTACTATATTGAATCCAGCATTTTGAAATCCAAGTGATAAGCCTCCACAGCCTGCAAATAAATCTACTGTTCTCATTTTTGCAAAGTTATTCTTAGAGCCCATGATATATTAGTCGAATAGTTAATACACCTGATCATGGTTACCAATATCTACAAATACAGCCTTACCATCTTCTGTAAAGTAGAACAATACTCTTTCATCGTAATCTACACTAAAACTCCAGAATTCCTTAAGCTTGCCGGATAGTTTATGTGTTTTCAATGTCGGATCATAAGGATATGCAGTAAACAGTTCCAATTTTTGCCAAAACTTTTCCTCTAAATCTGTGTTGCCTTGGATGCGCTTTTTGAAGGCGCGTTTGAAAGCCGAACTAAAACTAACTTCCACGATCATTCCTCTATAAGTTGTCTCAGTTCGTTAATATTAGAGGAAAACTTCAGTTCACCTTTTTGGTGTTCTACCTGTGCTAACTTGAAGTTGTTATATATCTGATCGCGACGTTCTTCACGGATATATTGATTCAACAACAGTTGAATTTCCTGCTTTTCATCCGTGGAAAGACCTTTGACTACTTCAACTACATCATTAAAAGTCATTGTTTGCAAGACCTATTCTTAATTATCTATTCTTTATATTCTAACTATATTTTGTCCTTATAGCCACTCACTTTAACACATTTTTGGATTGTTTACCTAGAGGACTTACTTAACTATTTTGCTCCAAAAGTGGCGATCGCAACTCCGCACAATAACACCCCAGCACCAATCAATACCATCGGCCCCGGCACTTCCCCAAACACCAAATAACCCAAGCAACTAGCACCCACTGGTTCAAACAAAATCGCCAGACTTACCAAAGTGGGCGATACCCTTACCACAGCCCAATTCAAAATCGTGTGGCCGACTAATTGAGGCAAAGCTGCTGTTAATAAAATGTAAAAATATACAATGTGCGGATAGCCTGTATAACTGGTTTTGAAGACTAGGGGTAGAGGCAAAAGGACGATCGCAGCTATAGTATAGGCGATCGCCACATAGCCACCAATTCCCAGTCCCCGCCGTTGAGCTTCCCTCCCACAAAGCAAATACAGGCTGACAGCCCAGGAACCAGCCAGGGCAAGGAAATTACCTAACATCATGCTGCTACCATCACCGCTGCCACCTGCACTACCTAGGGCGATCGCGATCGTCCCTCCCAGAGCCACTGCAATGCCCACTACGGACAATTTGCTGAGTTTTTCGCCAAACCAGAACCGCGACAACAGTGCTACCCAGACGGGATTTGTGGTGACTAGGGCGGTGGAAGCTGCGATCGAAGTATAGGAAAGTGAGGTAATCCACAGGGCAAAGTGCAGGGCGAGACACAAACCCGCAGCAGCGGCATAGCGCCGAGCTCCCGGTTGCAGTGTATTCCACTGAATTTTTGACCAAGCTGGAAGCAGAATTAAGGCTGATATTGTCAAGCGAGAAGCTGCGAGTACCAAGCTGAAACCGAGGCCACTACTGTTTGCTGAACCGTTGGCGAGTCTAATCAGGATTGAGGAAGTTGATACGGCTAAAATGCCGATAATTAGGATTGGTGCGATCGACCAATTTGGTATTTGTTTGGGAAGATTCATATCAATTCCGATTCTAGCGGAATGATTATTTATTGTTGACGGTTAAAAGTAGGGGCAATTCACTGTTAAAAGTAGGGGCAATTCACGGTTAAAAGTAGGGGCAATTCACGGTTAAAAGTAGGGGCAATTCACGGTTAAAAGT
>NZ_JAKJHX010000001.1:0-6841 GCF_021648855.1 Tychonema litorale BBK16 | reverse complement strand
AGGGGAAATTCACGGTTAAAAGTAGGGGAAATTCACTGTTAAAAGTAGGGGCGATTCACTGTTAAAAGTAGGGGCAATTCACGAATTGCCCCACTTTTAACAGGGCAATTCTTTTAACAGGGCAATTCATGAATTGCCCCTACTCTTGATTTCACGCCTACAATACTGGCATTGTTTGCCCTTCGACTCCGCTCAGGGAACTGGTATTGGTAACTTAAATCAATGTCCTTGAGTGCGGCGAATTTCAGTGATTTGATCTGCCACATCCAAAATTCCTTGGGGCATCAATGGGCCAGTAAAAATCAGATCCAAATGATGCGGCTTGCTATCAATTAATGCCAAAACTTCTGCTTCAGGAATCAAACCCAAATTAACCGCGAGACTCAACTCATCGAGAATCACTAGGGCATAACGGCCTTCGCGGACAACTTCTTGAACATACTGCCACAATTGGGCGATCGCACCTAACTCTAGCTCATCTAAATCAGCATTATCAATACAGCGTGGCAAATCGCACCGCACCCAATCTAAATTCTGCCCCAGTCGCATCGGATGCTGGTGTCCTTGATTAATTCCCCCTTTGAGGAACTGCACCGCTAGCACCGCAGTCCCCTGTCCTGCAATTCGTAGCGCCTGAGCCATCACAGTTGTAAAAAAGCAGCGGTGCGGGCCTGTAAAGACTTGCACCAGCCCTTCAACAGTGTAGGGCAAGCTGTGGGTCAAATTGAGGTTAGGAGTTTTTAACTGGGCAACCATAGGGCAATAATCTAATCAACAACTAAGTCTTGAGGGCTGCTTCGACTTTGAGATGGAAGAAACCTGCTTGACAATATATAGTGTACCTGGCCGATCGCAAATCGGATCAAACACTAAATGTACCAGTTATCAGAAGTTAGCTGTAGTGGCGATCGCAGCCATTTTGCCCGATTTTTCACAATAACCGTTAAACTTTGAATGTCGCAGCGCTAGGAGCAAAGCATAGTGAGATTGGTAATTCTGGGAGGGCCAGGAGCAGGAAAGGGAACTCAGGCACAAGAACTATGCAACCATTTGAGCATTCCTTTGCTGGCTTTGGGGGATATTTTGCGGGAGGCGATTGTCTCTGAAACAGATTTGGGCAAGTTAGCGATGCCCTATGTGGAAACAGGGGAATTAGTTCCTGACGCAACGATGATTCAATTCATTCGTCGCCGATTGTTGCTGTGGGATGTCTTTAATGGCTGGGTGTTGGAGGGCTATCCGCGAACGGCTTTTCAAGGTGAGGAGTTAGATTTTTTGCTCTCAGATTTGGGACAAGAGCTAGATTGGGCGATTTGGTTGAAGGTTCCGAATGAGGTATTATTGAGTCGATCGATCGAAAGAGATCGATCGGATGATAGCCCAGAAATTTTGCAGCGCCGGCTCGATTTATTCTATGAGCAAACTCTCCCGATTTTAGATTACTATGAATATCGAAATAAACTGTTAACTATCAACGGCGATCAATCACCAGAACAAGTGCAGCAAGATATTCTTAAAGTTGTTAATAGTTAATAGTTAATAGTTAGTTGGCAGTAGTCAGTTGCGTTCCCTGAGCGTAGTCGAAGGGTCAGTTGCTAGTTGACAGTAGCCGTTATTTGTTGAGTGTTACAAATAACAAATAATAAATAAAAAGTCACAAATCACAAATAACTTATGTCTATAAAACGTGCCGATGGCAGACAGCCAAATCAACTTCGTCCGATTAGTTTCGATCGCGAATTCAACAAATTTGCCAGCGGTTCAGTGCTCGCAAAAAGCGGCGATACTCAGGTACTGTGCAGCGTTACGATTAAGCCGGGAGTGCCTAAGTTTCTGGAGAATACTGGCAAAGGTTGGCTGACTGCGGAGTATCGAATGTTACCAGGCTCTACGCCGCAGCGACAAGAGCGGGAATTTATGAAGTTATCGGGGCGCACTCAAGAGATTCAGCGGTTGATTGGCCGGAGTTTGCGATCGTGCTTGGATATGGAACTATTAGGAGAGCGAACGATTCTGGTCGATGCTGATGTTTTGCAAGCGGATGCTGGGACTCGCACGACTTCTATCAATGGTGCGTTTGTGGCTGTGGCTGATGCTTTGAATAAGTTGGTGCAAAAAGGTGATTTAGTGCGGTCTCCTTTGATTCGCCAAGTGGCGGCGGTGTCTGTGGGACTTTTGGAAGGAGAATTGTTTTTAGATTTGAATTATCTGGAAGATGTGGCGGCGGAAATTGATTGTAATGTGGTGATGAATGGGGATTTGAATATTATTGAAATTCAGGGAACTGCGGAGGAAGGAAGTTTTAGTCGGAGTCAGTTGAATCAAATTTTGGATTTGGCAGAAACTGGGATTCAGGAATTGTTGGAGGCTCAGCGGCAGGCTTTGGGTGAGTAGTCATCAGTCATATCTATTTTCAGCCACTAGCAAGGGATGAGAGCAAATATGCAGAATAATCCTAGCCCTTCAGAATCGGTAAAACAAGTCATTTCTAATCATTGGTCATTTCTGGCTGAGGCGACGTTTGAACCGACAGCGCAAGGTTCAAGTCAGGCAACCTATTTTGTTTACACACCAGACAATCGGTTTGTTTTGAAACTTTACGCAGCAACCACTGAAACTGTCCAGATTCAATACGAACATTCATTGCTCACCTTCTTGCAATCCACTGATTTCTCTTTTGCGATTCCAGTACCAATCCGTACTACTTCTGGTGAGACTTTCATTCTAGTTGAAGCTGATGGTCGATCGCTCAATGCTGCTTTATTTCCTCGGATAGTCGGACAAGCTATGAATCGGCAAAACCTTAACCAAATTCAATCGGCTGGCTTTGTCTTAGCGAAGTTGCATCATCAGCTTGCCAAGTTTGATCCGCAGGGTAAATTCGCAAGATTGCCATTTTGGGGAGCGTTAGATCGGATTCATCCACAAGTGAGCGATCCCTTAACTGTTGTGCAAATTTTGAGTCTAGGATTGGAAGAACAGGAGCGCTTTAGTCAACTGTTGAGTGAGGCGATCGAAGCCGCCCCTCAACTCTACGCAACGCTTCCTATCCAAACCATTCATGCGGATTATATTACACCGAATATTCTTGTTGAAAACGATCGCGTCGTTGGGATTTTAGATTTTGAGTTCGCCACGCGCGATTTGCGGCTTTTGGATTATCTCAGTAGCTTAGATCAGTTTGCGTCCTTTCCGTGGAAGGACGATCGATTCGAGGAGATTGTGCAAGCCTTCAGTACGGGTTATCGAACTTGTTCTTCCCTGACTGTGGCAGAAATGAAGGCTGTAATTGCAGTATGGAAGTTGCAACGCGCCAGTTCGCTAATTTACTGGACAGGCAGGTTACTTGAAGGAAAGGGAAATCGTCAGCAAATAGTAGATGCAGTTATGGAGACGCTGAGATTTGAAACGTGGCTTGAATCAAATCAAAGGAGACTGCTGGATGCGCTGGGTGTCGCCTAATTTTCATTCATTTTCATTCATTATTAGAATGTTGCCGATCGCACTTTTTCCACTTTTTCTATCAAATGTGATCGCCATTTTTTGGTCATTCTAGTCTAGTGCTAAATTGTAGGGTGCGTCGCCCTAGGATGAAAAATGAAACTTGCAGATTCTCTAAGGCGACGCACCTTACTATATTCGCCCCGTCTTTCTTTCCTTCCTTACAAAACCTGCCGAGGCGCGATCGGAATTTCAATAATAAACTCACTCCCCTCTCCCGGTGCAGAAACACAACTAAATTGACCACCGTGAGAACTAACAACAATCGAGTGCGAAATAGACAGCCCCAAACCAGTACCAGAACCCACCGGCTTAGTAGTAAAAAACGGGTCAAATATCTTGTGCAGCACTTCAGCACTCATCCCTGGCCCAGTATCCGCCATTCTAATAATCACAGAATGCCGTTCAGTCACCTCCGTTGCGATCGTAATAGTAGGCTTTTGTTCATACTGTTCTGGACAATCCCTTACCGACAACAACGCATCAATCGCATTTGTCAAGATATTCATAAACACCTGATTCAACTGCGACGCATAACAAGTAATTAACGGCAACTGCGCGTAATTTTTAATCAACTCAATTCCCAAACGCCCGCCCTCTTTTCTTAGGCGCGGCTGCAACAGCATCACCGTACTGTCAATACCTTGATGGATATCCACCGACTTCATTTGTGCTTCATCGAGGCGCGAGAAATTCCGTAAACTCAACACAATATCCCGGATTCTTTCAGCCCCCACTTTCATTGAATCCAGCAGCTTTTGCAAATCTCCAATCAAAAATTCCAGTTCAATTGTTTCTATCTCATCGACAATCTCATCACTCGGTTCGGGATAGTGCTGCTGGTAAAGCTCAATCAATTTCAACAAATCTTGGACATATTCGCTCGCTGGCGTAAGATTGCCGTAGATGAAACTTACAGGGTTATTAATCTCGTGAGCCACCCCCGCCACCATTTGCCCCAAACTAGACATTTTTTCTGTTTGAATCAGTTGAGCTTGAGTTGATTTTAGCTCTCGCAAAGTTTGTTCTAAACTCTCATTCTTTTCATTCAACTCCTGCGTCCGTTCTTGCACTTTCTGTTCCACTGAATTATAAAGCAAAGCATTTTCTAAAGAAATAGCAACTTGGGAAGAAAGCAACCTTAAAACTTCCAATCTGTGAGGAGTGAATGCTCCAATAGTTAAATTGTTTTCCAAATAAAGAATGCCGATTAGTTTGCCTCGATTCACAATCGGAGTACACAAAATAGATTGGAGTTGATGTTTGGCGACATAAGGATCTGCGGTGAACAGTCCCTCAGCCGCAGCATTGCTCAAAACCAAATCCAAGCGAGTCCTTTCTACATAATTAATCACCGTCACAGGTAAATCCTGACTTTCTTCAAGAGGAGTAAAGGGCAACATCGCTACATCTTCCTCAAATACTGAGGCTTTCGCTAAAATTAAAAGTTTGCCATCTTTAACTAAAATCAGAAAACCTAATTGAGCACCTGCATTTTCCAGCGATATTCTCATCAAAGAAGCTAGCAATTTATCGAGGACAATTTCGCTTGAAATCGCCAGAGATGCTTTCATTACCGTTGCTAAATCCAGCGCCCTCGCATCGCTACCAGTAGAAGTATGAATAGTTGTGGTAGTTTGGTTTAGCGCAAAATTGCCGTTGAGGGGTGTCATTTCGCGCAACTGTGGATATTTCAGTTCTAAATCATCTACTTTTCGGGCTGCACCCCAGCGTTGGTAGCATGAATGAGCATCGCGCAAGTGGATTTTGGCATATTGATATTTGCCTTTATTTAACCAAAATTTGGCCGCTAATTCATGACCCAACGCTTCATTTTGGACAAACTCATTGTCTTGAGCTAAAGTTATGGCGAAGTCGTATAACTCTACAGCTTCTGAGTCTTTTTTGGAAATTCTGGCTATTTCTGCTTGTACTAAAACGTGCTTATGGAGGAAATTTTCTGGACAGTTTTCTGCCCAAATTTTCATTTGTTTTTGATTTTTTTCTAATTTCTCTAAGTATAGGGTTTGCTCAGGTTTTGAAACATTTGGATAAACAGCAATCAGGACTAAAGAAAAGTAAAAATTCCATTCTGTCGCTGGAATGGCTCCTGTAATAAATGAGAGCTGTTTTTCCACTTCTAGAGCCAATTCCAATGCTTCTTTGTAGTGACCATACAAGTACAATACCTGGCATTTGCGAATCTGATACAGGCAGAGCGAGTACAAGTTTTGATGTGCTTGACAATTGTATACATACTCAAGTTCGGTAATTTCTTCGTTCTCAAAGACCAGTTTATCAGTAGTTAGTTTACTGAGGTTGCGAAGGATTAACTCAACTCCTAATAATGTATCAGTTACCAGTTGATTTTTGGTTTTTTGGCTAAATTGCAAATATCCTTTTGTATCTGCGAGCACTTGGGCGATGTCTCTACCTTGAAAGAAATAATTTGCTATGCGGTTGGACAGAATATAGCCTGCATATTCTAAATCCCCAGATTCTAAAGCAGCTTGATATCCTTCATTACTAATTGCGTAGGCTTCTTTGATATGATTAAACCAGTAATGAAAAATACTGACCAGTGACGAACAGGCTCGACATTTTAGACCCAAATTCCCTGACTTTTCGCTCAAATTTAGCGATAGCATGGCAAATTGATAGGCGGTTTTGTAATCTCCAGAAACGGCATTCAAGAACATACCATAACCTGCATAGCACAGAGATGCTTCGGGAACCAAACCGTATTTGAGAGAAAGATTAAGTCCTTTTAATACGCTGACTTTCCACAAATCTGGGTTGTTGAGGTACGCGGATGTTAGCAAGTTTGTGATTAATTTAACTGCGACTTTTTTGTCGGGGACAGTCATTTCGGGGGCGTTGATTAAGGAAGCAATTTCGCGATCGGCTAAACTGTTCTTTGCTGCTTCAAATTCTTCAGAAATTACGGTTTGCAGCCCATCTAGGGGTAAATCGATTCCCAGCAAGTTCAAGGCTTTGATGCCAGCTTTGACTGCATCCTCGTACTTGGCGCGCAGGGTGTACTGTACGATCAGCAGGTTGTAAATTTCTACTTTCTCTAAAGGCGATCGGGCTTTTTGTAAAGTTATATTGATAAATCCTTCTGATTTTTCAAAATAGCCGTTTAAATACTCAACATTTGCCCGTTCCATATGCAAAGCAAAGGCTAAGTCATAGTGGGAATCCCAAATATCATTAGTCAAACCGTCCATACCTGCGGTCAAATACTGCAAAGCGGAAACATAAGCTGTGGCATCTTTGGCTCGCCTTGCCGCGTCTAAATTCAGCGTTGCTAGTTCAATTAATTCTCGATCTTCCTTGA